>JBAZGH010000020.1:16869-17481 GCA_041652935.1 Patescibacteria group bacterium | reverse complement strand
TAGTTTCCCGTCCCAAAGGCGCGAAATTAAGCTCGCGGCTGCCGTTTAAATTAAGTTCTAAAGAAAAACTATTATTAGCGCCGCTAACCGGAACTTTTATGCTTACGCCCGAAGCCACCACATCGCCGCTCTTAACCCCTGGATTAAACTGATAGTCAGCGCCGTTCCACTTTAAAGCAATGCTCTCGCTCACTCCTTTCATGTCCGGAATGCCCAGAGTCACAAAAGCGTCCGCCCAAACAATATTGCCGGCGGCGATATCCCAATCGCTAAAATCCGGCCGGGAAAATTTCCCGTCAATTTTTAATTCTGTGTTATAGACCACAACCTCGTAAATATCGCGGGTTAACTCCGAAGGAAACACCTCGCCATTAATATTAAGCTCATCCGGCAAAAAATGCGCGTAGACAATCACCTCCTCAACGCTTCCCTCTTTATTGGTAATATATTTTTTATACGGCACGCTCAAAAGCGGGCCGGCAATGGTCTGCGTCTCGCCCCATTTCGCGCTTACCTCTTTAATTGCCTCTTCCTGCGTATTGGCGCGGTCGTCTATTAAGGCGGCGATAAAGGCGGTGGGGATTAATAATAAAACACTCAAAGCCGCAATCG
>JBAZGH010000020.1:0-16859 GCA_041652935.1 Patescibacteria group bacterium | reverse complement strand
TTAGACATATTTTTTTTATTAAGCTCAGGCCGCTTGGGCCCGCGACGCGTAAATTAATATTTTGAGCTGCGCTTGCTTGTCTTGCCGTAGCTTTCTTTGATCTTCCGTAGCCTTGTGCGAAGGAGGACTTGGGCCCGGAACAGATAGATTAATATTATTCTTTCTTTACCAACAAAGCTCAACCTCTTCTTCAACAACCTCCGCTAAATAATTTTCTACATCATGTATATCGCCAATCCTATCTATTAATCCTAACTCTAATGCTTCATCACCTAGCACGTCCCCATTATCAGCTATCACTCTTACTTTAGAAACATCTAAATTTCTGTTCTCCGCCACTACATCTACAAAATTTCCTAATAAAATATCTAAATATTCTTGCAACCATTGCTTTTCTTCATAAGTCAAAGGTTTGTCCGGATCTAACGTATCTTTGAACTTTCCGGTGCTTAACTGATTATAAGTATAGCCCTCTTTCTGATTATATTTCGTATTATCTAAATAAGACATGGTAATGCCAATACTGCCAACATCAGAATTTTTTGAGGCAAAAATAACATCCGCGCCAGTCGCCGCCCAATAAGCCGCCGACATTCCGCTCTCTCTAATTAACGCCACTGTCGGTTTACTCGCTCTCCGCAAAGCATTCTCCACCTCTTCAGCCGCCACTGCCCCACCGCCACCAGAATCTATCTCTAAAACTATCGCCTTAATATTCTCATCTTTTTCCGCCTCATCTATATAATAAACAATAGAATTCGATGATGTCATATCATAATCTTCCTCATCATTACCAGTAGCATAAGTATATAAATCACCTTGCAGTATAACACCGGCCACATTGCATTCTTCCGCCCATTCCCCTTCTGTATCCGCTGAAAAATCGTCTTCATATTCACCGTCATCGCTAAAAAATAAATATAGCAAAGCAAAGATAAAAATCACCAATAAGATAATCACATGATTCTTAGTTACTTTTGGGTTGAATTTTGTGGGGAGCATAATTTTTGTTTTAGTTTATAAGCTATTTAATTTTTCTAAAATTTTAACCATTGCCAAAGTATCCAACTCGCAGTAAGCCAGTAAATCATTATAAATTTTATCTTTTTCCGCCTGCGTCATGTCTTTAGTCACCATATCACCCCAAGTATTTGACGCGGTCATTCCCTCGCTTATATCTAATTTATTATAATCCAACTCAGGCACTACCACTGGCAAAACTTTTTTCAGAGATGCGCTACCGTGAAACTCTTTATGGACATAATAGCCCTCTTTAAATATCTGCATTAAATCATACATCCGATTATTAACATCTTCAAAAAATATTTTAAATTCAGTCGCTCTTTCTCCCATTTCCGTATTACACCCTTGTTCAAAGCCCATGTTCCAAGCAATCACCGTACCATCTTTACCAATTCGTTCCTGTAAAGTTTTTGCCATCTCTCTAGTAGGGTCTTTAGAATCTTTAGCTAAAAAATAAAAATGTTTTAATTCGCTATTCGGGGACTCCTGAATATGAAGCGAGTACTGAAAAACTACTCGTTGATAAGGTCTATACCCATCTATTATCGGAATTGCCGGACTAAAAGTCTCATAATCTAAATAATAAATCGGGTATTCTATACTCTCTATTTCTTTTTTTATATTATCTTTCTCAATATGCACTACATTATTTTCTACTACATAGTGATGCTTTTTCAATCTTCCAGTAGAAAGAAATTCGGGCGGAATATCTTTTACCTCTAATATTCCCTCATCAAGTAAAGCCTCTAACTTCTTTTTTCCTAAAGCTCCGGCAATTGAATAAATTGAATGAGCTGGAAAATCTTTCCAACAATATGGAATAAAAGGACATTCATAGGGATTATTGCACTGTCGTAACACTTGAATCTCCGGTTCTTCTTTTATTTTTAAAACCTCCAGCGCATTATCAATCTCTATTTTTGTTTCTTCAATTTTATCTCTAACTTCTTCACTAACGTCCACCTCAATAAAAAACTCATTTGGATTAATATCGCCATCTTTTACATACTGATTATTTACATGAATTAACAATACTCTTCCAACCTTAACCCCAGCTTCTTCCAAGCAAATTTTTTGGAAAGTAACGTCGTCAATATAGATATCCTTAACCTCGGTAGCGCTTTTAACTTCAATTAAATCCCACCCGTCTATTTCTTCGTTATATCTAATTATATCTGAACGACAAAATAGCTTTACACCGCTTACAGTAGCCTGAAATATCACCGGCGTCTTTTCTTTAATTAATTTTCTGGTCTTTGATTTCGATCTTTCAATATCCTCTTCATTAGCGTCAACTCCATTCGGGTACAACTTATAGGCTATTTTTTCCACCTCAAATCCAGCCTCAAAAGCCCTCTTTAAATTATCCCCAATATCTTCAGGCAACAATTCAGGTCTAATTTTATTTAGCCATAGATATTTTTTGCATTGAATATATTTTATGTAGTCGGATTTTGTGAGCATTTTGTTTATTTATTTAATTTCCTTAATACCATTTTCTAAAGCAGTAATAAATTTTTGCATCTGATTAATATCGGCTATTTTTCCGGCATTTACTTTTATGGCTTTTATTTTTTCACTTGATACATTTAATCTTTGCCAAACCCCATTTCCCCTCTTTAAAATTTTAGCATCTCCAGGATTTATCTCACATAGCCCTACAGGATGGCGAATTCCTTTTTCCTTATACTGCAATCCGAATGATTTACCCTGATGAGGTCTCACATAGACATTGTCGTAATTAGCGGCTAATTCAATAAATTTATCGCGTCCATAAAATAATGCCTTTTTAACATGCCTATCCTGCATCGCGGCCACTTTAAGATAATCCATTTCTTCGGAATATTTAGTCTTTCTTATGATCGATTGCCTTTCCACGGGGAGTCTTTTTTAATCCTTTCTTTTCAAGAAACTTTTGTCTTGTTGATGCTTTTCTTTTTCGCATACACTTTATTTAGTAAATTAATTGTGGATAACTCCACTTTTATTTTCGGTTAATTTTCGGTATAATGTAATTATAAAACTGTTAATAAATAAAGTCAATATATTTATGCCCACATTAACTAAGCGACAAAAAGAAATTTACGAGTATATAAAAAAGTATATAAACAAAAAAGGACTCTCGCCTACTTTCGAAGAGATTAAAAAACATTTTGACCTCTCCGCGCTTTCTGGCGTGCATCAACACATTGACGCTTTAATTAAAAAGGGCTTTCTAATTAAAACTAATAATTCAGCGAGGGGTTTAGAAATAAAAAACACTTTTCAAGATTTTATAAAAATTCCATTAAAAGGAACTATTGCTG
Organism: Patescibacteria group bacterium; assembly: GCA_041652935.1. Taxonomy (GTDB): domain Bacteria; phylum Patescibacteriota; class Patescibacteriia; order Patescibacteriales; family XYC2-FULL-47-12; genus JBAZGH01. Next base: position 13,530 of record JBAZGH010000020.1, on the reverse strand, counting down.
CCGGAGCACCTATAGATATAGCAGAAGAAGAAAGAGAGGTCATTGCCGTACCTAAAACAAGTTTACCGGGCACAGGCGATTTTTATGCATTACGAGTAGTCGGTGACAGCATGATTGATGAAAATATTAATAACGGAGATATTATTTTAGTGAAGCAGCAAAACACCGCCGATAACGGCCAAAAAGTTGTCGCGCTTATTGATAATCATGAAGCTACCTTAAAAAAATTCTATAAAGAACGCGATCACATACGCCTACAGCCAGCCAACGAAAATATTGAGCCAATTATTTTAAAAAAGGATACGCCGGTAGCTATCCAAGGAATTTTTATTGATGTTATTAGAAATATTGAAATAAAAAATGTAATTATTCCAAAAAAAATAATAGGAACGAAAAAAAAACATAAATTAAATAATTGGTTAAATACGATCCAATGTATGGATTGTGTGGAAGGGATGAAAAAACTTCCAGACAACTCTATTGATTTAATAGTCACCTCTCCCCCTTATGATGAAATAAGAAAATACAATGGTTTTAGCTATGATTTACACGCAACCGGAAAAGAAATTTTTCGTGTTTTAAAAGATGGTGGGATAGCTGTTATGGTAATCCAAGATCAAACAAAAAACTTTGCAAAATCATTAACCTCATTTAAAACTATAATTGATTGGTGTGACAATATTGGATTCCGTTTATTTGAAACTGCAATTTATCGAAAACATGGAACAGAGGGTGCATGGTGGACACATAGATTTAGAGTAGATCACGAATATATGCCAATTTTTTTAAAAGGAGATAGACCCGCATATTTTAATAAAGAACCACTTAAAATTCCGTCAAAACACGGGGGTAAAGTAATGACAGGTAGCGGAAATAGAAAAACAAATGGTAAGACTACTAAGACTGTTACTAGAGCTATAAACCCTATGAAATGTCGAGGAACAATTTGGGAATATTTAATGGCTGGAGATAAAGATTCATTAAAAAGAAAACACCCAGCGGTGTTTCCTGATAAAATTCCTTTTGATTTTATACAATGTTTTTGTCCTGAAAATGGAATAGTTTTAGATCCTTTTTTGGGTTGTGGATCAACAGCTGTAACAGCAAAAAAACTTAAGAGAAATTATATTGGTTTTGATATATCTAAAGAATATTGTGACCTAGCAAAAGAGAGAGTGAAGACAATACAAGATGCATTATTATAATTTATCTGGTGTTTCTAAAGTATATTCGATATTTAGACCGCTAGTCATAGCCCATGAAAGCGGTTGTTTGCCCATAAACTCATTAAAATTTGGGATAGTTAAAGTTTTGTTATCTTTTTTAAAATCTCGTTTTGTAAATTTAAATAATTTTAAATTTTCCCATGTCCACAAATTTTTCTTATATTCCCATATCATTCCTTCCTCTAAAATTTTTAGAAATAGAACAATTCTGTCAACCGCTTCATTAATAATTTTGTAGGTATCTCCAGTTTTTTTAATATTATATAATTCTCCATCTTTTGTAGAAATTTTTAATCTATCTCCTCTTTCTCTAGGAGCATTTATCTCATCTCTTCGTCTAAAAAATAAATCCATTTCCTTTATTAAATTAATCACGGAGGTATATTTTTCATTTTCAAAAATAGTATTTAATGGATTATCTTTTTCGTCAACCTTAAGATATCCTAACCAATTTAACACATTTTCAGGATACTTAAATAATACATTAAATGTTCCATCTGTAAAATATAGAGGAGGGATTGCGTTCTCAGTTAATGTTATTTTATTAAATTCATTTAATATTCCTATTAATAAATGAATTGTCGCTAACGGATACTTGAGACGAAAATCATGTTTACCGTCATATCCTCTCATATTATTTGGCTGAATACAATTTTTAAAATTATTATCCCATCCATCTGGTTTTATATTTTTATTTAATAATAACATGTGATGTCCTACACTTCTAATATTCTCTCTATAAATTTCCATATCTAAAAAAACACAATCTTTGGGGGAAATACCTTCTTTTAGTAGCATAATTTTGCCATCATAGAAACCCCTTATTTTCCAATTTAAAAAATTTGACATAAGTAAGCCACATAATAAACCATCACTATCTGGACTTAAAATACAGTTTAAATTTTTTTCAACAATCCACGGATATTGTTCTATAATTTTATTATAATTTATTTTCTCGTTTCTCCCTTGTAATAATTCTTGTATTTTTGACATATACTAAATAAAATAATTAATATCTTTTTTATATATTTTTGCAATTTTTTTTAATTGAACTACGTCAATTTTTCTTTGTCCCGACTCAATTTTTGAAATATAAGACTGTGTTTTACCTAATAACTTCGCAATTTCTTTTTGGTCAAGCCCTGCTTCTTGTCGGGCTTTTTTAAGTCGTTCTATTAAAAATTTATGATCTTTTGAATAAATAGATTCGCTCATAATTTGTATTATTTATAATTATATATTACATTCCATAATGTAATATGACAAAATGGAATATACAATCTTCCCACTTTCGCTAACATTTGTCAAAAAAAATAGCCCCGCGAAGCGGGGCAGGCTCTGCCTACGCTAAAGCTTCGGCAAGGCAAGCAAGCGCAGCTTAAAAATAAAAAATTACTTAACCGCTTCAAAAGTTAAACTTTCCAGCGGCAGGCCTTGGTATTGCTGTTTGCTAATATCTTTATTTTCCTTCAGCTCATTTACCTTAAAGCCGGCGGATTTCAATTTATTGATGTAGTCCTCTTTCAATAAGGCGCCGCCCACGCAGCCGGCTATTAAATTCTCGTCGCTTTTCTGTTCCTCGCTTAATTCTGCTAGCAACACAATGTCAGAGGCGTAAATCGCGCCGCCCGGCTTAAGCGCGCGGAAGGCCTCGGCAAAAACCTTGTCTTTATCAGGGGCTAAATTTATTACACAATTACTGATTATTATATCAATTGAATTATCAGGAATCGGCAGGTTTTCAATATCGCCCAATTTAAATTCCACGTTAGTGATGTTATTTTTTTGCGCGTTGGCTTCTGCTTTTTTAATCATCTCTTCCGTCATATCCACGCCGATGACCTTGCCGTTCTCCCCCACCTTGCGCGCGGCCAGAAAGGCGTCAAAGCCCGCGCCCGAGCCCAGGTCAAGAACGGTATCGCCGGGTTTAATTTTGCTGATGGCAGTCGGGTTGCCGCAACCCAGGCCGAGATTTGCCTCCGGCGCGGCATTCATTTCTTCGGCGCTGTAGCCGATTTCTTGGGAGATTTTTTTATTACCGCAGCCGCAACCGCAGCCGCCGGAATTTTTGGCGATTTGGCTGTAGCTGTCTTTAACTATTTTTTTGATGTTTTGATTATCCATATTTTTTTATTATAAATTATGTTTTTAGTATCCTACTTTTTTGATGGGAAGTCAAAAAAAATAGCCCGGGCAAAATGCGCTCGGGCGGGATGAAGAACTGTCTGAATTGTTAGACTGAGGCCCTGACCGATTCAATCACAACTCCATCATCCATTGCTTCCTTCCTGGCCGCTTCTTCGTCACTGGCCTCAACAGTTATTTCGTTTTCCAATCTTTCCGGGTTGGGGCCGCACTGCAGATGATGGTCGGGCTCAAAGTCGGGGTTGGGGTAAGTATATGTAATCTTAAATTTGGGCATGGCTATCGCCTCCTTTGGTGCTGAATTGCATTTTATCTTGCCACTTTTTAGATAAAAAGTCAAAAATACCCGGGCGTAGTTTTGGGGAAATAAAAAAGAGGCCTGTTTTGGCAAGGCCCCCCGAATGAACCGATAAATCGCGAAGTTGGGAAAAGAGCTATCCTGCAATGTCCTCCATCTCACTAAGCCTCTGTAATAGACTGGGAAGCTGCTTTTCGTTCCCGCTTGTTCTCATTGCAAATTCCAACGTTACACTCGTTTCTTCGCAGCAGAATTGCCTTGAGTTGCAAAACAATTTGTCCATAAGTTTTGCCGCTTCTCCCCCTTTCAGGACGACGACTGCGCCTATAGTCATATTTTGGGTCACTTGAGTCTTTAAGGTGGCACTCATAATCGATGCTCCTTTTAAAAAATATTGTGTTTACTTATCCTTATTTTCCCACTTCCCCGCTAAAGTGTCAAAGTATTTTACATAAATAAAAAAAGGAGCAAACAGGAAAGCGGCCCCAAAAGTCGAAGCCCGGCCAAAGGCCTCGGCGCTTTTTGTCGTCCTGTTTGCCCCGTGAAATGCGAATGAACTTTTTCCCGCCAGAAATAATAATGCTACGGCCACACGCTCTCTTCGTATCGGAGGCAAGTATTTGTAAGGGGGCAGGCTCCGCATTCTGCCCTAGATTTTTTGCATTCCCTGCCCGATTGATCACTTGGCTCCTGATTTTCTTTGACAGGAGTAAGTTGGCCTCCTGGCCCGCAAGCTAAACTGCAATCACGGTCAACCATAACGCGTCTCCTCCCGTCTTCAAATTTATGTACCTTAATTTTCCCACTTCCTTACCAAAGCGTCAAGCGCCAGCGGGCGGCAAATTTTTAAAATAAAAAACCGCAACTTTATTCAAGTTTGCGGTGTGGAGTTAATATGCGCCTTTCGCCGTTTATCTATGCCTCCCTAAAAGCGTTTACGGCCGACTCTTCGTCTTCGTGGATGTTAAAAAGCCGTGAAAAGCCAAGCATGTCAAACAGGTTGCGGATTCTAAAGGACATATTGATAAACTTGATGTCGCCGTCCAGATCCCGCGTCTGCCTGCAAACACCGCAAAGAACTCCTAAACCGGCCGCTGATATATACAAGACATTGGTAAAATCAACCACCATCCTGACCCGGCCTTGATTTACGAGACTTTGCAGTTCTTCTTGCAAGTCGCCGAAATTGCTGCTTTCAATTCTTGCCCTTCCTTCGAAAGATACTACGGCGATTTCAATATCGCCGCAGCTGCCGGAAATGCTTCTGGAAGTTATGTTTATTAATAGACCGTTGCTGTTCATCATTATTCTCCTTATTAAAGAGCGTTCGCTAGCTTTAATTGCTTCGCCTGATTTCCCTGTTGCCGTAATCCTCGCATTTTTCCCGAAAAAAGTCAAAACTGCCCCTGAAATTCAGGGGCAGTTTTTATATTTTAATTATTCAAAATTTTTATTCATCTCCGCCTTTTTCGCCTTGGTCATGGAGGTAAGCCAGAAAATAAATGGGCGGCGGATCTTTTCAATCGGCCAATCATTGCTCTTAAAAAGTCCGGGCTTATCGGCTTTAAAACGGTTAAGTACATCAATAGTCGCCTTTAAATTTAAGGGCGCTAGTTCGTTATGTTCAATTAAAAATTGTTTTTTTGTGGTCATATATATAAAAAGCAACTCTAATAAACTGAGTTGCATATATCGCCTTTTATTAATTATATATCCAGGGAACCCGGAATATTGCAACCTTTTTTCCCTTTTATTATTTGTGCTTTAATTATACAGGAAATAATTTAAAAGTCAATTTTTTTCCCGCTTTTATTTTTATGAAAAAAAGCGTATAATATCGGCTATGGAACAAACACGCGCTGAACAATTCGCCTCTTTTTTCCCGGAACAACCCCGGTGGCGCTTTAGCCAAATTGAGCGCGCGCTTTTTAATCCGGAAATTTCCGGCTGGGAAGATATTTCTAATTTGCCGCAGGATATGCGTGGAAAGCTGGCCTCTTCCCTGCCGTGGATTTCGGTTGCGCGGAAGGAGCTTTATAAAAGCAAAGACGGACAGACGCGCAAGGCGCTATTGAAGTTTTCCGACGGGCAAAAAATAGAAACTGTGCTGATGAAAAACAAGCGCGGGCAATACAGCGTCTGCGTTTCCTCGCAGGCCGGCTGCGCTATGGGCTGCATTTTCTGCGCGACCGGCGCCATAGGCCTGAAGCGGAACTTGACGGCCGATGAAATAGCCGACCAGCTGCGCTTCTGGAAATATTTTTTGCATAGCCATGGCATAAAAGAGCGCGTCAGCAATATTGTTATAATGGGCATGGGCGAACCGCTGGCTAATTATGATAATGTCAAAACCGCCATCGGCCAATGGCTTGAATATACTGATATCGGCGCCAACCACATCACAGTCTCAACCGTCGGCCTGCTGCCTGATTTGCAAAAAATACTCGCGGATAAAACATGGCCGCCGGTGCGGATTGCCATTTCCTTGCATAGCGCAGACGAAGCTTCGCGTAAAAAAATTGTGCCCACAACGAGCGAAAACTATCTTCAAGGGCTGGAGAAATGGATTAAAGAATATTTAAAGACTAAAGCCGGCAACAAGCGCCATCTAACTTTTGAGTACGTTTTGCTGGCGGGCATAAATGACAGCCCGCGCGACGCCAAGCTGCTGGGCGACTTTGTTGCTAAAACAGGGCGCGTTAAAGTTAACTTAATTCCTTTTAACGATATTAGTGATAAAGCCCTGCAGCGCAGCCGCGCTGCCGATGAATTCGCCCTGATTTTAAAAAAATGCGGCGTAATGGCGACTGTCCGCCAAAGCGCCGGCCAGGATATTATGGCGGCCTGCGGGCAGCTGGCGGGAAAAAGCGGGGGTAGCGCTTGACTTTTTAGTTTTATTGTATTATACTGGAATATAATAAATTATTTAGAAATTAGCGGGAATTTTACATAGCCGGCTAATCGCCTCTCTTGGGGCGGTTTTATTTTATCTTAAGTTATGGAAATAAGAAATATCGCCATTATCGCCCACGTTGACCACGGCAAGACCACCTTGACCGATGCTTTGATGCGCCAAACCGGCATGGTTGAAGAGGGCGTCAGCATGGACTCAAACGCGCTGGAGCTGGAACGCGGAATTACCATTTACTCAAAAAATACCTCTGTTAATTATAATGGTTCTAAAATAAATATCGTTGATACTCCGGGGCATGCCGATTTCGGTTCTGAAGTGGAGCGGGTTTTGCGCTCGATTGATTCGGTGCTTTTGGTAGTGGACGCGCAAGAAGGCCCGATGCCCCAGACTAAATTTGTTTTGAAAAAATCCTTGGAGCTGGGCCTAAAGCCGATTGTGGTTATCAATAAAATCGACAAGCCCGCGGCCAATCCCGAACGTGCCAAGGAATTGGTTTACGAATTATTTTTGGACTTGGGCGCAACCGACGAACAGCTTGATTTTGAGGTTATCTACGCCATTGCCAAAACAGGCGTGGCGAAAAAAGAGCTGACCGATGAATCAAGCGATCTGACTCCCCTGCTGGATATGATTATTGAAAAGGTGCCGGTTGCTTCGGGCGAGGGAAAAAATAAATTGCAATTATTAATCCAGCCGTTTAATCTGGCCTATGATAATTTTTTAGGCCGGCTGGCCATTGGCCGGATTTATGAGGGCGTTGTCAAGCAAAGCCAGAAAGTAACAATTAAAAATATTAGCGGAGCTACTCGCTCCGGAAAAATCACCAAGCTATTCACTTTTAACGGATTAAGCCGCCAGGAAACCGACGAAGCAAAAGCCGGCGATATCGTAATGATTGCCGGACTGCCCGATATTTATATCAGCGAAACGATTTGCGAAAATGAAAGCCAGGAAGCTTTGCCGGCAATCGCCATTGACGAGCCGACCATTTCGCTTAATTTTTTAATTAATAACTCCCCCTTTGCCGGGCGGGAGGGAAAATTCGTCACTAACCGGCAGCTGAAAGAACGGCTGGAAAAAGAGCTGGAGGTTAATGTCGGCTTGAAAATTGATTTTTCCGCTGTTGACCATTATAAAGTTTACGGCCGGGGCGAAATGCATATCGCGATTCTGCTGGAAAATATGCGCCGCGAGGGCTATGAACTACAAATTTCCCAGCCCCATGTAATAATTAAAGAAGAGGATGGGAAAAAGCTGGAGCCGTTTGAAGAAATTACGATTACTGTTCCCGATGAGATGTCTGGCGCGGTAATTGAAAAATTATCCAAGCGCAAGGGCGCTATGCTGGAAATGAAGCCGGAGCATGGCCAAGTAAAAATTATCTTTGCCATTCCTACCCGAGGCCTGCTGGGCTACCGCAATGATTTCGTGGTTGATACCAGGGGTGAAGGGATATTATATACCCATGTCATGGGCTTTAAGCCCTATGCCGGCGAGATTGTTAAAAGCGAGCTGGGCTCAATGGTATCTATGGCCTCCGGCAAGGCGCTGGGATTTTCCTTGTTTAATCTGCAGAACCGGGGCGTATTATATATCCCCGCCAATGTGGAAGTTTACGAAGGCCAGGTTATCGGTAATGTCGCCAAGGGCAATGATATGGCAGTCAACCCCATTAAGGGCAAACAACTTACCAATATGCGCGCTTCGGGATCTGACGAGGCGATTAACCTTACTCCCCCGCTGAATTTAACCATAGAAACGGGTATGAGTATTATGGCAGATGATGAATATCTGGAAATTACTCCTAAAAGCGTCCGCCTGCGAAAAATGCTTCTGACTGAAACGGAACGAGTTAAAAAGGGAAGGCAGAAATAAAAACAGCCGGCAATCCGCCATGGCTATTTTCATTAAAAGAGTTAAATTCTACTCAATACTGATAATTTTATACTCAATAGTTTTATTATTTAAATTTATTTTTACAACTTCGCCCGCCCGGCGCCCTAAAAGTGCCTGCCCGATGGGCGAATTCTGTGATATTACTCCAAGTGACGGGTCGGTTTCAACCGATCCCAAAATTTGAAAAATTTTTTTGCGGCCATTAACTTCAACCTCCACCCTGCTGCCAAGTTCAACCGCAACGCTGTTCTTTTTTGGAGTGATAATGATTGCGTGGTTCAGCATATGTTCAGTTTCCGACAAATGGAGGTTTAATCCGCGCAATTTTCCCTTAGCTATTTGGTAGGCCGCGTTTTCAGAAAAATCGCCCATCTCCGCCAATCTCCTAACCTCATCGGCCAAGCGCGGCCGGGCTTTTTTCAACCTGGCCATTTTAGCCGCCAACTCATTATATTTTTTTTGTGTTATATGCAAATCTACTGGCTGGATATTGTCTTTTTCTGATTTTCTGGTTGGAAGTCTCATGATATTAATTTATATAAAAAATAAGATTATCCCTTATTATCTTGCCCTTTTTCTGACTAAAAGTCAAAATAAAAAACCGCACAAAACAGAACACTATTGACAAAAAACGATTCTGCTGGTATGCTTTATAAGGATTTACCAAACGCCAATTGGCGTTTACACTAATATCATCATATAGAAATAAGTCGGATTTCTATTTATATTAGAGATCCACTTTAATTTAACACAAAAAATCATGACAGGAACAATCAAAAAGCTGACTGATAAAAATTTTGGTTTTATCGCCCAAGAAGGCGGAGACGACCTATTTTTTCACGCCAACAGCTTAGAGGGTGTTGAATTCGAATCTTTACGCGAAGGCGATAAAGTTGAATTCGAAGTAACCGATACCCCTAAGGGCAAAGCAGCTGACAAAGTTAGAAAAGCTTAATAGTTTTTATAACAAGCAAAAAAACAGTCCCGAGCATTTGGGGCTGTTTTTTGTTAATATTTTATTTATGGTTGCTGCTACTGCGTCATCTGCTGTTTCATGGCCTCGCCCTGCGCCATTCCGGCCTCCACTTCCCTTTTTATCTGCTCCAAGGCCGCGGGCGGGATATTGAAGTCGGTCGGCATATTGATGTTTCCGATATTCGGGGTCATGTCCGGAATCATAGAGCTGATGTCCGGCGCGCCCGGCGGCAGCTTGATAATCGGCGTAATGCCGGTCGGCAGGCCGATAGCGTTTAAAGTAATGTCCAAGACAACATCCGGTCCGCCGGTTCCAGTCGGATATGGAAAAGCAATCGGCATTACCGGCAGGTCAATCGTAGCGGACAAAACCATGGCAATTTTATCAGCGGTTTGGTTGAATGATTTCATTTTCACGAATGGCGGCAGATAAGGCGTAATCATGCTTGCGTTTAAATATTTCCCGATTTCCCCACCTATTCGCTGTTTGATCTCCTCGTCGCCCGGAATCATGGCCTTGGCCTCCTCCGGCATATCGGCCGGCAGCTCGGGCATATACTGGCTCTTAAAAGTATCGTACATTAAATCTATTTCTTTTTTTAAATCTACGTTAACATCCACCTCAATATTCTTCACGCTGATTTTCCCGGACTTGTAGGTTCCGGCGGGAATGTTAAGCTGGCCCAAATTTACAACGTTCTTCCCGGGATATAAAGTTTTTGCTCCGCTCGAGGGCAGTACCACAATATCCTGGCCGGCGTCATTGGTAAAAATAAGGTCTCCCATCTCCACCCTGACTTCCGGAACGCTGACCGAAGGGCGCAAATTCGGCGGGTCCATTAAAAAAACATTTATCTTGCCGAAAGCAAACTGGAAGTAGGGCGAGAGCAAAATGCCCACTACAATGGCGCCGGCAATGAATTTGGGCAGCTTGGCCGTCATGACTAAAATCACCGCTATCGCGATGGCGACAACTGCCATAATTAACAGCTGCCAACCCGTGACAAAAGTGCCGTTTATCTTTTCCGTAATCAGCGCGGCCAACCAGGCCGTGATCGGGGTTAAAATTATCCCCAAAGGAATTAAAATCTTTTTTTCATTACTTTAAATATAATGCCTGTTTTTTATTAATAGCCAAAATAAATAAATATTTAAAAATAAAATTATAAAATCATAAACGCCGAACTGGTCTGTAATTGTTAAAACAATATTAATCGCCAGGATTATGAGCGCACCATAATAATAAATTACTTCCCGCTGGCAGACTTTTTTTCCCAGCCAAAAAAACAAGCCGGAATTAATAAACATCAGGGCGGTAAAGAGAAAATTTCCCGAGCTTAAATATGTTTCCAGCCCGAATATCAGCCAAATTACGGCTATTAAGATAAACAACAGCTTGATATTTTTCAGCTGATTTTTCATAGGTCTTATTATAATCTTATTATAGCACATTTTGAAATTAAAGAAATCAACTGATTTTGTCAAAAAAAAGACCGCCAAAGCTCTTGTTGCTACGCGGAGGAGGAAAAAATTACAACGAAGAGAGCTAAGGCGGTTGATCTTGAAAGAACGGGGTTACGGGGTTATTGGGAGAGGGGGGGGGATCAACCATGAAAGATCCCCCCCCGAAACGAAAGCCACGCTTGGTGGCCGGCGGTCTATTACATATTAATCCATTTATTGTTATATGTCAACTAGACGCTGAGTGAATTTCAACTTTATTATTTCCGCCATATTTTCTTGGTCCAGCGCCAGCCGTATTTGACGATAACTAAAATAATGAAAAAGTAACATCAATGTTGACTTTTTTTAAAAAAAATGCTTAGATAACACATTGACCTTTTCAAATTATTTATGCGCTTCATAGCGTAAAAACCATCAGAAAGGAGAATATCTTATGATATTTCTCGCTGTCAGTTTTATTTTCGCGCTGGTTGCCCTTGCGGCGACCAGAAGGATTTTGGCTCTGACGATCACTTTTGTGTTCGTCATGCTGTGTTCCTATCTTGGACTGCCGGTTTTAAGTTTTGGTTTTTGGGGACTGCCGGGAATCGCATTGTCCGCCAGCATCATCTGCTTTCTATGCGAACTTCGGCAAGGAAGATACGACGGCGTTGAGATGGCGGAGGGCAACCGCTGGATAGGAGCCGTTGTGTTAGCGGTAATAGCGCTTCTTTTTCTTGTTGTATTACCAATAATCACCTCCTGGTCGCTCTTCCACGCCGGCGTCTACCGCGAATTAATCGGCGATGTCAAAACCAGTATTTTTTCGACCGATACTTCGCCAGTAAACCCTTCGCAGGTGCGGATAGTTGACCGGTCGCTCGCTTACCGCCTCGGAGAAAAGCGACTTGGAGAAGATCCGGGTCTCGGCAGCCAGGTGAATCTCGGCGAACTGAGCATCCAGCAGGTCAACGACCAGCTTTACTGGGTCGGTCCGCTGGAACACAGCGGTTTCTTCCGCTGGTGGTCTAACTATCGCGGAACGATCGGGTACATCAAAGTATCCGCCACCAACGAACGGGATGTAGAATTGGTCCGGGAAGTTGACGGAAAAAAACTGGCCATCAGATACAACCAAGGGGCTTTTTTCGCCGACAACCCGTATCGCTATCTTTACGCCAATGGTTATGCTGGCGTGGGTTTGACCGATTGGACGTTCGAAATTGACGAATCCGGCCGGCCCTATTACGTCGTAACTCGCTATGAAAAGCGAGTTGGTTATTTCGGTGATGACCCGGCTGGTGTAGTTGTCCTCGATGTCCAGAACGGCGATATTCAAGATTACCGTGTTGATGAAGCGCCATCCTGGATTGACCGGATTCAGCCAGAAAACATAATTACCCAGCAACTTGACGACTGGGGAATGTTTGTCCACGGCTGGTGGAATCCGAGTCAAAAAGACCGGCTCAAAACAACACCGGGAATGTCGCTGGTCTACGGAAATACCGGAGATTCATATTGGTACACCGGCATGACCTCTGTTGGCGCTGATGAAAGCACGGTCGGTTTTGTGCTTGTTAACACTCGCACAAAAGAGGCTAAATTCTACAGCCAAGCCGGCGCTACCGAAACCGCGGCCATGAGATCAGCGGAAGGAGCCGTCCAGGAAAAAGGATACGGCGCGACTTTCCCGATTATGTACAACGTCTCCGGGTTGCCGACTTATTTCACTACGCTCAAAGACGAAGCCGGACTGGTAAAACTGATGGCTTTTGTATCAGTGGAGAGTTATTCGCTGGTCGGTATCGGCGAGAACGTCCAGGCCTCTCTTCAGACTTACCGGCGCGCAGTAAACAGCCGCGGAAACGCTGTCGCTCTTGATGGAGCTGTTGCCTGCTACGAGGCAAAGGGTGTGGTTGAACGCTTGGCGACCGAGGTTAAAAGTGGAAACACTTATTACTACCTCGTAATCGCTGGCTATCCACAGAAACAGTTCGTCGGCTCCTCGGATATTTCCCCAGAATTAGTCAACACCCGGCTCGGCGATGAAATCAGCATGGTCTTCGAGGATGGCGGGAGCGCGAGCATCTATATTTCGCGATTTGACAACTTCGCGCTTGACTTCCAAAAGACCGAGGCGCAAATAGGAGTTGAAGAACGTTTTGACGCCACAAAGGAAGGGCGGGAAATACGACAAGACAACCGTAACCTTGATGCGGCCTGGGAAAATCTTTCGCCGGAAAAAAAGCGGGAGATTATGCAAAGGGCCCAACAATAGGGTTGGACTCCGCATGAATTACAAGGGTTAACAGTAGAAATACCGTTAACCCCCTTTTTATTTATAGCGAATTGAAATAATTTTAATACTGTAGTATAGTGATAATACTTCCGATTTTTATCGGATTTATTTTAAAATTAAAGGTTATATTCATTATTTATTCGGGGATCGTCTAATGGTAGGACACTTGGTTCTGGTCCAAGGAATCGGGGTTCGAATCCCTGTCCCCGAGCAAATAAAATAAAAAACCGCTGATAGCGGATTTTTTATTCTCATTTATAACTTTTAACTTTCTAACTTTTAAATTTTTTAACTCATTATCTTCCCCCCAAACATTTTCAAAATATTATCAACT
>JBAZGH010000019.1:0-18490 GCA_041652935.1 Patescibacteria group bacterium | reverse complement strand
TTATAAGTATTACAAAAACCACTGTTATAAAACGGTGGTTTTTGGTTTTTCATTTGACAAAATTATTTAGATGTGCTATTATAACACATAACCTAAAAGACTACCTTTTTCTGTATCAGATTAAAACATCTGGCCTTAAAAACTCTGGTCAGATTTTTTATTACAATTTATGACACCACAACTACAATCATTTGACGGATTGGGAATAGCGCCTAAAATTATAGACATTTTAGACCGGCTAAAATTCAGCATTCCTACCCAAATCCAACATCAAACCATACCAATTGCCATTGAGGGCAAGGATATTATGGGTATTGCCCAGACTGGCACGGGTAAAACTCTTTCTTTTGGCATTCCAATGATTCAGCGCCTGGCGCAAACCAAGGGAACTGGCTTAATATTGCTTCCTACTAGGGAGCTATCTGTTCAGGTTGATGAAGAACTTAATAAAATAGGGCGGTCTTTGGGACTGAAAACCGCCGTTATAATTGGAGGCGGAAACATGCGCCAACAAATTTTTCAGTTGCAGCGCAACCCCCATATCGTAATTGCTACCCCTGGCCGATTGATTGACCATCTAGAACGTAAAACAATCAAGTTAGATAAAATTTCGGTTTTAGTACTGGATGAAGCAGATCGAATGTTAGACATGGGCTTTGCGCCGCAGCTAAAAAAAATATTGCAAACTATACCGCAGGAAAGGCAAACTATGTTATTTTCCGCTACCATGCCCGCGGAAATTGTAAATATCGCCAATAATTATATGAAATTCCCGATCAGGGTAGAGATAACTCCGGCCGGTAGCGTAGCGGCTGATATTACGCATGAAATATTTTTTGTCCGCCCGGAGTCAAAAATGGATTTGCTGGAAGCAATCCTAAAAGAACATAAGGGTAGTACTTTAGTATTCAGCCGCACTAAACATGGCGCTAAAAAAATTGCTTTAAATATTAGAAAAATGGGGCATAGCTCAACGGAGATGCACTCTAATTGCAATCTGAACCAGCGGCTGCGGGCGCTGGCTGACTTCAAAAGCGGTCGAGCTAGAATACTGGTGGCGACTGATGTAGCATCCCGCGGGATTGATGTAAAAAATATTGAAACAATTATTAATTACGACTTGCCGGAAAAAGCCGAAGACTATGTGCATCGAGTCGGACGCACCGGACGTGCCGGACATACCGGCCATGCCATTTCTTTTGCCGCCCCCTCCCAAAAGCGCGATATTTTGGATATCGAACGGTTGATTAAAAAATCTCTGCCGATCTCAAAGAGAACTGGAATTACAACTGAGGTCGCTGGCGGACCAAGCACTTCTCATAAAATCCGATCAATGGGTCGGAGTAAATTTGCCCGCGCTCGCTCAGGCAAAAATCGCCACCCCTTCCGGGGCAGCCGTAATCAATCTTCACAAAATAATCGCCACCGAAAAAATACAAATTCATCTGGTAAATTCATAAATAACAGAGGGCGAAAAATAAAATAAATTTTTTCTACTTTAATTTAAAAACATCCCGCAATATTGCGGGATGTTTTTGGGGGACTATATAAACAATGGGGGAAAAATTCTTTAATTAAGGCTAGGAATATTATTTAAAACTTCATCGCTGATGGGGATATAGCGGCCGCCTAAATTATTAAATTCTTCCGCAGTCAACATATATTTATATAAATGGAGCCCGTCAGCCTCGATCATATAAACTGTGCTGCGAGATCCTTTAACCGGCTGGCCGATCATAAATTCTAATAAAGCATTATCTCCCGTGTCTACGCTAAAGTTTAATACGCCGATTTCTGCCGAATTGCTTGACGGCCAGTTTCTAGCGA
The DNA here is from genome assembly GCA_041652935.1 of Patescibacteria group bacterium. GTDB lineage: Bacteria > Patescibacteriota > Patescibacteriia > Patescibacteriales > XYC2-FULL-47-12 > JBAZGH01. The sequence continues at coordinate 16,663 of JBAZGH010000019.1, read as the reverse complement.
GCATATCATAACCACGGAGATAATATCCTTCATAGATGCAGGTCGTATCAGGAACAGGATAACCGCCGGCCTGCGTCTGCTCATCCATTGTTATCGTAACGCCATTCTGGTAAGGATGCATTATTTTAAAGCCGTTATGCGCGCATCTGCCATTAATACTAGGAACATCTTCATAAAAAATAATTCTCATAATATTATATTCATACTCGCCGGCTGTTTCATCCAAAGCGGCCAATAATCTTTGCGAAGGGCAGAAGGGATTATTATTATAAACGCCCTTGGTGTTAAAATAATCCGTCTCTCTATCGCAGGACCTGTTCTGCAAACCGACAAAATCTTTACTGGTATTTTCTATGTAATGATAATAACTATTAACATAATTTAAATAATCATCGGCCGTCCAGCGCACAGCCTCTACAAACCCCGAGTTAAGGCTTTGATAATTTCCCCCTAAATAATAAGTGTCGCTTTGCCACTCTGTAAAGGGCCTGTCGCCGTGCTTCCAGCGGCCGTTGCCTGCGCTTAATTCTTGCATTCCTACTGGAAAATAAGGATCGGCGTAAGGAGTTAAATTATTATTTTCCCGATGCTGATAATACATAACTTGCGTTACATGGCCGGAGATTCCGATGTCTTTAAAATAATTTCTTAGTTGCTCTTTACTCCATGGGCTTTGAGCCATGCCGCCCGCTGTTTCTCCATATATACCGCTGGCTTCACCCATCAGCCACAGGGGCTGTTGGTCCGTATTTGTGTAGGGAGATAAGACCATAATTTTGTCATAATCTTCTTCGCTGTCTCCTTTATAAAAATATTGCGCTACTCCATGCCCGACAAAAATACTGGCTTGCGGGCTATAACCGCCATTTTGCGTTAATGGCCCTGCTTCCTGCCCGAATATTTTATCTTTTTTTAAATTGATTGCTCCGCCGGTCACGAAGACGGAATAATGCCCTTCTTGATAGCTAAAAAAATCAGTGGTATTAATAGCCAAGCCGGCCGGCATTGGAACAGTAAAAAACCCTGACATTTTTTCCGTGCTATACTCTGTTCTTATTATATTTTCTATATCGCTATACCCGTTGTCCCCGAACCATTCTTCGTCCTCCGCGCTCAGCCCCTTTTTCCTGATTCTGTCCAAATCATCAAAGCTATAGCCAGCGTCGGTAATTTTATTAATGTCTTTTGAAGTATAGCCTTTCTCCGCCAGCCAATTTGAAGGATAAGCGGTGTACTCGCTTTTTTCAATTATATGCAAGCCGTAGCTATAGCTCTTTCCGGGTTCCGGCTCGTCAATAACTTCGCGCACATCGGCATCAATAAGCTCATAACCGGAGACTATCTCCCAATTTCCAAAAACAGGCTTGCGCCATAATTCAAAATAATCAACCTCCCGCGTTTCCCAGGGGTCAAGATCCCAGGTTATTTTAAATTTAGTCCCCGGGTCCATCCGAATTACATTAAAATCAGATAATAATGGAGTTGAACGATATAGACATGTCTTTTCTTTATCGGCTTTATAATCCTCTTCGGAAGCATAACCGCAGTACGCCGAACCGAAATCGCAGTCATATTCGCTTTCACAGCTCAGCGGGCATGAAGCGCATATATTTCCGATACATTCATTTATGTCTTTGTATGCCCCGCAATCGTTAAAACACTCTTCACTGCACGCTTTATCCTCTGCCGGGCAGGCCTGGATATTGCAATTGCGGAAATACCTGGAAATTCCCGGACAATATTTTCCGTTTCCCTGCGGCGCCGGATTATTGCATTCACGCGCTCTGATCGCCGTACCGCCGCCGCAGGTAACTGAACATTCGCTCCAGTCGTTCCAGTCGCTCCAACCGCCGTCAATAGAGTCCTCTACAAAAGGCAATAATTCCATCAAAGAATTAACCGCTTTTTTCGCGGCGCTGAAAACAGCAGACGGAACCTGGGCTATTTGCGATAATAATGTCTCTTCTTCTTCGTTAAATATTTTTTTTCCTTCCGCAACTATTAATTCATCTTCAATTATTATGCCTTCTTCCATTATGTCTTCCTCGGCATATTCCTGCGGTTCTAATTCAGCTTCAAAATCCTTCCTTATCTTTTCAACTATGCTTCCTAAGCTGCTATCTAGCTTTTCTAGCGCCGGCAGACTGCCGATTGTCCATGCTAATAAACCGGCCAAACCGATAATAATAATCAAGCTAACTATGCCTTTGATAAGAAATGCCGTTAAAAATTTTCTTAACGCCCCAATCTTTAAAAGCTGCCTTAAAATAAAAAAGATAATTATTAACGATACCAGCGCGACAATTACTTTAAAATACCTGCTGAGGACGCCGCCGGCTTGCGCGCTAACAGTATTGAATGTTTTTGGATAATTCGTTATGACATTGCCTATCCATGAAGTTATTTTATTAAAAAATTCTCCAGCTAAACCAAAAAATCCTGTCGCGATGCCTAAAATATCGCCGGAATTTTCTCCGACTGTATTAACGCCCGCCTTAATGCTCTTGGAGGTTTGTTCTACGACGCCATAAGCGGAATTTGAATCTGCCGCTTGTGCGGGAAAAATGAAGACAAAAAAAAGCAGGGCTCCAAACATAACTGATGCTCCTGCTTTTTTTAGCTGTTTTAAGAATACTGAAAAATGCATATATAATAATTTTACTTAATTTAAGTATACCATTTTTATTTTGATAAAAAAACGCCCCCGTTTTCACGGAGGTGTTTTTTTATATGGGTGGGATACGGGAATCGAACCCGTAACTTGAGCACCACAAGCTCATGTGATAACCGCTTCACCAATCCCACCATTATTCTGGCAATCCTAGAAAAATTTCAAATACTAAATTCTAAACAACAAACAAATTCTAAATCTTAAATTTAAAAATGTCAAACCATGTGCTCCCGCCAGGACTCGAACCTGGATCCGCGGCTTAGAAGGCCGCTGTTCTATCCCTTGAACTACAGGAGCTCTTAAAAGCACGAGCTTTTTTGCCCGTGCTTTTATATTATCATAATTATGGGGCTAATTAAACTTAATAGCGAGGCCGTCTGGCTGGTCCGCTACTCCTTCTATTATCATTCTGTCTGGGCCGACCGCCAAATCCGCCCCGGTTAAATCCGCCGTTGCCAAATCCGCCGCCTTCTTGCTTGCCCTTTTCATCTTTCCATAGCTCGGCATTTTCTTCAAGCCCCTTCATTGATAGGCTGATTTTATTTTCTTCAACCTCTTTAATGCGGACTGTTACTTCATCACCCATTTTTAATAAATCACTTGGGCTGCCAACTCGATAGGGGGCCATCTCGCTGACATGCACCATGCCGTCATGATTGCCGGGTAAATCAACTATCACGCCAAAATCCATTACGCGGGTAACCTTGCCGGTGAACTTTTCACCCGGCTTGAATTCGCGTAGAATATCATCAATCATTTGTTTGGCTTTTTCCATTCCTTCCGGCTCAATAGCGCAGATAGAAACTATGCCCTCATCAGAAATATCAATAGTAACATTTGTTTCGGCAATGATGCCGTTGATAATTTTGCCTCCGGAACCGATAACTTCGCCGATTCTTTCCGGGTCAATCTTAAATGAAATCAAACGCGGCGCGTAGGGGCTTAATTCTGCCCGCGGTTCTTTTATTGCCTTAGCTATAACTTTTAAAATTTCCAAGCGGGCTGTTTTGGCCTTGATTAAAGTTTCTTTTACTAGGTCCATTGGCAATCCCAGAGTTTTAGTATCAAGCTGGATGGCGGTAATGCCGTCAACTGTCCCAGCCACTTTAAAGTCCATGCCGCCCTCGCCGTCCTCCAAATCTTGGATGTCAGTAATAACTTTCCACTTGCTCATATCTTTATAGCTGGCCAGCCCCATGGCGATTCCGGCGACCGGTTTTTTAATCGGAACGCCAGCGTCCATTAAAGATAACGTTGAACCGCAGGTAGCGCCCATTGAGGAAGAACCGTTAGAACCCAATACTTCAGAGACGACTCTAATTGTATAAGCAAAATCTTCTTCATTCGGCAAAACCGGTTTTAAAGCTTTTTCTGCCAGAGCGCCGTGCCCGATATCGCGGCGGGATGGGCCGAATAACTGTTTTACTTCGCCGACTGAATATGGCGGAAAATTATAGTGGTGCATATAGCGCTTGGTTGACTTTCCGTCCAGGCCCTCTAGCATTTGTTCGTCTCCGGGAGAGCCAAGTGTGACAATTGAAAGCACCTGAGTTTCTCCGCGCATAAACAATCCCGACCCATGGGTGCGCGGCAACAAAGAAACCTCGGATGACAGCGGCCTGATTTCATCTATCTTGCGCCCGTCAACTCGCTGGTCGCGTTCAATTATTCCCCTGGTTATTTCCGCCTCGCAAGCCGGATAGACTAAATCGCCGGCTATTTTATTTATTAATTCTTTTTCTGCTCCTTCAGCAGTTAAATATTTTTTTAATTCCTCTTTTACATTCGCAACTTGCGCCTTGCGCTCTTCTTTCAGGGCGGTCGGCACCTTGCCGAATAAAAATTTTTCTGTATTTTTTTCCAGCCATTCTTTTGCCTTATCAATTGCCCCCCGCTCTTCATCTGTAATTTCATTAACTGCTTCAAACTCTTTTACTTCAACGCCTATTTCTTTCTTCATTTTTTCAATTAATTTCAGAATTGGCTGCATTTGTTTTAATGCTTCCTCCGTGGCATTGTACATATCATCTTCCGCCACTTCTTTAGCTCCCGCCTCAAGCATTATAATTTTATCTTTTAATCCGGCAACGGTTAAATCTAAATCACTTTTTTCCTCTTGTTCAAAAGCAGGATTTAAAACCAGCTGCCCGTCTATGCGCCCGACTTTCATTCCGGCAATCGGTCCCTGCCAATAAATTCCGGATATTGATAAAGCGGCGGAAGCGGCTATTAGAGAAACAATCTCCGGATCGTTTTCGCCGTCCACAGATAAAACCGTCAACATAACCTGCACTTCACGTTTATCATCTTCGTTAAAGAGCGGCCGAATAGCCCGATCAATCATGCGTCCGGCTAAAACCGCTTCGTCGGACGGCCTTCCTTCACGTTTAATCCAGCGCGAACCCTTAATAATCCCGGCGGCATATAATTTTTCCTCATAACTGACCGTTAAAGGAAAAAAATTCATTCCCGGACGGACTTCTTTCGCCTGTACGGCCGTAGCTAAAATAACCGTGTCTCCATAACGGACAGTCACGGCTGCGTTTGCTTGCTTAGCAAGCTTTCCTGTTTCAATAGTGAGAGTGCGGCCAATCCACTCGCAGGAATATTTTTTTTCTTCCATAATTTTCCTTGGTGTTTTGGCCAACAAACTACAGACTCGCGATAAATTTTTATCACTGCCTATGTGTTTGGTGGGCAAAACACTTTAATAATTTATTTTAAATATTTTTTATACTCGCCCAGATCAATAAAATCATCCGCGGTCTCCATTAGTTTTGATGAACAGGTTTTTTGGAACGCAACCACTTCAACTAAACATCCTTTGGTGTGCTGTAAATACTCGACTAACGGCAAATAATCACCGTCTCCTGTTACTAAAACTATAACATCCATATTATCAGCCAATTTAATGGCATCAACAGTAATGCCGACATCCCAATCCGCTTTTTTAACTCCAGATAAAAAGATCTGCAGATCTTTTACTCTAACCTCAAAGCCCTGTTTTACTAAAGCATCTAAAAATGGCTCTTCTTCGCCGGTTTTAGTTTTAATCGCGTAAGCAATCGCCCTAATTAACTTCCGGCCGGCAACCGCTGTTTTTAAAACCTCGCTAAAATCAACGTTGCGCTTGTATAAATTTTTTGCCGAATGGTACATATTGGACACATCGACCAATACTCCCACTCGTTGCTCCTTGTGTTTTATCATAAATTATTCCTCTTTATTTAAAGCTTCCTCTTCTTCCGCCTCTTTCTCTTCTGCCGCTTTTTTAATAGCATCCAGCTCTTCCCGCTCTTTTCTTTTTTCTTCCTCTGCTTCTTCAAACATTTTTTTACCGATTCTTAGTTTTAATTTAATAACCAGCTCTTTAAAAGCTTTTTCGTCTTCTTTTTGTAAATATTTTAATAATTTGCGCCGCTCTGAAACTTTTCTTAGCAAACCCCTTCGTGAAGAATGGTCGTGCTTGTGGCGGCTTAAATGCTCGGTTAACTGCTTAATTTCCTCTGTTAAAATCGCAATTTGAACCTGTGAAGACCCGGTGTCTTTTTCATGGGTCTTAAATTTGTTAATAATCCTTTGTTTGATTTTTTTGTCTAACATAAATTTGCGCTATGATCCGAGTATATGGCTAGCATTAGCCAAAATACCAAGAAAAAGCATATTATTAAATAACAAGGTAATTATAGCACAATCTTAAAAAAACGCAAGATCAAATATTTTATATGAACTTGACAAATTGTTTAATATATGTGATATTATACACAATATATCAAATTTTTTTCGATGGATAGCAAAGATGAGAATATGGCAAACGCATGATCACTGTTGGGTTAATCGTCGCTAAATAGAACGGGTGGCGACTTAATAATATAAATCATTTTACGCTTAACAGGACCCATGCGTGGGTCGTGCTATTTGCAAAAAAACTTGAATCTAAGACCACGGGGGTATAAATTAATAGTCTTTTTGTTTTTTAAAAACTATACTTGTTATTCGATTATCTATTTAAGTTATGCGTAAAACAAAAGCACCTAATTCTTGTAAAAGACTGGGTGCTTTTATATTGTGTGGACCTTAAGGGACTTGAACCCTTGACCCCTTCCATGCCATGGAAGTGCTCTAGCCAACTGAGCTAAAGGCCCAAAATTAATTTTTAATTTTTAAATAATGCTTTAATTTTTAAATTTTTAAACACGATAATGTATATAAAATATCACTATTTTTATATCTTGTCTATATAACTTTTCCACTACTGAAAGTCTAGAAAAATGTGGACAATAAACGTTAAATATATTTTTATAGTCCACTATTTAGTGGACTTTTATTACATAGTTATCCACAAAATGTTAATATTATCCACAAAAATGTTAATAACTATTAATAACAAATAATGTCCAGAGATATGTAGACTTTTTTATTTTTCAATTTTTGTGCCCTCGCCAGGAATCGAACCTGGATTTAAGACTTAGGAGATCTCCGTTCTATCCATTGAACTACGAAGGCTGCTCATCCTTGCTATATTTCATAATATATTACAAAATCATCTTTGACAACAGTACTAATAAGACCTAAAATGTAACTACTAAAACATTAAAAATAAAACTATGTTCAAAACTGATAAAAACAGCGATTTTAAGGAGGCGGAAACAATTATAGGCCCCTCGGTAAAAGTAGAGGGTGATTTTGTGGGGCAGGGAAATTTAATTATTGAGGGAGTAGTAAGGGGAAGCGTTAAAACTGACGGGAACTTAAGGGTGGGGGACAAATCAAAAATAGAGGCATCAGTAGCCGCGGAGAATGCTATTATCAGCGGTGAAATCAAGGGCGACGTAAATATTAAGGGCGATCTTGAATTAACCGTCGGAGCTAAAATTTTGGGGGATATTGAAACCGGAACAATCTGCATTGCCAGGGGCGCCTTCTTTAGCGGAAAATGCACGATGAATGAAGGAATTAAAATAAAAGATGATAAGAAAGATAATGGAAGAACAATAAATGGCGCGGAAGAAGAAATTGAAGCTTAAAATTATAAATATTGGATTTTTATGCATGTTTATATATTTGATTATTTTTTAAACCAGAAAAAATACGAAAAAATAGTCGCTAAAATTGAAACTCGGCTGACCGACCTTGGTTTAAACGGAAAAAATTGCCATGTTGGGCCCTTAAAAAGCTTAACCAGCATTGTTCGTGATGAACTGAAAAATAATCCAAAAACTGTAGTGGCCATAGGAAATAACAATACCCTAAACCAAATAATCAATTCTCTTGAAAGCTTGCCCATACCGGTTGGAATCATTCCGGTGGGAGTTAATAATGAAATTTCCCGCTCTTTCGGCATTAAGGATGAAGATGAGGCCTGTAATATATTATCAGCCCGGCTGATGGAAACGATTGACCTTGGCGTTATAAATGGCCAATATTTTGTATCTTCGGCTGAAATACAAAACAAAGAAACCATTATTGAAATCAATAATCAATATACAATTGAACCGACGGGGCCGGGAAAAATTAAAATTATTAATCTGGATATTGAACAAAAAAATAATAAAAGCAACCCGCGCGACGGACTTCTAGAATTATATATTACTGTTGCCCAGGGGGGAATTATAACCAGAAACATTAATAAAAGCTTTATCCAGAGCAATAATATTATTGTTAATAATCTCATACATAAAAATTTTATTATTGATAATTCAATGGAAATAAAAACGCCGGCCCAAATTGGGACGGCAAAGGGAAAATTAAAAATAATAGTGGGAAAAGAGAGAATATTCTAAAAACTACAAATTACAAATTTCAAGTAAATATATATTTGTATGATATTTGTAATTTGTGGTTTTTTATTACTTATCCATTACTTCTACTACTGCTTCCTTGTCTTTTTTGTCCTTTTTAAATATATATAACTGCTGCAGACCCATTAAAAGCGTTGTTGTCAGCCAATAAAGAGTAAGCCCGCCAGGAAAGGTTAAACCAATAAAAACAGTGATTGCCGGCATAAAATAAATCATTTGTTTATTCATAATAGCCATCATATCCTCATCTTTTGCGCCCGGTTTGCCCTGCAATTGTTTCGGCGGCCTTTTTGCCATCATCATTTTTGCCTGCCAAAATTGCGCTAAACCGGCTAAAATCGCAAGGATAGGACTGGGTTTTGAAAGGTCAAAAAAACCCAAAGTAATAACGTTGATAGCATCCGGGCGTTTTATAAAACTATAAACTAAATCTAAAGAACCACCCGTTAAACCATCCCGAAAAACATAAAAAACGGCGATTAAAAAAGGAAATTGAATTAAAAGCGGCAGGCAGGAAGAAAATGGATTTACTTTTTGTTCTTTATAAAGCTCCATCATCGCCTTGCCCAACTCTTGTTTATTGCTCCCATATTGCCTTTTCAATTCTTCGATTTTCGGCTGAATATCCTGAAGCGCTTTTTGTGATTTTATTGACTGCTGATTTAAAGGAAATAAAACCAACCTAATTAAAGCCGTCAAAGCAATAATCGCGACGCCGATATCATTTCCCGGAATTATATTATATAAAAAAACCAATAAATTTAATATCGGCTGATAAAATAATGTTTGAAATATTTCGGCCATAAAAATTAGTTAAAAGCTTAAAAGTTGGAAAGTTAAAAGTTGTTGTGCTTTTTAACTTTCTGCTAATTTACTTCATCCATACCCCCATTGCTCCACGGATTGCAGCGCAATATTCGCCAAATAGTTTTTATTCCTCCCCCTATAATACCATATTTATCTATTGCCCGGATGCCATATTCAGAGCATGACGGATAAAAACGACAATAACCATGCGGGAAAAAAAATTTAAACCAACCGTGGTCGAAAGAAATGGTTTTTTGGTATATTTTTATTATTTTAATGAGAAAGCAACGCGGATAATATTTAATGCTATGCATTATGTTGAGTTTTTAAAATGGTTGTTTTTAATTTCTTGCAATGGAAAAGAAAGATTCCCTCTATTTCGTGAAAGTTTTTATTAATTATTGGGGGCAGAGCTAAAATAAAAAAATCGTAGCCCGGCTGTAATAATTTTAAATTTAAACGGGCGACCTCGTTCAATTGCCTTTTAATTTTATTTCTTTCAACTGCTTTTTTACTAACCCTAGCTGAAACTACTATAACAAAACGAGTGTCTTTACTATCTGTTTTCAGCGCCCTAACTCCTAAAAAATTGTTAAAACTAGATTTTCCCCCCCTAAAAACATCCTCTTTTTCTTTTTTTTTGTATATTTTGTTTTTTTTATTCAGCATATTATTTACTCAAAGATTTGCGCCCCTTGTCCCGGCGGCTTTTTAAAACAGTGCGGCCGTTTTTTGTGCTCATCCTTTTCATAAATCCGTGCTTTTTTTTAGCTTTTTTAGCATTTGGCTGGTATGTTCTTTTTGGCATATAAATACAATTAACAAGTAACAATTAACAAATTTGGTTAATTGTTAATTATTGAATGTTCATCTTATAATATAATTTATAACAATACAATAATAACACCAACGACAAACAAAGTCAATTTAATGAAGTTATTAACTAACTGTAAACAGCTTATAAACTTTTGTGGATATTTCCAATATTTCAATAATAGTTTATACTAAATACGCCGTATTATTTATTAAATAATTTTCTATGACCAACCAAGAAATGTGGCAAGCTGTTTTAGGGGAGATGGAAGTAAGCATCTCTAAAGCTAATTTTACCACCTGGTTTAAAAATACTTTTATCTCAACTATTGAAGATGAAAAAGTAATTATTAGCGTCCCCAACACCTTCACTAAAGCTTGGCTGGAAAAAAAATACCATCAGGATATTATTAGGGCGCTGGAAAAGGTAATCCAAAAACAAATAAAAGAAATTATATATAAGGTTGAATTTATTAAAAAGCCGATTGTAAATAATGGTGTTGATGGAATTATTTCTAAAGATGGACTGTTGCTGGAAAAAAGCCAAGAAAATGCTAATGTTAGCAATAAATCTTTATTAAATAAATTCGGGCTAAACACCCAGTATGTTTTTGACACTTTTATTGTCGGGAAAAACAACCAATTGGCCCACGCCGCCTGCAAAGCAGTTGCATCAAACCCCGGGTCAACTTATAATCCTTTATTTATCTACGGCGGAGTGGGGTTGGGAAAAACCCACCTTTTACATGCTATCGGCAATGAAATTTCAGCTACGGGCCAAAAAGTATTATACGCAACCTGTGAAAAATTCACCAATGATTATGTCCAGGCCGTCAGGAGCGGGCGGGCAAAAGAATTTAAAGATTTTTACCGCAATGTTGATTTATTATTAATTGATGATATTCAATTTATGGGCGGAAAAGAGGGAACGCAGGAGGAATTTTTTCATACTTTTAATGAACTGCACCAAACCAACCGCCAAATTGTAGTTAGCTCAGACAGGCAGCCGAAAGCCATTCCCTCGCTTGAACAACGCCTGCAATCAAGATTTGAGTGGGGGATGATCGTTGACGTTACCCAGCCGGACATAGAAACCAGAACGGCAATTTTAGAGACAAAGTGCAAAGAAAAGGAATATTCCCTTAATGATGAAATTTTAACCTATATAGCCAGCATAATTCAAAACAACGTGCGCGAACTTGAGGGCGCGCTAAATAGGGTTATTGCTTACCACCAATTTAACCAAACAGAGCCAACCATAGACAGCACTAAAGAAATTTTAGCTAATATTATAAATAATTTTCAATCAAAATCAATAAGCCCCAAAATAATTATTGAGGTGGTTGCCAAATTTTATGATGTTGAAATTTCTGATTTAACCGGAAAAAGCAGAAAAAAAGAATTAGTTACCCCCCGTCAGATAGCTATGTTTTTAATGCGGGAGGAAATAAACACCTCTTTTCCAACAATAGGCCATGAGTTTGGGGGGCGCGACCACACAACAGCCATACACGCCTGCAATAAGGTTTCCTATGAAATAAAGGGCGACCAAAGAAAAAAACAAGAAATAGAATCGCTAAAACAATTGTTATATAACTAATTAACAGCTAATTAACAATCTTAATAAGTTATTAATAAGTTGAGTTTAACTTGCTAATAAATGGCTTAGTTATAAACAAGAAAAAAAGAAAAAGTATTTTAAAATGATTTATTAAGTTTATTTACACATTTATTCAAACACTTATCCATTGTTAAAATTAATTATTTTAACTAATATAAAACAAAATAAAAAGTTTTTCACAGATTCCACAGGCTTATTACTATTATTATTTTATATATACTTATTAATTAATAAACTATGAAATTTTCCTGCACCCAAGAAAACATAAAAGGAGCGCTGGGAAACATAACATCTATATCGGGAAAAAATATTAATCTTCCGATACTTAGTAATGTTTTAATAAAAATTGACGATGGAAATATAAAATTATCAGCAACAGACCTGGAAATGGGCGCGACTTGCAGTATTAGGGGAAAAATAGAAAAAAAGGGGTCGTTTACAGTAAACGCCAAGCTTCTTGCTGATTACATAAGCTTGCTTCCAAATAATAGGATAGACTTTGAAGTTATTGAAAATGAACTATTAGTAAAAAGCGATAATTACAAAACAAAAATAAAAGGAGAGGGCGCGGAAGATTTTCCAATAATACCAACGGTTGAAAAAAAAGAGTTATTTGTTTTTAACGCAGTTGATTTTAGGGATATGTTGAATGACGTTATTTTTGCGGCCGCCAGAGATGAGACTAGGATTGAATTAAGCGGCGTTTATTTTGAATTTAATGGAGATGGTGTTACCGCGGCCGCAACCGACAGCTATCGTTTGGCTGAAAAAATAATAAAATACAAAAACAAAGAAGGAAATGGCGATATTAAAAAAGTTATTATTCCCACAAAAACATTACAGGAAATAATAAAAGTGTGTTCAAATGAAAAAATAATAGAAATTAATGGGGAAAAAACAAAAAATGACATTAAAATTTACCTATCAGAGAATCAGGTATTATTCAGCTACAATGAAACGGAAATTATATCAAGAATTATAGAGGGCCAGTATCCTGATTACCGTCAAATTATTCCAAACATCAACAAAGAAGACAAAACCGTAATTAAAATCAATAAAAAAGATTTAGTCAGGGCCATAAAAGCATCTTCGCTGTTTTCTAAGAGTAATATAAATGACATCCACCTTGATTTTCCCGTTTCGCAAAAAAAAGTTATTGTCAGCGCCGTTAGCGGTCAGGGGGGTGAAAGCGTGGTTGATGTTCCGGCCGATATAATAGGAAAAGATAATGGAATTACACTAAACCACCGCTATTTAATAGATGGACTGAATAATTTAGATGTGGAAGATGTTGTTTTAGAGGTGGTTGATTCAAATACCCCCTTTACTTTAAAGAGCGGGGAAGATGAGAAGTATTTATACATTATTATGCCCATCAAACAATAAAACCAATAAAGTAATATAATAAAGATTTAAAGCAAAAACGCCCCATTTCAGGCGTTTTGTTTATTTTCAAAATTGGTTATTTTTTTAATTCTTCTTAGGTGCCTTTTTTCTTTTGTAAATTTAACACCAAGCCAATTACTGATAGCTAAAATCGCTTGTTTTTCAGTTAAAAATCCAGCCCCCAAAGATAAAATATTGGAATTATTGTGCGTTTTTGAAAGCAGAATAATTTTTAATGGTCCGCCATAATAAACTGCCGCTCTCACATTTTTAACTTTATTGGCGGCGATGGCTTCGCCCTGCCCGGAATAACCGATAACAATCGCTTTATTTTTCATTGGGTTTTTACCAACCATTTTTGCGGCCGGAATAATAAAGTCGGGATAATCATCAAGCTCATTGTATTTAAATGGCCCGATATCAATAAAATTAATATTAGACTTATCCAGCCAACTTTTAATTTTTTCTTTTAATTTAAATCCGGCGTGGTCGGATGCTAAATAGAGCATAGATTGATTTTTTAATAAGATTAATTATTTACGATAATTTTTGTTATTTTTAAATTTTTTTATGTATTGACTTTTCGTTCAAGCGCGCCCATTATTACTATATAAACATTGAACCCCAAAAGAGAAAGGAGGGTCGAAATGAACGAATTCTGCGCCTCTTTAACGCTGTTTGGCCCGGTTTGGATAATTGGGTTATTAGTGGAGCATTTTGTGGCTGACCGGAGAATGAGGATTTGTGTTTTATACATTTATGCAGCGGCGCTTTTTTTGGTTGGATTTCCCAGTTTTTGGCTGATTCCCGCCGACTCCGCCTTTCGTGAGCCAGTCTTCATGTTATGTGCCTCGTCGGGGGTTTGTCTGTTTTTTTTTAGCTTAGTCTTCTTAGACGCGCTTAAATCTTTCAGAGCCGTGGCGCCAAGCGCTCCCAATAAAAGCCCGCTTCCCCCAAAGCCCTAAACAACCATGGGGCTTTTTTCTTTAATTGTTTTTTTCTTTCTCCCCCCCCTCGTTTCTCGCGTTTCCATTGTTTATTAATTGAAATTACTTATTATTTAATTTTTCAATTAATTTTCCAATTAAATATCCAATTATAACTATAAATATAAAAGTTATTATAAATCCCAGGGATTGCTCCATCGGACAGATATTTGATTCAAAACCGCATCCAAATGCGCTCATAAATCCAAAAATTGTGCCAATTATTGTAAATGGGATAGCAAAAAAAGTGATAAATCCGATAGGATGCCCAATATTCATATTTACAATTGCGGCAAGGATTCCAATTAAAGAGATGATCCCGGCAATTAGCGCCCCCCTAGGATAGCTCATATTTTTATAAAATTATTTTAGTTAACGTTTGTGATAACCGAAGTTCATTTGACTGAAGGGAAAACGAATTTAGGAAAGTGCTGAGCCGAGGCATTTTCCGGTTAGCATTTATTGGGCGAGGGTTTGATTCCCCAAAAATGTAAAAAATATAAAAGAAAAAGAAATCAAAAGAGTGGCGCCCCCCGAGTTTGACGAAGTAATTTCACGGAACCGCATTTGCGTGGAGGATTTTGTATAAAAGCTGTAACCAGATATACGTTGTTATATGAAGTTTATTTAGCCCCGTTCATGTTTTTGTTCTTAAATGCGCGAAAAGTTTAGAATAGTTTATATTTTTATACCTTGGCTTATTAATAATTCAGTTTTCTTCTTAGAACATTCTTCGCATCTAAATTTAGGGGCTTTATCTTCAATCTTATTATAATTTAATGTTTTTACAATCCTATATCCTCTTGCAATTTTTCCACAATCAGAACAATTTATGTTATCCTTAACTTCCCATTGAGTGGACAGAAGTTTTGATTTAAAAATAAAACTATCAATCCAGAAAAAAATTAATCCCCCGATAAGATTAGCAACCGTTGTTGCGACCCACCTATCAAGTGTTGATAGCCAGATTAACACTGCGGCTAAAATGGGCGTGCTTAATTGCCATCTGCATAAATAAAGAAAATATCTCTTAAAGTTTATCTTCATATAAGTTGAGGGATAAATAAATTTCCGATAACGTATCGGAGTATCCGTAGTTTGACTTATTTTTTCCTAAAATTTTCCTCTTTGAGTCCGGAAAGAAGTAATATGGATTGAAAAGTTCCGTGCGGAATTTCTTTTTTACTCATTTTAACAATAACTGTTTTGGTGGGGTTGCCAGTTTTGCGAAATTTAGCATGGCTTCCAGCTTGTGAGACAAAAATAAAGCCCTTGGCATGCAGGACTTTAACTACTAACTTCAACTGTATTGGTCTAGGCATATTTAAACTCAAGCGGAACGACATCAAGTCGCTCCACTTTGTTTATTTTAGACACTGATACATCTTCAAGATATAACTCTAATGCCTCCTCTAAACAATCTAAAGCTTCTTTTTTTGTATTACCAAAACTAGAAACTCCTGTGTTTAAGTTCCAAGACACATAATTCTTGCCTTCTTTCCAAACTAAATTTTTTAGATTAACTTTTTTCATACACTTTTATTATAGATTCTCGGGGGAAATAAGTCAAATTAGGACGCCTGCCCGCCCATAGAGGGAAAGAAATTTATGTACCTTAATGTTTATTGTAATGTAAATTTCTGTAGTCGGATACTCCGTGTTATGTAATATGTAACTTGCTGTTTTAAAAAATTGACAAATAGTGGTCTATATATTAACATTTATAAGTCTTTTTACAAAACAATATGTAAAGGAGGTGATTGAGGTGATTGATGTGGACCGCGCTTTAAATATGAGGGTAGGAATTAACTATTGCATATCAACAGGACGAATAGGTTTCCGAGGTGTTTCAGAACCGGGTTGGATGCGATTAATTCCCTTGTCAAATGCGGATGGTGAAATATTTTTCTTCCACGGAGTTGATGTGCCGGCGGATCAGCTCCCATATCTACCGAACATGGATGAGGGGAGCGATTTTGTAAAAGAAGGTTATTGGCATCACTATCCCATCATCTGGGGAATTTTTATGGTTTATCTTACTCCCACCACCTACGAGGGCAGATCTACTTTCACAAAAGAGTGGGTGCTTCAGGCAGCGTGGTTTAAGGGGGAAGAATGTCCAAGGGTGTTTCTGGACAATAGGGAAAAGTTGATATCCGGGGGGATAGTGGACGGCCATGAAATTCAGGAGATTCTCACGAGAAAATCCATTGTTATGAATTAAGTCTCTCCAACTCGCTTTTTTGACCCGGCGATAAATAAATAGGGTCTTATTTTTTTAAAATAGTAAGTTACATTTTATATAACGTTCATGAATATCTGATGTTTTTCGCCGTTATTATTGCACTTGCGACCAGATTAGTACAATGTTTATTCGAGTAGTAGCGTCATATTACCACCATTCGGAGGCGAAAAATATGAGTGGAAGAAAATTGACATTCCTTAAATTACATTTGAGTCAATTTTCTGGAACCAGATATTCATTGTTATCAGATGTAAATTCTAACCGTCCTTGCTTTTACTCCATACTCTGTTTTTATTGATTTCCTCTTTGTCACGAAAAGCTTTTTCTAAATCA
>JBAZGH010000018.1:0-19434 GCA_041652935.1 Patescibacteria group bacterium | reverse complement strand
CTGGACAACCAGCGGTACTGATGTATTTTTATCAACCTTAACCGATTACGTGGGAATAGGGACTAATGACCCGAATAAGCAACTGCATCTTAAAACCGCTTCCGGAAACGCGGAACTGGATATCCAGTCCGGCTCCCAGAACTATTGGGCTATATATCAGGACGGAACAACCGAACAGCTTAGATTCTGGAACGCTGACTTTGCCGGTGATGTTGGTCCTGGAGTCGGCAATATTTTTGTGATAGATAACGACGGCACAGTTCTTGTCAAAACCCCGGTTGACGGCGATTCGGACAACGCAGTCGCGACCAAGGGTTATGTGGACGCGGCGGCCGGCGGGGGAGGAGACGCAACCTTGGCAAATCAATTAAGCATTATGGGAACGGATTTTGACCAGTCCCTTGATTCATTAAAAATTATCAGCGATAAAATAGGAGAAGCAAACGATAGCCCGACATTGGGTTCCAGTATTTTCGCCGCTGTCGGTTTTTTGGCTAATAAAATAATTGAACTGCAAGATATTGTTCAAGATTACTCTATCCAAGCAGGAGATTATTTTGGAAACGGAGGAAACATTTACTATTGCCAAAAGAAAACAATATCAGCCGGGGGACAAGTTACTTATACCTCTATAAACAACAACTTACAATGTGATGCGGGAAAAGTTTGTTCTAACGGTTATTGCGGAACAGCTTTAACATTTTCTAGTTCAACTCATTCTGAAACTGAATGTACAAATTTAGGAGGAACGGTTTTTAATACCGGTTCCCGTACTGCTTGCGAATTTTCTTCTCCGAATTGTCCCTCCGGCTGGACCCAAGCTGATAGTTGGCAAAGATATGCTTCTTGGAGCTGGGGAGGAGATTCATGCGGAAGATGGACTAGTTCTGGTTGGGCTGGAAGTTTAGATAATTCTTCGTCAAGTTGCGTTACTCCAGGTCCGTATATAATTGGTAATACTTATAATTGTACAGAAAACACAGATAAATGGCATACTGAATATTTGGGCCAATTGTTCAGTGTAATAGTATCTTCTAATTGTTCTACAAATAGAGTAGGAATCGGTTGTTATTAATTCAATTTTAATAAACTAAAAAATCCCGCTTTATTAAGCGGGATTTTTTGTATGTAGAATTTATTTATTTTTTTGGACTGGCCGGAAGGACATTCACAATAGTCGCATCTTTCAACTGCCCGTTGAATTTTTTTAATTTCTTGGTAGTAAATTTAACTATACCGTTAATCAAGGAAAATAAAGTATCATCATTTCCGCGCTTTACATTTTTGCCCGGATGCCATTTAGTTCCGCGCTGGCGGATTAAAATAGACCCCACTTTTGCTTTTTCGCCGTCGTGCAGTTTAACGCCTAAATATTTTGGTCCTGAATCCCGGCCTAATGTTGTACTTCCGCCGGCTTTTTTATGTGCCATAAATTTAGTCTAAAGTTTATAAAGTCAGAAAGTCAAAAGTTACTTTAATAATATAGCAGAGTTTTTTAAAATAAGCAAGTTAGTAACCAGTAACTAGTAATTAGTAACCAGTAACCAGTAACCAGTAACTAGTTATTTTTGCTAATTTTAGCTTAAATTTGTTTTTTTATCCATAGCTTTAGTGTAGGATAATTGACATTTTATTAAAAGTATGATATATTAGGACGATAGCAAAACGTTCTTTTTAACAAATCTTTATCGCTTTATGGTTGTTTCGCTTTAGTAGTTATGCTAGTAATTATCCCGCCCGCGTGCAGGCAGGGAATGAAGTAATAAATAATGATTGCAGTTGATGAATAATAGTAAGCAACCAGTAAGCGGTAAAGATTTACAAAATTTCTAGATACGAAAGGAGATGGTCCGATGGCTATCACTTCTACAGAAATTACAATTGAAGAGCTTCACAAGCGCCAAGCGGTGTTTGCGAAGAAACCAGAAGTCATTCTTCTAAAAATTTTTGCGATGGGCCCGTTAGAGGGCCTTGAACGCAAGGATTTCAATGAAACGGCAACGGACGCGAAGCACGCGTCCGAAGCAGAAAAAAGAGGCCTTAAATTTCAGGCCTATCGCGTAAAAGGGGACACTGGCCTCTGTCTTTTTAAGAAGGAGCCGGAAGTTCGCGTAAGCAGACTCCTCCGGCAGCTTGCCAACCGCGGGTATGTTTATACCGGTGGCCACTGGCAGGAGCGGCCGGGAAGGGGCTCGGTCAACACGTTGGAATTTCGACTCGGCGGCGAAGAGGCAGAAATGTCCCAAGCCGTCCGCCAGATTCTGGAAAAGCGGCGCTTCAATCATTGCACGGTTTGGTGCAACTTGAAGTACGGCGACCCCCAAGACCAGTCCGCCGGACAGTTCCGGCTGGACACAATAAATCTGGCGAAAGGGCTCGTTACCAGCGAGCCCAGCCGCCAGCTGGTCATTGAAGGAAATACTTATCGACTGGAAGCCGATAAGTAACCAATCGCTCAGTTACCCCGGGCAAAGAAAAAACGCAATCGCGTTTGAGTATTTGTCCGGGTATTTTTTTTGTAATTAAATATAATCTTTTAAAATTTCAAGAGCTGGTTCACAGGTGCCGATTTTTAATAATTTTTTAGTGTCGCATTCTACCGGATTTATCCATTCCGGCACAGGATTGCCTTCGCGGAGTTTGAATAAATTGGTTAAAAAAGTTGTGGCATAGGCGCCCTTAGGAAGAAAAAAGCTCACTATTACTCCGGCAGAGGTAGACATGAACATAATGTCTTCCGGAAAAATTTTAGTCGGAGTGGGGCGGTTTTGGAGCTTAATGAATTTAAAAGGAAAAAGCGCTTCTTCTATATTTAGTATTTTATTTTTATCCAACCATTTTTGATATATTTTTCTATCTTCTTTTTTGTCACTTAATAAAAGAGGTATTTCTTTATTTAAATCAGGATTTTCAGATAAGTATCGGTTGAATAATAAGCTCGCGTAAGCGTAAACCCAGAGGGTTGTCTGGTCCTGGATATGAATAAGAGCTCCGATAAAGTTATCGTTATTTTTTATTAAATATTCAAGCGCTCGAAGTTCAACCTGGAAGATACGGGGAAGTTCGCTAAAAATATTTTTCATTTTCTTCCAGTCGCCGTAATATTTTTTTGCTTTTTCCCTCACATTTATAATAATAGGTATATCATAAAGGCCCGGTTCAGTAAGTAAAACTTCTATTGTCCGCTCGTATTTTTTTTGTAAAATAAGCTTTCCTAAAATATGGCTCATTAACCTTATTCCGCCGAATCTTTGCGTTTGGTAATAATTTAAAATGCCGTTATTTTTAAATTCAGTCAGCTTTTCTTTTAAATAACTCTCCTCAATTTTGTTTTCCGTGCGGACAAAAATAGTAAATCGATTGCCGGCTAGGTGGCTTTTCTCGACGCTTCCTTTATCATAATAAAAATTAGAAAGGAAAAAACTTTCAAATTTTTTATCTTTTAAATTTTCATATTTGATTTTGGAAATTGATATTTTTTGGCTGGTTAGCGCTCGGGCATCCTTAATTCCGGCATAGCCGATTTTATTAACCGGAATTTGCAGGGAGTTGGCCAGGCGGCTGGTCGCTTCAATAGTGGGAATGCCTATTTTTATCAAATCGGCAAAAAGGGTATTGCTCCCATTTTGTTCGTCAATTTTTTCTTCTTTTGGTTCAATACAGCTTATTTCTCCGCTTAGCTGCATTTCCTCAACAATAAAATCCTGCGGCTGAAAGCGTATGTATCCCGCAGGCCTATTTTTTTCAAGAGAGGTTATTCCTATATTTGGCAGAACATCATCCTCCTCAAAGGCGCGTTCGTTCATAAAAAGTTCCGGTTTTTCAAGGCGGAGTCTATCTATTTTATCTTTTTCCTCCTGTAATAATTGATTGGCTGATTTAACCATATTCATTAGCGGAAAAAATTATGCTATTATAATAAATGTAACATAATGATTATTCTATGGCAAGATATTTTTTTCTTATTTTAGCATTTTTTTTATTGCCGAAGCTGGCACTGGGCGACATTTTGCCCGACCGCGACAGCGACGGCGTTCCGGATAGCGATGAAATAAATATATATTTTACAAATCCCGACAATCCGGATACTGACAACGACGGCTATAACGATTGGATTGAATTAAATAACGGCTACTCGCCTTATTCCGGAAATAATGTTAAACTGGAAGACAATGATTTTGACAATGACGGGTTAAGTGATAAGCTGGAACTGGCCTTTAAATCTAATCCGACTATTATTGATACTGACGGCGACGGATTTACTGACGGAGCAGAGGTTAAGGACGGTTATGACCCGGCGAGCGCCGGCGATATAAAACTGGAAAAGAAAATTTTTATTGATACTAGAAATCAGCTTTTATCTTATAATTTAGGCGATGTGCGCTTGGGATTATTTCAAATTTCAACCGGCATGGCGGGAATGGAAACGCAGAAGGGCGAATTTGCCGTAATAGAAAAAAGCCCGCGCCGATGGTCTTACGCGGCTAAATTGTGGATGCCTTTTTGGATGATGTTTAACTGGCGGGGGCAGGGAATACATGAATTGCCAGAATGGCCCAACGGGCATAAAGAAGGGGAAAATAGTTTAGGCGTTCCGGTTTCCCACGGCTGCGTCCGTTTGGGAGTGGGCGCGGCCGAGGAGGTATATAATTTTGGGGAGATAGGAACTAAAGTTTACGTAAACTAATTATAAGTTTTAAACAAGAAATGGTTTCTTAATTTTCAATTTTTAATGAATTAATTTTTAAACACGACGCCGTGTTTGAAAATTAAAAAATTATAGCATTGTTTGAAAATTGAAAATTAGAAATTGAAAATTTAAAACGTATGAATAAAGAAAAAACAATTAAAAATATAAAATCTTCTTTAGATAAAATAAGACCCGCTTTACAGGGTCATGGTGGCGATGTTGAGTTTGTTGATTTTGATGAAAAAAAAGGAATCGTTAAGGTAAAAATGCAGGGCCATTGCGTCGGCTGCCCGATGGCGCAAATGACATTGAAACAGGGGATAGAGGAAGAATTAAAACAAGCTGTGTCGGAAGTTAAAGAAGTTGAAGCAGTCTAGGGGTGGTTAAGGGAAGATAATATCATCAACTGGAATTCGTTCCCGGTTGATTTTTTTATTCAAGCTTTCGTAAGCGCTGTCCACTTTTTTAGCGTCTATGGAGGGATAATTATTAATTTCAGAGCTTAGTTTATAGATATCATAAATGTCGTTCATCGGGACAAAAAACAGCTTAAAGATAAAAATTAAAGAAACCAGCATAATCAAAGAAGTGGAAACCACGGAAAAAAACAGGTGGTATTTCGCCAGTTTTAAAATAAAATAGTTGAAGAATTCTTTTAAGTCCATATTTATCGCCAAAAAGTATCCGCTAAAAGCACCATGTTGGTTGTAGTGGCCGAGTTTTCAGCAGAGTTGCTTAAAGTTATTTTTTTAACATTAACATAAAAAGAAATCATCTCTAAATCCTGCAGATAATCCAACTCATCTTTGAATTGCCCCGCGAGGGATATTAATATTGGAATTTTAAAATAGTTAGCGCCCTCTATTCCTTGAGCTTCATTAATATTGATTTTTTGCTCAAGATTGCGCAATGCCGCTTTTTCTTCCAATAAAGTAATAAATTCCAATTCCCGGTCCTTTGCTATTATCGCCTGGTTTAATAAAGCCAGTTTTGGTTCGTATTGTTTATAATCGCCGGTCGCTTCTCGGACGCTTTCATTTTTTCCCTGAGCCAGAGCGCTATTTTTAAGGTCGCGCGTCTGCCGGGCTAATAAGGATATTTTTTGGAATGCCGGATAAACGAAAATAAACAGCAAGACAATTAAAAACAAACAGCAGAAAATGAAGTTTTTTACGCTGATTTGATTAAATTTTTCCTGTATTTTTTTTGCGGCTTCAACCATAATTTATTTGTAAAAATTTTCTAAATCCAGTTTTATATTTATTGTAAAATCTATATTTTCCTTCTGTGAGAGCTGCTGAATAGGAAGCCGGACCTGCTCTAAAAATATTATTTTTTCCAGATTATTTTTATATTCCAAGAGTTTTTCCCTGTTTGGGGAAAATCCCCGCATGGAAACAGATCCGGTATCCTGGCTTACCTCCAGTATGCTTATTTTTATTCCCGCCGGCGCCCTCTCGGTTATATCAGAGAGCAGCTGCGACCATTCATAGTGGCCGCTGTCCAGGCTGTTTATAAATCCGGCCAAAGAATTTACCCCCGATATTTTTTCACTGAATTCGTATTCAGTCCGTTGGTTTATTATCGCCGAAGCTTTATCGAAATTATTTTCCAAAATTTTTTCAGCCGCGATAAATATAGCTCCTGATATAAAAATAGCAATCATTATGACGGCGGAGGTATGCTTTAAGTAAACATTAGTCCGCTGGATTTTTATTTCTTGTTTTTGTTCGTTGGAAAGCAGGTTTAAAGACAGCATATTATATTTCATAATGGGCCCCTCGTATGGCCAGGCCGATAGCGGTGGCGAAGATTAAAGAAAAATTACCGGTCACTTTGTTATCTTGGGTTAATTTTTTTGAAGTAATAAATTCTTTGGAAAAAAATCGGCTCTCTTTATTTCGATTCAATTCTATATTAGTAAAAACATTCCCCCTTTCAACCGGTATGCCCAATTTTTCCGATAGAACGCCGGCTAGGCCCCTAATATAGGCGCCGCCTCCGCAAAGGTGTATTTTTATTATATTAGAATATTCAGGATAGTTCGCTGAGAGATATTTAAAACTCCTTTTTATTTTCTGCGCCAGTTCTTTTTCCGCTATTTCTTTAATTTGCGCCTGGTTAAGACCGCAGACAATTTTTGCCGATTCCGCCTGCTCCCATGATATTTTTAATTTTTCCGCAACAGCTTTTGTTATTTGTTCGCCGGAGGTGGGGATGCTGGAGGTGAAAAGGATTGAACCGCTGCCATAGGCGATAAAATTTGAGTATTTGGTCCCTATATCAATTATTACCTCCGTTCCCTTCACTTTTTGCCCGAGCGGCAACAGGGCGCGGGAAATAGCCAGCGGTTCTGGTTCAAGCACTGCCGGAAAAAAACCGGAGTCTTCTACCGCATTGGAATAACTTTCCGCTATTTTTTTAGGAGTTGCGCTGATCAGTATTTCTGAAATATTTTTACTTTTATTTATTACCTGCCAGTCATAATTAACCTCCTTCAATTGATAGGGTATATTTTTTTCAATTCATCCAAGATAAAATCATTTATCTTTTGGTCGGAATTTTTTACTTTTATTAATTTAGTGAAAGTTTTTGTTTCCGGCAGGCAGATAATCGCTTCACGGCTGGTTATTTTTCCGGCAATCGGCTGCTCAACCGCTTTTATTAAATAGGCCGTTAGCTCATCATGATTTTTTATTATCCCCAGCTGGATTATTCCTTCGGGCAGCTTAATGCGGCTTATGGCCTGAATAGTTATTCTATGCCCGGCCCGCTTTAATTGAGCAAGCTTAATCGTGGAATCGGAAATATCAATTCCCACGGGATATTTTGAAGTGGCATGAAGTATGTTCATTGTCTACAAATTACCCGCCCGACTCGCTACGTTTGCGTTGCGGGCAGGCAAATTTATTACAAATATACAAATCATATGTAAACTAATTATAACATAATAACCCCTCACTTTCTACTTTTGATTTTCAACTGAATTAGTATTCTTCTTCCCAATGGTCAATGTTTATTATCGGAGAGGAAAACATCGGATTTAAAGTATCAGCTATTATTCCTATATCATGGTATATGTTAATTTCCTGCAGGGGGGAGGTAATGGTTAATTTTCTTCCCAGAAGGCCTCCGTAGGCATTAAAAGAGGATGCAAAAGGAAATCCCTGGATGGTCATTTGGTCATTGGCATAAACAATCCCGTTTAAATTTATATTGCCCGACCAAAGAAAGAATTCAACTTTTCTTTTGGCGAATATGCCCGCCGGAGTGCTTGAGGCGTGGTTGACAGTAACCGAGCTGAATCCGCAGCGGGACTTTGCGCAGTAATTTTTACCGACCATGAAATCACGCTCAACAATAAGGAGGCCGTTGACAATTAAATTCTGCCCGCCATCAACATCAACATCGCCCTCCACATAAGTAATTAAATCATTAAGCGTTAAATTTTGGTTGTCCTCCATTAAGTCTTCAAATTCGGACGAAGTGTATATGACGTCAGCCCTGCTCTTAAAAGAATTTACATCATCAGAGTCAAAATCTACCGCCGGCATAGCCATATATTCGGCCGCCGGAATAAAATTAGCGGCATGTATTTCTCCTCCGTAAGTTACCTGAGCAGTCCATGACTGGTTGAAATTTCCAACTGCGTTCAGGTCGTTATCAATATTAACCGTACTCAGCCCATTTACATTGAATACATTATTGGAATGGGCGCTGCCGTTTAAAAAATTAACTCTGCTGTAAGAAATATCAATATTTCCATCGGCATATGCGCCGTTGTCGCCGATGCTTGATCCGCCAGAGGCCCGGAAGGCCCCGGCTTTCACTATACGCTGGGCAGGATTGAAAGAGATGGAATTAACAGAGCTGGAGGCGGTAATATCTCCGTGCCCGGCGGAAGTATTTGCTATAGTAACGCTATATGAACAGTCTGGGAATAAAGCATTTTCCCTGGCAAGCGTCTGCGTCCAATTATCATTAGAGATAAATTCCGATTCATACTCCGGATCGTTTTTTAATTTATAAATCATTTCATTCATGCCGGCTTCTGATAAATAATAACTCTGCATGGCCGAGGCATGGCTGGTTGATATTTTGAAATCACTCATGGAAAAAGACATGAAGTAAGTTCCCAGAGACAATAAAAGAGCCATAACGATAACCGTCAGGATAAGAACAATTCCCCCGTTGTCAGTTTTGATATTTTTTATCATTTCAAACTTGTGATATTTGTCCGCCTCGGCAAGCCGTAGGCGAGGCGGGTAGTAGATTTGTTGATTTGCGTCTCATAAGTTTCGCCCATAAACCGCAGTCATCAGTTCAATATCGCGGTTTGCTTTTTCCAGTTTGATGTAAATGTTAACTACATTATTTACTGACCAAAAATCAAGATCAGAAAAATATTCTCCTATTAGGGAATCCTCTAAAATTAATTCATCGGGCGGGTTTCCAAAATCATCCAGGGCATCTGAATAGAGATAAATATCCGGGTCGCTGGAAAAATAATAAGCCAGACTGCGCCTCATTAAATCAGCGCCGTTAAGGTAATAGCGGATATAAGTTATCTGCGAAGTATCATGGCCGTCCTGGAATTCAATTTCAGAGGATGGGGGATTAAGGGGGTCGCCGCTTTCTTCCGGAAGCGCGGTCGCAATTTCCTGCGCCTGCCTTATTTCCCGGGTAATGCGGTCAAGCGATGCGCGCGCGTTCTGCCACAGCTCTATATCGTTGCCCCCTTGGTTGTAAGTATTTTGCGCAACAGAAAATAAAGCATAAGCAGTCAGCATTACAATGGAAAAAATGCCGATGCTAAACAGAACTTCCAGTAAAGTAAAACCCCGTTTGCTTGATAAGCGCGTTTTTTGTTTTTGGCTATAGGTCATAAGTCATAAGTTGTGAGTTTTTAATCTTAATAGCTTACAACTTATGGCTTACAACTTATGGCTCATTCATCACTCATTAAAGTTTTTAATTCATAACTTTTTTCTCCGCCTCCAATGGGGGACTGCCAGTAAACATTTACTTCAATTTTTTTTAGCCCGGCATCTTCAAGCGATTCTTCCAAATTCTCATCAACATAGCTTACTATGGTTTCCCGTTCAAATTTATAAAGAAAACTATCCTCATCATCCGACAGCCGCGCCCGGGATTCAAATTCCCCGGCTGCCAAATCTTCATAAACAATACTAAGCGCCCCCTCCATTCCGGCCTGCGCCAAAAAAGCGGCGCTGGTGATATTTTGCGCTGCCCGGCTGTTATTTAAGCTGAATGGGAATATGTTTATAATAGAAAAAAAAGCAATACTGATAACGGCAATGCTGGCGACAACCTCAATCAGGGAGATTCCTTTTTGGTTTTTAAGATAAATCATATTTATTCTTGCAGTTTTATATATCCTGATGGTTTGACTTGCACAGTTATAGCGTTTTCCTGTAAATTAGATAAAATAATATCTCCGGATTCGCTGACCGCTCCGTAGGAATTAAAAATAATTTTATTATCGGTAAAACCGGAAATTTCCTGGAAGGTTATATCTTGGCCGATAGAAACTGTTTTGATTATTTCTCCGGGATCTGCCGTTTTTATTATTGAATATTCTTTATTTAGGGGGGTTATTTCAATATAATATATTTGCTGTTCGGAAACGGTTTTTTGCTGGGCATAACGAAGGTCCGAGGCCAGCTGTTTGGCGGCGGATGTTAATTGGGCATCGGGGCGGTATTTTGTAAAAAGAGGAACGCTCATAACCGCCATAATTCCAATAATCGCGCAGACCATAATTAATTGGATTAGCTGGAAGCCGCGGGGGTTTATTTTATGGAGGAAGAAACTAAAAAGCATAACACGCTATTTTTGTCATCCTAAGTGGGGAACGAGCGAAGAATCTATTTGTAAATTCGTGAAATTAGATTCTTTATCCGCGGTTCAGAATGACAAAAATTTTAATTTAGAATGCATTTGTTAAAGCGTACATCGGCATCACAATCGCGACCGCCATCGACCCGATAGCTACTGCCAAGATTATAATTATGAGCGGTTCAATAATTGAGGGCAGAGCATTCATTGTTTCCTCAACCTCCTCCTGATAAAATTTTGAAATTTCCTCAAGAATCGTGTCCAGCTCCCCGCTTTCTTCGCCGACAGCGATCATCTGTATAATCACGCTGTTATAAAGATCCGGATAATTTTCCAGAGTTTTATATATTGGATTTCCTTTTTTAATTTTTTCCGCCGCTTCGGCCAGGGAATTTTTGTAAAGTACATTGTTTATCGTAGAGCTGGTAATTTTAAAGCTCTCCACTATTTTAATGTCAGTATTTAAAAGCGTGCTCATTGTCCGGGAAAAACGGGCTAAATTTATTTTTTTTATAATTACTGATATAATCGGCATTTTCAGCAAAAAAGAATCAAAATATTTTTTGCCAGCTTTAGTTTTAATAATCCTGATAAAAACAGCAGCGGCTATTAAAGAGATTATTAAGACCATCAAGCCATGGGTTAAGATAAAATTATTGAATTTTATCAATAAGCGCGTCATTATCGGCAGTTCAATTTGGACGTCCTGGAAGATGGTTATAAATTTAGGGACAACATAAACCATTACTCCCGCGCCGATAACGCTCATGGAGATAAAAATAACCATCGGGTAAAGCATAGCCCCCTTTATTTTGCTTGTCAGTTGGTGTTCTTTTTTTAGCTGGGAGTAGAGGTATTTAAGGGATTTTTCAAGAGTTCCGCTGGCTTCGCCGGCGGCGATTATATTGACGAATAAATTATTAAAAATACTCGGGTACTTTCTTAACCCGTCAGCCAGAGTTCCGCCCTTATTTATGTCGCTGCTTATATTAAAAATTATTTTTTGGAAGCGGATATTTCTCGTTTGTTTCGCCAGCGCCTGCAAGCCCTTTGTAAGCGGCAGCCCGGTTTTAATCATTAAAGCCAGATGCTGGGCAAAAAAAATTTTTTCCGAAGCGGGAATGCGTTGGAATTTACTGAACCAATCGTTAGCCCGATTATTTAAGCCGGATTTTTTTTCTTCAATATTATCTTGTTTTTGAATTGTTTCCTCCCTAGGCATATATAAATTTTCAATTTCTAATTTTTAATTTTCAAACAATTTTATAATTTTTCAATTTTTAAAATACGACGCCGTGTTTAAAAATTAATTCATTAAATCATTGGAAATTGTTTGGAAATTGAAAATTGAAAATTAGAAATTATTCTTTGGTTACCCTCAAAATTTCCTCAATAGTGGTAATTCCATTTTTTACTTTTATGAATCCATCCTCAATCATTTTAAGCATATTTTGTTTTTCCGCTTCTTTGCAAAGTTCGGACTTATCCGCTCCCTTGGTAATTAATTTTGCCAATTCGGGAGTGACGGGGAGAACTTCATAAATTCCGGTCCGTCCCTTATAGCCGGTATCGTTGCACTTCGGGCATCCCTTGCCTTTGTAAAAAAGGAGTTTCTCAAAAGTTTGCTCATTATCGGAAATAATTTTTTCCCGCCGGAAAATTACCATCATTTTTTCCAGGTCAACCTGCTTTTTAAGCTCTTCAAGCTCTTCTTTTTCCATCTGGTAGCTGTAAACGCAGTCTCGGCAGACTTTTCTTACCAGGCGCTGGGCGATTACTAGATTCGTGGTAGAGGCGACCAGGAAGGCCGGCACGCCCATTTCCAGCATGCGGGGCATGGTAGTCAGCGCGTCATTGGTATGCAGAGTAGACAGCACGAGATGCCCCGTCATGGCGGCGTTAACCGCTATCTTAGCGGTATCATTATCCCTAATCTCTCCAACCATAATTATATCAGGGTCCTGGCGGAGCAGGGCGCGCAGGCCATTGGCAAAACTGTAGCCGATTTTGGGGTTTGCCTGGCTTTGATTAACGTGCTGGATATTATATTCAATCGGGTCTTCAATGGTCGAGATATTGACTTTGGGCGTATTTAAAATATTTATAATCGAATACAAGGTTGATGTTTTTCCGCTGCCGGTAGGGCCGGTTACAAGAATCATCCCGTACGGCTTGTCTATATTATGCTTTACGATTTCCAGGGCTGACGGCTGGAATCCCATCTGTTCCAGGGTCATTACCTTGGGATTTTCTTCCAGCAGGCGCATTACAACTTTTTCGCCGTAAAGCGTCGGAATAATTGAGACGCGGAAAGAAACTTTATTTTTTTTGTAGATTATTTTAAAGCGCCCGTCCTGCGGGAGCCGATGCTCGTCAACTTTTAAATTCGCCAAAACTTTAACGCGCGCAACCATTCCGATATGGGCGTTTTTCGGCAAAGACATTACATTTTTAAGTATCCCGTCAATCCGGTAGCGGATAAAAACTTCCTTATCGTCCGGTTCAATGTGGACATCGGAAGCGCCGTCATAAAATGCCTGCTCTAAAATATTGTCAATTATTTTTATATTGGAAAAATCACCCCTTTTATATTTTTTTTTCCATCAATCATCCCCCCGCGATATTCATTGTAGCTGTCAATATTTTTTTGGTATTGTTTTATTATTTGTTCAAATAATGAGGGCGAGGTTAAAAAAATTTCCGGCTTTAATCCGGTTTTTTTATTGATAAATTCAATAATTTCCATGTTTTCCGGATTTAAAGTCGCGACTTTTATTTTTTTTTCATTTTTTTCAAAGGCGATTATTTTATTTTCAAGAGCGGTCGTTTTGGGGATTAAATTCAAAATATTTTTTGGTATTTCCCCCCTTTTTATATCAGCATAAGGAACGCCGAAATAATCAGCCGCTCCGCGGTAAAGCGAATCTTCAGATACGATTTTCTTTTCAATCAGGTATTTTTCCATCGGCATCCTTTCCGCCTCCGCCTCTTTTTGCTTTTTAGCAAAATCATCTTTGTCGCTGACGATGCCGTTTTTTATCAATATATTTTTTAATTGCTCTTCACTCAACATTCAATTAGTTAAAAAGTTAAAAAGTAAAAAGTTTGAAAGTCATTTTGAAACTTATTAAAATAAAAATAAGTTTTCAACTTTTAGTTATTATAACATATTTTTCCGCATAACGCATAACACGTAACGCATAACGCATAACACGTAACAGTTCTAAGTTGCAGAATTTTAGAACTTATCTGCCGACAAGCAGGTTTATAACTTACAACTAGTTTATTATTGACCGATAACTGTGCGAATGCCGCGAATAGTTTGACAGAATTATATAAAATATGTATGATAAGTCGATGTTTAAAACATCGCGATCTTTGCAAAAGAAAGGGGCAGGACAGGGAAATTTGTTGACGATTAAGGAGTCTTACCATCAACGAGAAAAAGAAAGGAAAATGAGCCATGAACATGGAAAGAAAGATTGGCATTATTTCAGACGAAATTGCTTTGGATCTGGAAACACAGCTCAAATGGTGCGAAGAGTACAGAATAAGGGCTGTCCAGATTCGGACCGTGGACGGCGTCGGGGTCAAGAATATAACTCCCAGCCACGCGCTGGAAATCGCTGATTCTTTTCGCCGGATCGGGACGAGAGTGGAACTCTTGGCGGCCAATTTGGGAGAGTGTTGCTTGAGTAATTCGCAGCAAGCCGACGCTCAAATTGAAGATTGCAAGCGGTTGGTCGTATTGGCGCCGCATTTTGGCACGAAAATAATCCGAGCGTTCGCCGGCTTCCGCGAGAAAGACATTCAGTTTGGCTGGGAATATGTTTTGTCGTTCTTCCGGAAAGTGTTGGAGATTCTGCCGGAAGATTTTGTTCTCGTAGTGGAGAACGAACCGGCGACATACTGCCCGACGCCAATGGAAGTGCTGGCATTATCCAAAGAGCTGAAAGATCCGCGAATCCGGCTGCTTATAGACATCGGGAATCTCGGGTTCGCGCCAGAAATCATCAACGCAGTTCGTCTGGCGGGGAGCTGCAGCAGTGAAGTGGCTGAAAAGATGACCAAAATGTGCCATCAAATAATTGGCGCGGTTCACATCAAGAACACATTTGTTCGTGGGATGGAAAGCAGAACGGTGGCTCTCAATGCCGGACATTTTAACCTTGAAACTCACATCGAACAATTGGCCGGGTTCGGGTTGGGTCATTTACCCATCTGCCTTGAGCCGTACCGTCCGCCGCAAACAGACGATGAAACTGTTTTAGACGAGGCCATGCAAGCGATGCCGGGCGGTTCGGGGTATGGCAATCTCGCGGCTGCGGAAGAGGATTTGAATATTTTGAGAGGCTGGCTGGGTTTGCCGACCATTATGGGCCAGAGAGAAGAATAGGAGAAAGAACGTGACGAACAAAAGCAGAAAGAAACGAAAGCTCGGATTCCACTCACTGGGGTGGAGTGGATTCATTAACAACTTGGCGGAATTCAAGAAATTCCTCTTGGCCTGCAAAGCCAAGGGTGTCCGGATCGTGGAAATTCCGGTTCCGCTGATTCAGATTCCCCATCGGGATTTGATTAGCGCGTTCAAAGAGACCGACATGGAGGTCGCCCTGTGTATGTTCTTCGGCGACATCAATCCTTTGGGAGACGGAAGGGATGAAGCGCTGAAAAAGCTGGTTGAGGCGGCGGTTCTCGCTAAAGATTTTTTCAAAGCCGGCGTGGTCTGCCACGGTATTACCGGTCCCTGGGCCATTAAAATTTTGGGCGAAGGAACCATGGAAGCCGCTACTGATTTCGTCCGCAAAGTGGCGGAAATTGCCGAGAAATATTGGGTTTGTTTCCATCTGGAGCCGTTGCGGCACATAGAGCGCTCGGACAAGCAGGAAGACAGGGTTATCGGAACAGTCAAAAACGTCATTGCCATTCTGGAAAAGGTCGGATGTGAGCTTCTTGGCTTGCATCTTGACACTTACCACGCCGATCGCAACGAACCGGATGGATTGTACAAATGCATTATCGCCGTGAAGAAGTGGCTGACCTATCTACATGTCTCTGACACCTTCCGCAACATTATCGGTTGGGGAAATATTGACTGGCGCAAGGTCGCGGCCGCTTTGGACGAGATCGGCTACGAAGGGCCGGTCGTAATCGAGGTATTCTCAGAGAAGACGGCCAGAGTTCTCTCGGATATCGCCGCTGGCCATAGTGCACCTCAGCCATTTGAGGTGATTTTGGTGGAGTCTGTTGTAATCCTGCAAACGGCGGGAATCGTTCCCCTTCCCCTGGAGGATCAAAAGGAAGAGGCGGAGCGCAGGGGATAAGCTTACCAAAGACAAGAAGATAATGTCCTGCTGGTTCACATGTCTATACGACATAGGAACTGGCAGGACTTTTTTTATTATCCTTACGAATTTACCCTCCCATTTCACTACGCGATTGGGCGGGCAGGTTAATTAGATAACCGCCGATAGTTTCCAAATTAGGGAATATACGAATATTTAATAATTTGTAGGGTTTTTTAAAATATGTTACTATTTTATTAGGTTTTTATAGGGTGTGAATAACTTTATCATTACAAATTACAAATTAAGCACAAATATACAAATGCCAATTTTGTAAAATTGTAAAAGATTTGTAATTTGCAAGAATATATAATTTACTAAATTAAAAAAATTATGGCAAAGATGACTAAAGGCCAATTGTTGAACGCCATGGCAGAGGCAACTGGCATGAGCAAAAAAGAGGTAACTAACTTTTTTGAGCAATTAACCGCAATGGCTTACAAGGAAGTAAAGTCAAGCGGAGAATTTGTTATTCCGGGTGTAGGAAAATTAGTTAAAGTTGACCGTAAAGCCCGCATGGGACGCAATCCGGCCACTGGAGAAGAAATTAAGATTCCTGCTAAAACTGTTGTAAAGTTCAGAGTAGCAAAAGCCGCAAAAGACGCAGTATTATAATGCACCCTTTCTTACGATAGGAAGTTGAGTATAAGTAAAAACAAAAACATTAGAAAAATCGCCGCAAGTTTAGGATCCCTGCGGTGATTTTTATTTTGTGGATAAGTTGCTATTGACAAGTGAACAAATGTACACTATACTTAAATTAAAGATGGGGAAAAGCCCCGTAGAACGGGGCAAGCATATTTGCTCATAAATAAAGCGGACATGAGGAGGAATGAAAATTAATCCATAAAATTATTTATTAGGGATTATAATCATTTCATCATCCGCTTGCTCCGCTCCGGCAAGACAAAGCTCGGGGCGGAGCGCTCCTCACAACACTAAATAACTTTTTAACTTTTAACTAATGCCTATGTCCAAAGAAAAATACGACAATTACAAACATAGCTTTATGAAATTTTTCCAGCGAAGCAGGCGGCTGCCGTCCTATGCGGAGATGCTGGAAATATTCGGGTTTAAATCTAAAAACGCAGTCTCAAAAGTGATTAGCAAATTTATTGACGAGGGGTTGGTAAATAAAGACGAAAGCGGCCATTTAATCGCCGGAGCGGATATGCTGGGGATTAGATTGATTGGAAATATCCAGGCCGGGATGCCAACCGACACAGAACAAGTACATGGAGAAGCGATAAGTTTGGACGAATATTTAATAGAGGAAAAAGATAAGACTTATTTATTAGAAGTGAACGGCGACTCAATGGTGGGGGCCGGAATTAACGAGGGTGATATAGTTATTGTCCGCCAAGGACAGACTCCCAGAATTGGAGATATAGTTATTGCTGAAGTAGACCACGAATGGACAATGAAATATTATGAAAAACAAAATAACAAAATTGTTTTAAAACCAGCCAATAAAAATTATCCCTTAATAAAACCCATCGGGGAATTAAAAATAGGCGGGGTGGTTAAGGGGGTGGTGCGGAAATACTAAATTGTGAAATATATGAAAAACACAACTAATACAATCAGCCAAACTAAAATAAGAAAACTTTATTTAGACAGTTGCCGCGCTAACAGTATAAAGCCGAAAAAAAGGAATTTTAATGAATTTATGAAGTTATTAGAGAATGATTTTAATTATTGGATGCGGGGTAATTTAAAATATTTTTTTGAAAATGTTAATCGTTAAAGATAGGATTAAAATTTAAAAATAAAAAAAGTTCCGAAAATTCGGAATTTTTTATTATAAAAATCCCCCAGGAGACGAGAAGTAGCCATCCCAGGGGATCGGAAGGGGAAAAAAAGGAACTTATATATGAAAGCCTAAAAATTAAGGCTTTTCTGGAAAAAATGCGCCAAACTGTCGCTTGGCGCTAACGGGACACCAGGCCCCCAGGGTTGAGGCAATTTAGGAACCATTATGCATAATAACTATAATTTATAAATTTGTCAAATACGAATATAATTGCTAGGTGGAAAATAAAATGTTAGAATTAAATAAATATAATACATCTTAATAAAAAATATGTTAAATGAAATGTTTCCGCATGGCGGAAGAAAAATAAGACAAAAAAAAGAACAACTAGGAACAGAACCGAACAGGGAAGGATTTAGAAGGGGGATAGAAAATAATAGTGATTTTTTGAAAGAGGTTTTAAATCAAGCTTTGGAAATAAATAAAGAGTTGCGGGAATTGGGATTAGAAGAAGATAAAATTCCAGATGATTGGAGTGAATACAGCATAAGTACGGGAGGAGTAAGTGAATTATCCGGGCAGAAGCGCACAGTAACCGCAGAAGAAAGAAAAAGAATAATGGGAGATATATCGGAAAAAATAGGGAGAATGTCTTCGGAAGATTTAATTTTTCAGCGTCAACAATTACTGGATATTATACTTGATGATAAAAAAATGCAGGGAATAAACAAGATTGGAAGGGAATTTTTACGCAGAATAGTCCGCTCAATCAATGGGGTTATCGCGCATAATGAAAAGAAGGAAGCTGAAACAAAAGAAGAAAAATCCGCTCGAGAAATTTTTGAGCACGTTTTAAAAGACCCTAAATATATAAATGAATTATTTAGCGGAGATGATATAAGCGTGAAAAATTTAAAAGATGCTGGCACGCGAAGCGACGAAGATTTTGCGGTAAAATTCGGCGAAGGCGATGATGCCCGGCTGTTAATTTGCAAAGTCCGCGTTACTTCAAGGGCTGAGGAGATAGCTAATAAATTCAAATGGTTTGGAGAGGAAAAAGACCTGACAATCAGCGTGAACGATAACGAGGACAGAAAAAGGAAACCGATATACGTCAATTTAATTTTACAAAAAGAACATCTTAGTGGACTGCAGAGTTCTATAGCAAACGGCGAGCATCGCGGCGACTTAGTTAGTGCGGTCAGGGGGGATTTAGAGGCGCAAACAGGGATAATACTTTTAAGCAGAATAAGGAAAGTTTTAAAGGGGAGGGAAAATGAAGAAGGATTAAAAAAATATTTTTTAGAGGACGAAAAGAGTTTTAGGGAAGGAATGACCGCGGAAAACAAGGATTTTGCCGCTACAGTTGAAGAAGTTGGGAAATATATTGAAGAAAATATCCCGGAAATAAAAAACGACCCAGTTATCAGCAATGTTTTGCGGATTATGGATCGCATGAATACGAAGAAAGAAAAAGAGCAAGAAGAGAGCGAGATTGCCTAGTTATTAGTGCCGGCGGCGATGAGTTGTCTCACAAGGGTCTGCGGCAATGCGACGCTAGAAATCTTGTCGGTTGGTTTTTCAGCGCCGTCGGTTAAAGCGACGGAAGGAAGAATGAGTTGAATTACTTTTGGGCGTGGTAGTTCGTCTGATTTATTTGGTGTGTCCATAATAGACATCCCTTCTGTAAAGATCAAATTTGTTTATATTGCATTATATATAATAATTAATTATTCGTCAAGTTTATGAATATAAAAAAGAAAAAGCAGCTTAATTTTCATATTTGA
>JBAZGH010000017.1:0-19798 GCA_041652935.1 Patescibacteria group bacterium | reverse complement strand
GTCAAGTTTATGAATATATAAAAGAAAAAGCCGCTTAATTTTCATATTTGAAAATATATATCTCGTTATTGATATTTTTTATTTCATCCGTCTCCAGTTTTGCTTCAGCTAAAATTTTATCATAAGCCCACCAATAATCATTTAATACAAAATAAACCGTATCTGCGCCGACCAAGTTAGCCGCCTCAAGTGCGGTTTTTTTATCGGCTTTTTCATAAACCATTTTTAAATAATATTGGTAAAGAGCATCACCGGTAGGTATGGGATAATAGAAAATTTTAACCCCGCCACGGCTCTCTTCTTGGGAGATATCGGGAGATATCGTATAGTATTTTTTAAAACCAAATTCGCGCAGGGCGGCGGCGCTTACCTGTTGGTTTGCCAAAACAATAAAATTATCGCTTTTTGCGTTTTCCTCAATCCAGCGCACGGCGTCTATGTCAGACTGCGAAGCAGAGTAGCTGCGGGAATTATAGTAATTGTCATAGCGAGGGTAAGAATGATACAGAGAACAGGAAATCAAAAAAACAAAAAAACAAAATAATGAATATTTTATAATTTTATCTTGTTTTAAAATAGTGGACACCAGTCGTGATAGTGCCAGCAGGATAAAGGGCAAAGTGAAAAAGACGGCGATTTGTAAAATTCTGTCGGGGAAGGCAGATTGTTCGTAGTCAATAAGATAATTAAAGCTGATGGTTTTGGTGATGAAGTAAGATATTAATAAAGAAATAGACATCAATAATTGAATATTGAATATTGAGTATTGAATATTGAATATTTTTTTGCGATAAATAAATATGCCGGAGATAATAAATAAAATAATAATGAAGTTGATGTTAAAGCCATAGAGGTAAACAAAATTAAGAAGGAAATTTTCCCGGCCGGAGAAGAAAAATTTTGGCATATGAAATAGGGGGGATGATTCTGCCGCGGTCCCGGAATTTATTATTGCACTCGTTTTATTATTTAGATAGAAAGCGGCGGGTAGGGCAATTACAGCTGCACAAGCAACAAATAATAAGTAACAAGCAATAAGTTTTTTATTTTTTATTAATTTCTTGCCCCATAACATGGCGGTGAATAATAGGGCGGGGATGCCGGCGATTGGGTGGACAGCGGCGCTGGCCAGCGCTAGTGCGCTTGTAAGTTGCAAGTTGTAAGTCGCAAGACTGATCAAAATAATTAAAATTAAAAATAGGTTAGCTAAATTTTGTGGTGTTGTAAGAATAAAAGTGGAAAAAGGAAAAATTAACATGAACAGGACGGAAAGCAAGGCAATTTTTGTTGAAGCGTTGAATGATTTTACCGCGTGGAATAAAGCGGGCGGCAAAAAGATGGCGGCCAGAACGGGGACCAGCAATTTATCGAGCCAAATAATAGAGATGAAAGTCAGCTTGTGCAATATAACAACGAGAGCATATTGTCCCAAATAGTAAAACGGCTTAGGGTCGACGAATCCCTGCGCGGTTATTAGTTTCTCCGTAGCCTGATGGATGAAGGGGTCAAAGCCGTATCCGACAGCATATACTATTAAAGCAACGCTGGCAGAGAGGAAGAAGTGTAATGATATTAGGGGTAGATTTAAGATTTTTGATTTTTGATTTAAGATTACAATTATTAGAATTATTGTTGTTAGCGCATAAGTCAGGAAAAAATACCAGGGTACAGCCTGCCAAGGGGAAATTATGGATTCCGATGTTGAAGATTTGAAAAGAATAAGAAAATTAAAAATAAGAAGCAAGAGATAAGAAATAAGAAGTAAAATATTTGTATAGCTATTTTCCGACTTTTGACTTTCTAACTTTTGACTTTTGACTTTATAGCCTTTATTTAGTAATATTAAAGTAAGAATGCTTAAAATTAGCGTTAAAAAAATACCGAGGTAATTAAGACGGTAAAAGTAATAGATAGCCGCTCCATAAAAAGAAATAAAACAGATTATAAGCAGCGAGTTGTAATAAAGCTTATTCATATTATTTATTTTATTATAGCATATGCTTATCGGAGATAATAAGCAATATTTTAAAGCTGAGAAGGTTTTTTGGCATGATAAAATTCTGGCCGCTACTTTTTTAAAGCTTTTTCCCAGGAAAGTTAAGCCGAACCACCTGACAATGTTTCGTTTTTTAGCGACTCCTTTTATCGTTTTAATAATGGTTTTTGATAATTATGGAATTGGCCTTTGCGTTTTTTTACTGGTTGCATTTACTGATGCTTTGGACGGGTCAATGGCAAGAACGCGCGATGAAATTACTGTTTGGGGGAAAATTTACGACCCCTTAGCTGACAAACTGCTTATAGGGTCCATGGTGTTTGCTATCGTTTTGCGCTATATAGATTTTCTCGCCGCCATGGTGATAATCGGGGCTGAATTAATTATAATTTCTGCTGCCTGGTGGTGGTATCATAAGGGGCATAATATAGAGGCGAATATTTGGGGAAAGATAAAGATGGTACTGCAGGTTTTTGGCACCACCTTCCTTTTACTAGCGGTTATTTTAAATTTGGAGGCATTATTGCCGTTTGGCACCGGAGCATTTTACCTGGCGATTGCTTTTGCGATAGTTAGTTTGTTGACGCATGGAATTTAAGAGCCACAAATCAACAAATCCTTTGTAAATATTACAAATATTAATATGCTGAATGATAAAGTTGTATATAAAGAATTAAGCTATTTAATTATAGGAGTTTTATTCGAGGTTTATAATGAATTAGGTTATGGTTATAAAGAAAAACATATTGAACGTGCTGTAGCGGTAGAATTTTATAAAAGAGGTATTATTTTTTTCACTCAAGTGCCATACAAAGTAAAATATAAAAAAGAAATAGTCGGAACTTATTATTTAGATTTTTTAGTTGATAATAAAATTGTTTTAGAATTAAAACAGGGGAGATATTTTTCTAAACAAAATATTTTTCAAGTTAAAGAATATTTAAAAATAACTGGAAAAAAATTAGCAATATTGGCAAATTTTATGCCGACTGGAGTTAAGTTTATAAGAGTTTTAAATCCCAATAACATTTAATTTGTTTTATATGTTGTGGATTTGTTAATTTGTGGCTTATGAATTACGACCATAAAAAAATAGAAAAAAAATGGCAGAAGATTTGGGAAGATCAGGATTTATACAAAGCGGATGATAATTCTAAGAAAAAAAAGAAATATATTTTAGATATGTTCCCATATCCATCCGGAGCCGGTCTTCATGTCGGCCATCCGGAGGGTTACACCGCGACTGATATTTACAGCCGTTATTTAAGAATGAATGGTTTTAATGTTTTACATCCAATGGGTTGGGACGCGTTCGGCCTGCCGGCGGAAAATTATGCGATAAAAAGCGGCGTGCATCCAGCAGAGTCCACTAATAAAAATATTAATACTTTCAGGCGGCAAATTAAGTCGCTGGGTTTGAGTTATGACTGGAGCCGGGAAGTTAATACTTCAGCGCCGGATTATTATAAATGGACTCAGTGGTTTTTCTTATTTTTATACAAACAGGGTTTGGCTTATAAGAAAAAAGCTAAAGTCAATTGGTGCGATTCCTGCCAGACAGTTTTGGCTAACGAGCAGGTTGTAAACGGCAAATGCGAACGATGCGGCAATGAAGTTGTCCAAAAAGATATGGAACAATGGTTTTTTAAGATTACCGATTATGCTGATAAGCTGCTTGAAGGTTTAGAAAAAATTGATTGGCCCGAGCCGATAAAGTTAATGCAAAAAAATTGGATTGGTAAAAGCGAAGGAGCATCAATAAAATTTAAGATTGTAGATTTTAGATTTCAGATTGAAGTGTTTACCACCCGCCCGGACACATTGTTTGGCGCGACATATATGGTGCTGGCACCGGAGCATGAGTTGGTGGCGAAATTGAAAGATAAAATCACAAATTGGAAAGAAGTTGAGGAATATATTAAGGAAACAAAAAAGAAATCTGATTTGCAGCGCACTGATTTAAATAAAGATAAAAGCGGAGTTAAATTAAAAGGCGTTAAAGCAATTAATCCAGCAAATAACGAAGAAATTCCGGTTTTTATCGCTGATTATGTTTTAGCAAGTTATGGAACTGGCGCGATTATGGCCGTGCCGGCGCACGATGAAAGAGATTGGGAATTTGCGAAGAAATTTAATTTAGAAATTATTAATGTTATTAATCCATATCCTGTTAGTCCGGCAGTAACTTCAATTCATTCTATAAAAACTCCATTTAATACTACGGAAGAGATAGATAAAAAAACTAAACAAATAATTGACGGGAAAGAAGTTTGGGAAGGTGTTGGAATTTTACGTAACTCTAACGAATTTGACGGCATGGATTCAGAAGAAGCAAAAAAAGCAATTACTAAAAAAGTTGGCGGTAAATTTAAAATGCAATATAAACTCCGCGACTGGCTGGTTTCGCGACAGAGATATTGGGGCGCGCCCATTCCTATTGTTTATGATCCGGACGGAAATCCGCATCCAGTCGAAGAAAAACATCTGCCGCTTGAACTGCCGACTGATGTTGATTATCAGCCGAGGGGAACCTCGCCGTTGGACAGCTCAAAAAAATATAAAACATTAGCGGAAAAATTGTACGGCAAGGGTTGGTATTTTGAAATAGATACAATGGATACTTTTGTTTGTTCTTCCTGGTATTATTTCCGCTATTCCGACCCAAAAAATGAAAAAGAATTTGCCGGCAAAAAACAGCTGAAAAAATGGATGCCGGTTGACCTTTATGTCGGTGGAGCCGAACACGCGGTACTGCATTTAATGTACGCCAGGTTTTTTACCAAAGCTTTGCATGACGCCGGCTTAATAGATTTTGATGAACCATTTTTAAAATTACGCAATCAAGGAATGATTTTAGCCGAAGACGGCCGCAAGATGTCAAAAAGCCTGGGCAACGTGATTAATCCTGATGATGTGGTGGAAAATTTAGGCGCTGACAGTTTAAGATTATACGAGATGTTCATGGGGCCGTTGGAGGACACAAAGCCGTGGTCAACACAAGGGATTGTCGGCGTGCGAAGATTTCTTGAAAAAATTATCAAGTTACAAGTTACAAACAACAAACCGAAAGATAGTTCATTGCTAAATAAAACTATAAAGAAGGTGACGGACGATATAGAAAATATGAAATTTAATACTGCTATTTCAGCGATGATGATTTTTGTTAACGAAGCGCAAAAAGAGGGAGTAAGCAAAGATGATTTTACTAAGTTCTTAATTATTTTCGCACCGTTCGCGCCGCATTTAGCAGAAGAGCTGTTTGAAAGCTTGAGCCATAAAGAAAGTATATTTTTACAATCATGGCCAAAGTACGATGAAAAATTAATTAAAGATGAAAATATAAATTTCGCAATTCAAGTTAATGGGAAGTTGCGGGACAGCATTGAAGTGCTAAGTGATATTTCCGAAGATGAGACAAAAGAAAAGGCATTGGCGAGCGATAAGATAAAAAAATGGACAGAAGGCAAAGAAATAATCAAAGTGATTTTTGTAAAGAATAAATTAATCAATATAGTGATTAAATAATTCTTTTTGTCATTCTGAATGAACGAAGTGGATGAAGAATCTGTTGCTTATAAATAAGTATTACAGATCTTTCGTCGCTACGCTCCTTAAGATGACATAAACAAGATTATGCAAGCGTATTGCGTAAAATGCAGAGAAAAGCGGGAAATGGAAAGTGAAATGGAGGTCAGTATGAAAGGAAAGGGCGGGTGCGAGCGAAAGGCCCTAAAAGGCCGGTGCCCGACTTGCGGGACGGTAATGTTCAGGATAATAGCATAATCCCGCTGTTAAATTAAGAAAAATTGCCGAATTATAATCCGGATGTTTTAATGCAGGACAAGCCCTTGAAATAGTTGTTTTATTGGTAAATATTAATTGCGGTTTAGCCGCTTTTTTTATTCCACCCCCAAATTCATTGACATTAGACCGGGCAAAAGGTAAAATTATAATGTAATTTCAAAACAACAATATGCGTTTATCAACATTATTCACTAAAACCACCAAGGATGCTCCTAAAGATGAGTTAAGCATTAATGCCCGGCTGTTAATTCAGGCCGGTTTTATTGATAAGGTCAGCGCCGGAATTTATACCTATCTTCCTTTGGGGCTGAGAGTTTTAAAAAAGATAGAGAATATAATCCGGGATGAAATGAATAAGGTTGGCGGGCAGGAAATTTTAATGCCGGCTTTAACGCCAAAGAAAGTTTGGGAGACCACCGGACGCTGGAGCGATTTTGACGCTTTATTTAAATTAATCGGCAGCGACAGCCGCGAATATGCGCTGGGAGCGACGCATGAAGAAATTGTTGTGCCTTTGGCGCAGCAGCATATTTTGTCCTATAAAGATCTGCCGGCATATATTTACCAAATACAAGATAAATTCCGCAATGAGAAAAGGGCGAAATCAGGAATACTGCGGGGGCGGGAATTCATAATGAAAGATTTATATTCATTCCATACAGACGAAGAAGACGTTGACAGATTTTATAAGGAGATGCAGAAAAGTTATTTTAAAATTTTTGAACGCTGCGGGATACTGGACAAAACTTATTTAACTTACGCCTCCGGCGGAACATTCGCCAAGTACTCGCATGAGTACCAGACTGTTACCGATGCCGGCGAGGATGAAATTTTTATCTGCGAAGAATGCAGCATCGCCGTTAATAATGAAATTATTAAAGATTTAAATAATAAATGCCCGAACTGCGATAATAAAAAATTAACCCGGGCGAAAGCGATTGAAATCGGCAATATATTCAAGCTGAAAACTAAGTATTCCGAACCTTTTAAATACGAATATATTGACGAGGCCGGAAACAAGAAACCGGTTATGATGGGATGCTTCGGAATAGGATTAGGCCGGGTTATGGGGACTGTCGCCGAGGTTTGCCACGACGATAAGGGAATTGTTTGGCCGAAGGAGATAGCGCCTTTTACCGTGCATTTAGTCCAGGTTAATACTAAGGATGTTGAAGAAAATAATAAGATAAAATTAACAGCGGAAAAAATATATAAAGAATTGCAGGATAAAAAAATAGAGGTTTTATTTGACGATCGCGACGAACAGACAAGCATCGGCGAAAGGTTTAATGACGCCGACTTAATCGGCTGCCCGATAAGACTGGTTGTGAGCGAACGCAGCTTAAATGAAGATAGCGTGGAAGTAAAGAAAAGGAGTGAGGAAAAAAAAGAAATGGTGAAGCTGAAAGATATTATAAAAAGCACTTAACATGAATTAGGAATTAGGAATTATGAATCAAGGAGATTTTTATCTTATAATTCGTAATTCCTAATTCGTAATTCATTTTTATTATGTTTAACAAATTTTTAGGAAAATTCAGCAAAGATTTAGGCATTGACCTTGGTTCCCACTCTACGCTTGTTATAACCAAAGACAAAGGAATTGTAATTAACGAGCCATCGGTGGTAGCGATAAATACCCGGACTGATGAAGTTATAGCCGTAGGAAACGAAGCGTCCAAAATGTTCGGCAAGACCCCCCAGCATATTATGGCAATCCATCCCCTTACCAACGGAGTTATTTCCGATTTTGAAGTAACTGAGAAAATGCTCAAGCATTTTATAGACAGGGTGCATTCGGAAAATTTTACGCTTATTCCCCGTCCGCGGGTAGTAATCGGCATTCCGCTTGATATTACCGAAGTGGAGAAAAAAGCGGTTGAGGACGCAACTAAAACCGCCGGCGCCCGGGAAATACTTTTGGTTGAAAATCCGATGTTGGCGGCTATCGGAGCGCGGCTGCCGGTGCTTGACGCCACCTCTAATATGATAGTTGATATCGGTGGCGGGACTACCGAAATAGCCGTCGTATCGTTGGGCGGAATAGTAACCTGGAAGAATTTACGGCTTTCCAGCGGGCAGTTTGACAACGACATTGTGCAGTACGCCCGGGAAGAATTTAATATTTTAATCGGCGACCAGGTTGCCGAAGAGATAAAGAAGAGAATCGGTTCTGCAACTCCCCTGGCGGAGGAAATGGAGATGCCCATGCGGGGCAGGGACTTGGTAAACGGG
Source organism: Patescibacteria group bacterium (assembly GCA_041652935.1). Lineage (GTDB taxonomy): Bacteria > Patescibacteriota > Patescibacteriia > Patescibacteriales > XYC2-FULL-47-12 > JBAZGH01. The sequence goes on along the minus strand of JBAZGH010000017.1, from coordinate 11,763 downwards.
CTTCCCAAGGAAGTAATTATTAACGACTCCCAGGTAAGGGAAGCTCTTTCACGCAGCGTCCATAATATCATTGAAAATATTAAGGCAGTTCTGGAGATGACTCCGCCTGAACTTGTTTCTGATATATATGAGCAAGGAGTTGTCCTGATAGGCGGAGGAGCTTTGCTAAGAAATTTAGACAAGGAGATAGCGCAGGCAACTAAAATTCCGGTAAGGATAGCCGAGGACCCGATGACCTGCGTAGTCCGGGGCGCCGGAAAAATAATGGAAGATCCGGAAATATATAAAGGCGTTTTTTCTCCTAGCGCCAGCAATTAAATATGAAATATTTCAATAAAAAAATAGCGGTTATATTTGTTGCCGCTATGATTATTATTTTACTCCATTATGCCGGAGCGCTGGCTGTTTTTGAAAATTACATATTAACATTTTTAAAGCCGGCAGAAAAAATAGCTTTTAATGCCGGAAATAAGGGCGGAGAATTTTACAACGGGCAGGAAAGTTATGACGAGCTAAAGAAAATCAACGAGGAATTGGAAGCGCGCAACCAAAAATTACTGGAGGAAAATATAGGTCTGAAAATTTTAGAGGACGAAAATATCGCCCTAAGAAACCAGCTTGAATTTTATTCCCGCCATAATTATAAGAAATTAGTCGCTAACATAACAAGTCGGGAGGGCGGCTACGGAATAGAGCAAATTATAACTATTGATAAGGGAAGAAATGACGGCGTTTCTCCCGGGCAACCGGTAATCAGCGATAACGGGGTTATAGTGGGAAAAATTTTTGCCGCGGAAGATTCGCTTTCATACGCGCACCTTATTACCGATAAGCAATGCCAGATTGCCGCCAGCTCAATCAATAAAAAAGAAACTGCCGGAGTAACCAAAGGGGAGCTCGGCCTTACCATCCAGATGAATTTCATTCCCCAAACTGAGGAGGTTTCAGTCGGCGAGGTTATCGTTACTTCCGGGCTGGAGCAGCAGATACCCAGGGGGCTGATAATAGGCACTGTCCAGGAAGTTAAAAAAGAGCCCAATGACCTTTTCCAGTCAATAATAATAAATCCGGCGCTGAATTTAAATACGCTTTCAATAGTTTCCATTATTTTAAATTGAGAAAATGCTTAATTTTTTAAAAATAATAATTTTTTTGCTATTGTTTATAATTCAGATAAGCTTCATTTCGGCATTGTCCGCGCCATTTTTTAATATTAATATAATTATTGTCGGACTGGTTATAATTTTAATATTATCCGGATTGGAAAAATCATTGGCCTGGGCTTTAGCGGCCGGGATTTTACTAGACATGCACTCATTTTATTTTTACGGCCTGAATACAATATCTTTATTTACGGCGTTAATAATCGCAAATTTAGCGCTGACAAAATTTTTTACCAACCGTTCGGTTTACTCGTATATTTTATTGACAATAATCAGCTTGGCTTTGTTTGACTTTATAAAGATGGGGTTGGTATTTTTATTAAATTTTTTTACCAAAAATATTTTTTACCAAGAAGTTTTTTCATTAAACTATCTCGCATCATTGGGTTACAAACTTTTATTCGGAACTGTTATTATTTTCGGGTCTTTTTATTTTATGAATTACTACAGCCGGAAAATGAAATCATTTTTTTTAATGCCTAAAAATGAAAAAAATATACACAAAAAAATTTAGAAGAAACCGTGATAATTTATTTGCGGTAAGAACCGACAGCATAAATGACGCTAAGCTTGGCGCCGGCTACCGCCTGCGATGGACTGAGGAAGGATTGATGGGGGAGCGCGAGGCGGAAGCTTCCGGAGAAAAAATAGGGCGCAATATTTCTTATAAAAAAATTAGCTGGTTGATAATTTTTTTAGTAGCCGGCTTTTTTCTCTTATTTGTTAAAACGGCTTATTTGCAGATAGCCGGCAACTCTTATTATTCCGAGCTGTCTGAATACAACCGGATAAGGAAAGAGCCAATTATGGCCGACAGAGGGGTTATATACGACAAAGACGGGAATGTTTTAACGGAAAACAAGCCGATTTTTTACCTCCAGATAATTCCGGCTGATATTTTATCCAACCAAGTATCTGAGGAAAAAAGGCAGGAAATCATAAAAATAATAGGAGATATTTTCGGCGCCGGCGCGGAAGAAGATATAGATTACCTCTTAATAAAACATAAATATAAGACGCTGGAATCATACCAGCCCCAGTCTTTAATTGATGATATAAATTATCAGGATGCCATAAAACTTATGCTGGCGGCGCAGGATATGCCGGGGCTGTCAGTTAAAACAAAATATAAAAGAAAATATAATCTTCCCAGCTTATCTTTATCGCATGTTCTGGGATATATGGGAGTTATAACAAAAGAAGAATACGAAAAAAACGAAGAGTATCTAATGACTGATTATACGGGTAAGGTGGGACTGGAAAAATTTTGGGAAGATGAATTGCGGGGAGAATACGGGGAAAAATATATTGAAGTTGATGCTCTAGGGAAGGAAAAACGGATAATAAGCGAAGTTAAAAAACAGGACGGGTACAGTTTAAAGCTCGCAATTGATAGCGCCCTGCAGAAAAAATTGGAAGAAGAGATGGTTTTTCAGCTGAAAGATGTTGGGGCCTCGCGGGCTTCCGCCATAGCTTTAAATCCCAACAGCGGGGAAATTATGGCAATAGTCAGTTTACCCAGTTACGATAGCAATGATTTTGCGGAGAAGATAAGCACGGAAAAATATAAAGAATTAATTGAAGATGAAAATCAACCCTTATACAACCGGGCGATAAAGGGCGAATTTCCAACCGGATCAACTTTTAAAATGGTAGTCGCTTCCGCCGCTTTGCAGGAGGGAGTTATAAATCAAAATACAAAATTCAACAGCACTGGAGGGGTGGGGATAAAAGAGTGGTTTTTTCCCGATTGGAAAGCCGGCGGGCATGGCACAACCGATGTGCGCAAGGCGATTGCCTGGTCAGTCAATACCTTTTTTTACAATATCAGCGGCGGCGTACCGGATATTCCGGGGCTTGGTGTTGAGAAAATAACAGACTACGCCCGTTTATTTGGGTTCGGGCAAACATTAGGCATTGATTTGCCCGGAGAAGCGACTGGATTTTTGCCGTCGCAGGCCTGGAAAAAAGAAGCCAAAAATGAAATATGGTATCCGGGCGATACGCTACATTTAGCTATCGGACAGGGAGATATTACCGCGACTCCGTTGCAGATAGCGGCCTATACCGCATTTTTTGCCAACAGCGGAAAATTATATCAGCCCCATTTAGTAACCGAACTGTTAAATAGCGACGACAGCTTATACAAAAAAATAGAGCCAAAGTTATTGCGGCATGATTTTATCGAACCGGAATATGTAAATATAGTCCGGGAAGGCCTGCGGCAATGCGTTACCGATGGAAGCTGCGCCAGCTTGCAGATGCTGCTGGTTGAATCTGCCGGAAAAACAGGAACAGCCCAGTGGTCCAGCGAGGGAGAAACCCATTCCTGGTTTACCGGATTTGCGCCCTATGAAAATCCGCAAATTGTAATAACGGTTATAGTTGAGGAGGGAGGAGAATCAACCGACGCGGCTGTGCCAATTGCGCGCAGGGTAATGCAGTGGTATTTTACTAAGTAAAAAGTTAGAAAGTTTATAAAGTCTTGTAATAGCAAGCGGTAAAAGATTTATTAATTGACTATAAATTACAGTTTTGATAATCTGCAAGCAGACCTTTAAGGAGGCAAAAAAATGGCAGAATTAGTCAAGTTGATGTTTGGCACTATTCCAAATCTGCTGTCGATATCCAGGATAATCCTAACTCTGTTCATTTTGAATTACATCTTTGACAAGAAGATGGCAATTGCTGGAATTCTCTATACCATAGCCGCTCTGACAGATTGGCTGGATGGATATCTCGCTCGGCGCTTTAACCATGGATCGGAAATCGGGAAAATTCTTGATATCGCGGCTGACAAAATCCTAGTCCTTTTCCCCCTGTTTCTTCTAGTAAGGATAGGAGTTTGGAAATGGCTGGTGGCGTTGATATTTTGCGGGGAGATCGGAGTTATATTGGGCCGGTTAATGGTGAACAGCACTCCGAAGTTGCAGGAGGCGGCTGAAGTTAAGCGGTCGGGAAAGATAAAGGCGGCACTCCAATATGCTGCCATCGCTCTTGTTATTCTGGGAGTCCCTTACCCGAATTTTGTAATGGGAATAGCGGCTTTCTTTACGGTATGGAGCGGGTTGGATTATTTGCGGACTTTTTTTCGTTTGTGCAGAGCGCAAGCGCCTTAATAAAAAGAGGCGTTTTTTATTTGATAAAAATAAACAATATATTATATTAAATTAGCACTCTTGACACGGGAGTGCTAATTATATTATACTGATAATATATGGAAATTAGACAACGTAATTTACTAAAAACCATAGTAAAGGAGTATATAAAAACGGCTGAGCCAATCAGTTCTGGTTTGCTTGTGGAAAAATTTAAATTGCCGTTTAGTCCGGCGACCGTCCGCAATGAATTGGTAAAACTGGAGCAGGCGGGCTACATCCACCAGCCGCATACTTCAAGCGGGCGGGTGCCGACGGAAAAAGCCTACCAATTCTATGTAGAAAATTTTTTATCGCCGAAAAAAGCTAATGTACAAATGCAGGTAAAAAGAAATAATGAAGAATTTTTAAAGCAGACTGCCAAGGCGTTGGCGGCTAAATCAGGACTGGCGGTATTTTGGGCGGCTGATCAACATAATTTATATTATACAGGCATTGCCAATTTACTATCCCAGCCGGAATTTGTGGAAACCCAGCAGGTTTTAAATATTTCTAGAATTATTGATGACATTGAAGATATAGTGCTCGGCATGTATTCGGGCGTTACTAACGAGCCGCAGATTTTTATCGGCCAGAAAAATCCTTTCGGTGCGATTTGCGGGAGCGTGGTGGTAAAATACGAAAAAGGCGATGACTCCGGCATGTTCGGCATTGTCGGGCCGATGAGGATGGATTATGAACAGTGTTTAGGGTTGATTAACTATATAGTTAACAGAATTTAGTTATTATAATTCAAATCTACAAATTATATTCAAATTCTTCAAATAGCTATAAATCAAATACTACAAAAAATAATTTGAATAAATATTTTGTAGTATTTGAATGCCATTTGTAGATTTGGATTATAAATATATGCCACACAAAAAAGATAAAGCTGAAAAAAAGAATAAACATGAAGATTTCGAGAATTTATATAAAAGGGCTCTTGCTGATTATCAGAATTTAGTAAAGCAAACCACCAAAGAAAAAGAGGAATTTGCCCGCTACGTCAAAGGAAATTTAATAATGGAGTTTATTCCGATTTACGAGAATTTAAAAATAGCGGTTGATCATGCTGATAGCAAGAATCATGACAGCTGGCTGCAGGGCGTGCAATTTGTCATTAAGCAATTTGAGGATATGTTGGCCAATAACGGCGTGCAAATTATTAATCCGGTTGATGAACAGTTTAACCCGGCAGAGCACGAAGCGGTTGAGAAAGTGGAAACCGAGGATGAAAAGCAGGTTGATAAAATTGTGAAAATCGTGAAGCAGGGATATAAAATGGGAAATAAGGTAATACAGCCAGCGAAGGTCGTTGTTTACAGTTTAAAATAAAAACCCGGATAAGCTATGCTTTCCGGGGGAGGGAGTAAAGAGCGTAAGAGGAAATAGAATGGGCGCGGTTAGCTGGCGATCCCGAGGCGTTTTGCCAAGTATTCAACAATATCGCCGACGGTCGGAGTTTTCTCGTAATCAATTTCCGGTATTTCTTCCAGCCCAAAAGTTTCCTCAAAAATCATGACTAGTTCGGCATGATTTAATGAATCCACGCCCAAATCCCTGGTAAGGTTTTTTTCAGACGTTACGCATTCCAAAGGAAGACTCAATAGTTCGGCAACGATTTTCCTAACTTCCTCTAGAATTTCCGCTTTAGTTGAAACATGAACAACGGTTGCAAACATTTCCCAAACTCCTTTCATCCATGATTAGCTAAAATATACAATATTATAAAGAAAAAGTCAATGTTTATCATAAAATATAAAAATTAATAAATAACTCGCCCAAAGCTTCGCATTGAGGCGGGCAGGAAAAATATATGAGCAAAATTCTAGGAATCGATTTAGGCACCACCAACAGTGCCATGGCCGTCATCGAAGGCGGCCAGCCAAAAATTTTAGAAAACAACGAGGGAAACAGGACGACCCCTTCAGTCGTTGCTATTGCCAGAAACGGCGAACGCTTAGTCGGGCAGATTGCCAAACGGCAGGCGGTAACCAACCCGGAAAACACCGTGTTCGCGGTAAAGCGCTTAATCGGTCGTAAATTCGGCGACGAAGAGGTGCAGCGGGATAAAAAGACCTATCCGTATAAGATTGTGCGGTCCGGAGAAGCGGTAAAGGTGCAGATGAGCGGCAAAGAATATTCGCCGGAAGAAATCTCCTCTATGATTTTAAGTAAAATGAAAGCTGACGCGGAAGAAAAGACCGGGGAAAAAATAACCGAAGCGGTGATTACCGTGCCGGCTTATTTTAGCGATGCCCAGCGGCAAGCCACTAAAGACGCGGGTAAAATCGCCGGGCTGGAGGTAAAGCGCATAATTAACGAGCCGACCGCGGCCGCTTTGGCTTACGGTTTTGACAAAAAGAAAGGCCAGCAGGCGGTAGTATATGATTTGGGCGGCGGCACTTTCGACGTCTCCGTTTTGGACATTTCCGAGGACACGGTTGAAGTTAAGGCCACCAACGGCGACACCCATCTGGGCGGAGAAGATTTTGACGCGCGCGTTATCGATTACATAATTTCTGAATTTAAAAAAGACCAGGGAATTGATTTAGCTAAAGACACGCTAGCTTTGCAGAGAGTAAAAGAAGCGGCGGAAAAAGCGAAAATTGAATTATCTACCACGAACGAAACTGAAATCAACCAGCCGTTTATCGCCACTTCCGACGATGGGCCGAAACATTTGGTAATGAAGATTACCCGGGCGAAACTGGAAGATTTAGTAATGGATTTAGTGGAAAAGACTTTAGAGCCGTGCAAAAAAGCGTTGGCCGATTCCGGATTGAAGATGTCCGAAATTGAAGAGGTTATTTTAGTCGGGGGCATGACCCGCATGCCTTTAGTGCAGAAAAAGGTAGAGGAATTTTTTGGGAAGAAGCCGAACTCTACTGTTAACCCGGACGAAGTTGTGGCCTTAGGCGCGGCTGTTCAGGCCGGAGTACTACAGGGCGATGTTAAAGACGTGCTATTGCTTGACGTTACGCCTCTGACCTTAGGCATTGAAACCTTAGGCGGCGTTTCCACTCCGTTAATTGAAAAGAATACCACCATTCCTACTTCTAAATCGCAAATTTTTTCCACCGCGGCCGACAGCCAGACTTCCGTTGAAATCCACGTATTGCAGGGCGAACGCCCGATGGCGAGCGATAATAAGACTCTGGGCCGCTTTATTTTAGACGGCATTCCGCCGGCGCCTCGGGGAGTTCCGCAAGTTGAAGTCAGTTTTGACATTGACGCGAACGGCATATTAAACGTGAAAGCCACGGACAAAGCGAGCGGCAAGGAACAGCATATTACCATTACCGCCTCTTCCAGTTTGTCCAAGGAAGAGATTGAAAAGATGCGCCAAGAGGCGGAACTGCACGCCGAGGAAGACAAAAAAAAGAAAGAGCAGATTGACATAAAAAATCAGGCGGACGCGGTCGTTTTCAGCACGGAGAAATTAATTAAAGAACAGGGCGAAAAGATAAAAGCGGAAGACAAGAAAGAGCTGGAAGAGAAAGTGGAAGCGTTGAAAAAAGTAAAAGAAAACGCCGATATTGAGGCGACTAAAAAAGCCATGGAAGAGTTAAGCCAGACGGCGCAGAATATAGGCGCGGCGATGTACCAGCAACAGTCTGCGCAGGGCACTCGGGGCGGGGAAGAAAAAAAAGACGGGAAGAAAAATCCGCCAGCTGACGGAGAGCCGGTAGAAGGGGAGATAGTTGACGATGAAAATAAAAAATAAAATACGTTAGTCGGGGAATCCGATACCCCATAGGGTATCGGATTCCTAAACAAGCGTTTTTTGTTTACACAATCAGAAAAGAAGTTTAAGATAAAAGCGAAGGAGGACTACGTTCCTTTAATTTTTTTCACCGAGAGCCAAAAAGGGAGAACGGTCATGGGTGCTGTTACAGCGTTAAGCGTTAACCCGGATACAATAGAGGGCGGCGGAGAACAGTTTCTTCAACATCTTTTCCGCTTAACTTTTTTCCAGCAGCCGCACGGGCAAAAATACGGAGGAATGGCAACCTTGCGCGTGCAGAATTCTAGCCCGGAGGATCCGATTTTAGTAAAGACCCATAAAGGTCTTTATCGTCCGGGTTTTGAAGGAGACCAAAGCGGATTTCGAATGCCGCTTGGTTTGGGTCATATCAGCGACTGCGAGCGGGAGCCGTATTACCTAAAACGGTCCGCTTTCCCGCCATTTGCCATTTGTTTCGCCGGCAATCTGCAGAATCGGGATGGAATAATTTTCGCTTTTACCGCGAAGGGCAAGGGGTTTGAACGAGATGATGACGTGGCGTTGCTTTGCCACTTAATCATTGAGTCCGGCTGGAATAAGGAAAGAGAGGTCGACAGCAATTTCCTTGAGGGATTTGCTCACATGACGGAGAAAGCTATTGGAGCTTATTCTCTAGCCATATTAACCGAAGACCGCGTCTACGCCTACCGCGGGTTGGATGCGCACGAGCCGCTATTTTTGGGGCGGAAGAAAGGCACGGTCGCCGTTGTTTCCGATACGACCGGCTTCGGGGTGCAAGATTTCGATTTTGACCGCGTTTTAGAGCCGGGAGAGGTAGTTGTCCTGAAGAACGGGATAGCGGAAAGCAAGGGGATAATTCGATGCCAAAGAAAAATTTCCTGTAATTTCTGCTCATTCAAGGGCGTTTACACCAGCGGTCCCTGCTCAATAATAACAAAGGAACGCGATGCAGCCACGGTAAGGCGATTCTGCGGCGCGGCTTTGGCGAAACGGGATATTGAATCCGACCCGCAGTTTATTCCGCACGTAGTTATCCCAATCCCGGAATCAGGGCGGTTCCATTATCTTGGTTATGAAAGGCATTTTGCCATTCAACATCAGTTGGGCAAAATTCCTTTCGCTCCGCTGGCGGCTGAGTTTTTAACTAAATTCGGCTTCGCTTTCCGAAGTTATACCCTGGACGCGCAGGCGGAAAGAGATCGGGAGGCCGATATTAAGATTGTGGCGCTTCCGATTTATTTCATTCCGAGTGAGTTGTTGGAATTTTGGCTGGAAAAAGGCTTTGCCAAGCGCGAAGGCGACGAGATCATTATTCATGTGGTGGTTGTGGACGATTCAATCGTCCGCGGCACGCAGAGCATGAATAATTTAATTCCCAAGACAATGTCCGTTGATATTCAGACGGATATGCCGAGAGTTAATATCGTTGCCAGGATTCATTTTCGCATCGCCAACCCCAAACTTCTGTCAGCTTGCCGTTGGGGAAAGTCTACTCGCACGGACGGGGAACTGATTGCCCGCAAAGATGGGACGGTCAGAACGGATGAAGAAATCGCGGAAATTCTAGGAATTACCAGCTGCCGCTTTAATACCATTACCGATATAGCGGCGGCGCATGGGATGCCGGAAGAGCAACTCTGCTTTGACTGTTCAAGGATGTCTGTCTAGCCGCTATGATTTTCAAGGAGATTACAACAGGGGAAGAGTTATCTCATCCCCCTTTTTTACAAATTATTAATTACATAAAATGCCTAAGGATTATTATAAAGTGCTAGATGTTAATAAATCGGCCAGCGCCGACGAGATTAAGCGCGCTTTCCGCAAGAAAGCGCATGAGTTCCACCCGGACAAGAAGGGTGGAGACGAGGCGAAGTTTAAGGAGATAAACGAAGCGTACCAAATTCTTGGTGATGAGAAAAAAAGAAAACAATACGACCAGTTTGGCGACGCGGCTTTTAGCGGACAAGGATTCGGCGGGACCGGGATGAATTGGGAAGATTTTGCCCGCGCGGCTCAGCAAGGCGGATTTTCCAGCGGAGGAATTGAATTTGATTTAGGCGACTTATTCGGCGGGCTGGGAGATATATTCGGCATGGGGAGCCGCAGCGGACGGCGCCAGCGTCGGGGCGCTGACATCCAAACTGAATTGCGGATAGATTTTAAAGAAGCGGCTTTTGGAGCGGAAAAAGAAGTAAGACTAAATAAAACAGTCGCCTGCAAAAAGTGCAAGGGCAATAAGGCCGAACCTGGCACTCCGATTGAAACTTGCAAAACTTGCAACGGGCAGGGAAGCGTAATCCAAACGCAGAGGACTATTTTGGGCAGTTTCCAATCGCGTTCAACTTGCCCGGATTGCGGAGGTGAGGGCAGAGTTTCTAAAGAAAAATGCAGCAGTTGCCGGGGAACCGGATTAGAAAAAGATTTAGTTGATATTAGCATAAAAATACCAGCGGGCATTGATAACGGACAAACTATAAGAATGACCGGCCAAGGCGAAGCGTCTGACAGCGGCCATTATGGGGATTTATATATAAAAATCAGGGTTAAGCCCGACAAAAATTTTGAGCGCGAAGGAAGTAATGTTCTATCTTCCTTAGAAATTAGTTTTTCCCAGGCGGCTTTGGGCGATAAAATAAAAATTGAAACTATTGACGGAGAAGTAACTTTAAGAATTCCGGCCGGCACCCAGTCTGGGACTGTATTTAAATTGCGCGGACGGGGAGCGCACAGCTTGCATGGCAGCGGGCGCGGAGACCAACTGGTGCACGTTATTGTAAAAACGCCGGAAAGATTAAGCAGGGCGCAGAAAAAATTGTTTGAGGAATTAAAAGATGAAAATATTTGATATTGAATATTAAATATTCGCAACGTACAGAAGCAACTTTATCTCGTTGCCGTAATATTTAATATTCAATATTTAATTTATTAAAATTACAGCGAACCATGCGTTCGTTTTTTGTTTTTAAAATTTTGTTGTTATAATATATGAAAATATGTTATAATATATCCACAGATATGAGAAAATTTTTTCTTGCCATATTTATTATTATAGTTATCGCGTCAGCGGCAACAAGTGTCGGATATCTTTTATATAAAAAATATCCGAACAGTTTTAATTTTAAAGATTATGATGCAAGCTGCGTTGTCAAAGAGAAAGATATAGTACAGGGAGAATCTTTAAGCGGGTTGGTGGAAAATGGGCAGGAGATAACTTTATTAAAAAATTATTATAATTGCAATCCCATTAACAGGGGAGACGTGGTTGCTTATAATTATTCAAAAAATCCAAATCCGATTATAAAAATAGTAAAAGCATTACCGGGTGATTCTTTTGAATTTAGAAAAAAAGAAAATAGTAGCAGCTATTATATAATAATAAATAATGAAATAGCGGAAAATTCAAACGGAGATTTCTATGAATTGACGGAAGCTAGGACTAAAATGTTGTCTTTGTACATAAAAGATTATAATGGAATAATTCCTGAAAATACATTAATTATATTAGGAAACCAGCCGGGCGGTTCAATGGACAGCACTAAATTCGGCTTAGCCAGTCAAAAAAATATAATCGGAAAAGTTGAAATAAAATAATAATTTTTTTACACATATCCCCATGCTAACCAAATTATTAAAATCAACAATCTACATCATAGCGCTCGCGGCCATTAGCGCCGGAGGCGCTATTTTAATGCACTCGGTATTTGCTTATACC
>JBAZGH010000016.1:0-20303 GCA_041652935.1 Patescibacteria group bacterium | reverse complement strand
TCATATTTTTCATTGCTTCTTTGGAATTATTAAGCGATTGCTGTATTTCCGCCAAATTAAAATAATTCTGCGCGTTTTCGCTATTTAATTTAATTGATTCCGTATAATGCTTCTTCGCCCTTTCCAGCTGGCCGTTTTCTTTAGAAACTTCCGCTAGGTTTGAATAAACATCAGCATCTTCTTTGGTTAATTTTAAAACATGCTCTAATGTCTCTTTCGCCTCCTGCGTCTTCCCCTCTGTTAAATAAAGCTGGCCCAGCATCTTAAAGGCGCTGACGTTCTTGCTGTCCAAACTGATTATGCGGATATAAATTTTTTCCGCTTCGTCGTATTTTTCCTCTTTTTTATGCTCCTCTGCTTCCAAGAAAAGCTCGTCAATTTCAGAAACATCATCACCCTCGCTTTTCCTAGCTAAATTATCACGGGCTGAAAGCAATTTTTTATAAAAATTATTCAGCCAAGAGCCGATGAAAGAAAAAATCGGGCGAAAAATTTTTTTAAGCCATATCTTCCAGCTGTTTATGTTTCTTTTTATCCGGTTGCTTATTATCCGCTGCTTAACTTTTTTTTCTTTTTCCTGAGGAAGATTCGCTAAATCCAAATTAGCGACAGCGGGAAATTTTTTAGTAATAATATAAATTATAACGATGCCGCAAATAAAAATTAAAAATAATGGAATTAGGTTATACCACATATTTATAAAGCTTTAATAATTTCTAAAAATTCCTCCGGTTTTAAGCTTGCCCCTCCCACTAAAAAGCCGTCAATATTATCAAGCGCTTGAAAATGTTTCGCGTTTTTTCCGTTAACGCTGCCTCCGTAAATTATCCTAAATTGTTTTTTAACCTCATCAATCCCAAATAAATCAACCAGGGCGGCAATGACTATTTCATGCATATTTTCAGCGTCCTGCGGCTTTATAATCTGCCCGGTTCCAATCGCCCAAATCGGCTCATAGGCGACTATTATCTGCTGGTCCGGCATTAGCCGGATGCCACCGAAAGACTGCTGCAGCTGGTCAATAATAACATAATCCCGCTTGTCCTGCTCCCTGTCTTTTAGGGATTCTCCAATACATAGCACCGGAATCATTTTACTGTGGTCAAGGACCGCTTTTATTTTCTGGTGGATCATCTCATAATTCTCCAGTAAATAGCCTCGACGTTCGCTATGTCCGATAATTACATAATCACACCCCGCTTCTTCCAGAATCGCAGCTGAAATTTCTCCGGTATAAGCTCCGGCATCTTCCCAAAAAACATTTTGCGCGCCTAATTTTATTGAAGAATTTTTTAAAATATTCTTTACTTCCGTTAAAACAATTTCTGACGGGCAAACAACCACCTCTGTGTTATTTATTGCTCCATTGCCAAGCGCTTCAATATATTGCCGGGCTAATTCTAAGCTGCCGCTAATATTAAGCTTCATCTTCCAGTTGGCAATTATTATTTTTTGTTTATCCATATTATTTATTTCCTACTAATTACTAATCTTTACCAATATACCAATAATACTTTTTAAAGCAGAATAAATATTGATATTTTATTATATATTTAAATAGGTATTAGTATATTAGTATTTATTAGTAATTGGTAGAATTTTATATTAAATTAATCACTCCTAGAGTCATTAAAGCCACAATACTTGCTGAAAGTATAACGCCGATGCTGATAAAAAGCAATGCGCGCAACGGCTTAATCCCGAACAATACCGCCGCTAAGCTTCCGGTCCAAGCTCCTGTTACCGGCAGGGGTATTGCCACGAATAAAATAAGGGCTATTTCCCCCCATTTTTCATATTTTTTAATGAATTTCTGCTCGGTTCTGGTATCAAGCCAAGTAAAAAATTTATCAGCGCAATTTAAATTTTTAACCACTAATTTACGCGCTTTATCTAGAAAAAAAATAATGATAGCCGCCGCTATAATACTGCCTAAAATCGACCAAAAAAGCGCCTGCCAAACCGGCATATTATAAACGGTTAAAGCAATCGGCACTGACGCCCTGTTTTCTCCTATCGGCGTCATGGCGATTAGCATAGTCGCCAACTGCGGAGGGATACTGTTAAATAAATCAAAATAGTTCATATTATTTGTATGGCTATACTATTATATAATTACATAGTTACTTAGTTAATTAGGCACTTAGTTCAAAACGCGACTAATTAACCAATCAACTAAGTTCCTAATTAACTAGTTTATGGCCAAATATAATTATCATAAACCCAGCTTACTAATTTATCTGTATCGGAAAAACGCAAATCAACTCCGTCGCTTCCCAAGACTACTGTAATTATTTCATGGTCGTTATGGGAAAACTTGCCGGTAAAACAAAATCCGGCGCTGCCCAAATAGCCGGTTTTCCCGCCTAAAATTTTATAATCATTTTTTTCGCTTAATAAATTATCAGTAGTTTCGATAAGGCGCTGCTTGCCCTGGCCCGTTTGTAAAACATAGTTTTTCTGCAATACTGTTTCCCTTATTTTATCATTTGCCAGCGCCGCGTCTAGAATTTCGGCTATTTCAAAGGCGGTTGATTTATTATTCGCGCTTAATCCGACCGGGTCCGCAAAATTTGTTTTTTCCAGGCCGAGTTCTCTCGCTTTTTCATTCATTTTTACGACGAACTCTTGCTCGGTCATTCCTATTGAATGTACTAAAGCAATAGTGGCGGTGTTAGCCGAACCAACTAGACTAATATTAAACAAATCTTCAGTTGTTACTATGTCCCCCTGAAAAACAAAAATCCTGCCCCCATCTCTTCGGTCTGTGTCTTTTACGATGTATTGTTTATTAAAATCAGGATTTTGGCCGAGCGCTACCATGGCGGTCATTAATTTTGTAATGCTGGCTATTGAAGAAATTTCCGTGGCATTTTTATCAAATAAAACTTTTTTTGTTTTAACATCAATGGCAACCGCTGAACGGGCGGTAATATCCGGTTCTTCAGCCGTATTGAATTTCTTTATCGGCCTGGCATCCCTAAAGCCGGCCTCGGGAAGACCGTTGTTGGATAATTCCTCATCTTCTACTATCTGATTTGAGGTTATTGTTACTCCTTCTTGAATTTTATTAATTTCATTCTCCTCGCTTACTCCTAGGACCCCGGCTTGCGATTTGCCGATAAAAAAATTATCCCGCACAAATAATATCGGGTTGGTTTGCGTAACTGTTAAAATAATTATTGCTATAACGGTGCTTATAATAACCATGGCTAGAATTTTTAAATAATTTCTAAATCTAAACTTTTATTTTTAATTGATAATTCGTAATTTATAATTGTTAATTGATTATATCTCTCCTGCTAAAAATTTATCAATATCTTTATTCTTGCTTAATCTATCATAATCCGGCAAATCTTCAACCCGGGAAACGCCTAAATATTTTAAAAAATCTAAAGTAACTGAATAATATATTTCTCGCTTTTTGTTGTCTTTTTTTTCTTCTGCCAGGCCGCGCAATATTAAATTGCGTAAAATCAACGAGCAATTTATCCCCCTAATTCTCTCCAGTTCATATTTTGCTATCGGTCCGCGGTAAGCGATAATAGTGAGCGTTTCAATAGACGGCTTTGTTAGTTCCCCCGTTGTTTCGTCTTTAATAAAATTTCTAATAACTTCTGTATTTTCACCGCTAGTCGCCATTTGTATTTGGCTGGCGCTTTTGATAATTTTTATGCCTCCGGCGCGCTCGTCATAATCTTTTATTAATTCATCAATCGCTTTGTTTATATCTTTAACGTTAACTTTATCACCAATTAATTCGGCGATTTTTTTCGGCGCTAACGGCTTGCCTGATATGAATAATAATGATTCTATTTGTTTTTTTAGCTCTAACATAATTTTAAAATTATTCCAAATTATTTCAAAGTATTCCAAATTGCCCAAATCAATTTAAAATGCTTAAATATTAAATTATTTTTTTATTAAACTCACTGGTTCTTTCTTCTAAATCGTATTTTAATTTTTTTTTCATTTTGCATTTAGATTTGATTTGGAATAATTATACCTTTATTATCTGAATACTTTCAAACAATTCTCCCTGTTCTACTATTACACTCCTTTGTTTCATCAATTCCAGCATAGCTAAAAAACTGACTATAATATCAATTTTAGTAATCTGCTCCTCCAGCAAACTGTTAAAGCTTAAACTATTTATCTTTTTTAGCAAATTTTGTATTTTTAACATTTTGTCTTCAATGCTTACGGCCTTTTCCAGATTATTTTCCTCTATTTTCTCTTCAATCTTTAAACGCCCGATAATTTCTTTGAAAGCGGCGCGTAATATTGTTTTATTTACATTTTTGGGGGGATAAAAAACAACATTTTCGGTCAGCATTTTTTTATTGAATTCCCGCGCGTACATAAACTTTCTCTCTTCTAAAATTTCCTCAATCTTCTTTGAGGCCTCAAGAAAATCTTTATAAATCTTCAATTGATTGGCAAAATCTTTAATTTCTTCCTCCTCTTCTTCCCTTATTAAATAAGGCAACAGCGTTTTTGATTTTATTAATAATAATTTTGCCGCCACCGCTAAAAAATCCGCTACTTCTTCCGGATTTATGTCGGGGTTGTTTTTTATATAATTAACAAATTGGTCGGCTATCTTTCCCAAGCTAACATCATTAATATCTAATTTATCATCATCAATCATCTGCACCAGCAGATCGAGCGGACCGTTGAATTGTTCTGTGTTTATGTTCATAAAAATCAGTAATCAGCAACTCGTAATCCGTAACTAGTATCGCTCGCCTTTTGGGTGAGCACCACTGATTACGAGTTACTGATTACAGATTACTTTTTTACACTTTTCTTTTTCTTAACAACTTTCTTAACCGGCTTTTTCGTCTTTTTTATCTTCTTCACCACACTGAAACTGCCTTCGCTCGCCTTCTCTAAATTCAAAAAATCTTTAATTTTCATCTCTATGGAATGGTTTACTCCGCCGGAGGAAAAAATCGCTTTTTTTGCTTTTGACAGCGCTTTGTCCATTATCACCGGCAGTTTATGCAGTTGGCCGAAAGCGCTGACCGTATCATCTTTTAACTTTAAGGCCTCTTTCATAATTTTTTCTCCGGGAATTTTAATAACTTTTACGTCTTTCTGCCTTAACTTTCCGATATTCTTCTTTACTTTATCCAGGTCCAGATTCTTGTTCGCCGGCAGAAGCACCATATAATAATCCTTGTCCGCCTTTACCACGAGGGATTTGGCTATTTCTTCCAATTTTTTCCCCATGGTCATGGCCGCGTCATAGGCGGTATAGACGGTCTTGTGCTCAATAATATTATGGGGCACCCCGGCTTTCATTAAATAATCAACTACTTTTTGAGGTAATTTCTTCTTATTTTCAGGCATATAGTTATATTAAATTAATAAATTTACTACAAATTACAAATCAAACACAAATATACAAATTTTATATTTATTATTTGTATATTTGTAAAAAATTTGTGATTTGTAGTGATATTATTATTATACTGTATTTCTCCTTTTCAGGCAAAATAATACTTTTCCCCCACTTTGGCTTGATTTTTTTGATTTTAGATGTTAAAATAAATTAAAATTTGTTCTTTTAATACCCATCCCCAGACGCCACGAAAGGAGGCGCCTATGATGAAATAGAAAATTCACAACGAGGTAAGGAGCCGTACAAACAAATGTTTGTACCAGAAATACGTATCAATGTCGCAATATGGAGAAAAAATCATGAAAACTTCCCATCAGCAGACCGTCCAGCAGATCGTCAAAACGGTGATGACCTCCATCTGAACAGGCGTGCCGAACTTCATTCTCATCCAAAATGAGCTGTAGCTTGATCTTACACAGCAACGAGCTGTAGTATTGATCTTGCACAGCTCAAGGAGAAAATGATGACAAAACTTCGAGCTATACAATGGCGCCAATAGACTTCTGGCGCCAAAAATGTGAAGTCTAGCAAACGGGGCGCTGGTCTCCTGCACCGTTCGCCAGCGCCCCCTCCCAACTTCATCCCTCCATTGGTGCAAGTCCGATATCATTGCCACTTCCGCCCTAAAATTAAACCTCGGGTCTCTCGCACTACTCCAAAAAACAACTAAGTGCGGGAGTTGTTTGAACAAGGAGAACACGATGAAACGACTTCTCGCTGTATTCGCGGTAATCTGTATGTTCATGATGAGCACAACAAGCACGACGTCGGATGTGGTCCAGACGATGATCACGCCGGCGATGACGATGACGGAAACAGCGGCGTATACCCGCGCGGATGCCCCGGCCACCGGAACAGCACCTGAGGGCTCACGCACGGATGTGGTCTTTTGCAATACGGGTCAAGCGGATACCGTCACTGCCGACCAAAAAACAACCGTCGGTCTGTCAAAGAGTGCTGTCACCGTAATTGTCGCCAGCCGCCCCAGTAGTCCCACCGTAGCCAATGCCAAAGAGACGAAGGTTGCGGCTCAAACGATGGTAATGATCGAGACGACTTCCTCGGCCGGTTATACCGGCCCTCCGTCCTCTTGCGTATGAATTTTTCCCACCTTCTTTGCCGCTCCACCCCTTTGATGCGTAAGCATCTATTCTGAGGTGTAGCGGCCCAATTTGTCAAACCGTCTAAAAAACTGATCGTTTTGAGGACAAACGACGGTATTTGAAGCGGCCAAATGTTCGCATTTATGGTAAGTGCGCAGCAATACCTGAGGGGGCAGAAGAAACATCTGTCCCCTTTTCACTTTTTAATAATAAATTTAATATAAAAAAAACAGGAGCTAGTCGCAATTAGCCCCTGTTTTTTATTTTATTGTTTTTTTACCGCATTACCGGCAATGGCTTTACCAATTCGCTGTTAATCTTTTTCTTAACACAGTCATACCCGGCCTCATGCCTCCAGCTGTCGTTCAAATAATCATACATGGAACTGCTGTCTTTATCGTTCTTATTGGACCGCATAAAGTCGGTGCAAATTTCGTAATCCTGCTTGCCGGTTATCTTATATTCAAATTCTTTCCCGGTAACCGCGTTATTTATGTCTTCTGCCTGGATATAATCAACTCCCTCAACCAACATAGACAAATTTTCCGGCAAAGCGTCTTCACTGGCGTAGTAAATCTGAATGGCGTTTTCAATATTGCTTAAACTATTTATCACTTCCCCGTCAAGCCGTTTTAAGCGCGCTTCTGTCGGCGATTCAACAAATAATAATCCGGAAATAAAAATGATGACAGTTAAAACCAAAGTGATATAAAAATAATATTTAATTATTTTGTCCTCGGCTGTTTTCTCCCGCTTCATGTCATAAAAATAATAAGAAAAAACAATTCCGGCAATTACTAGGATTGTTAAGGTCTTTAAGGCGAATTTAGCGGTTAATTCGCCGTTCAAAAAACTATTGATTACCGCTATTAAATCGCCGGTAATAGCCACGGCGGAAATCAAAATAATTAAATAAGTCAGCCACTTGCGGATTCCGGAATCTTTATTTAATAATCCCTTGGCTAAATTCTTGTTAATTTGCCAGACAGCCACAAAATAAATAGGCGCGGCTACGACAATGGCCGAAATAGCAAAGCGCAAGGCCTGGATATTGTAGAGCATATTGTAGGACTCCACGATATCGGCGATATTTTTATTGATAAGCTGGAATAAAATATTGCCTATGGAAACCGCAAAAAATCCCAGCGCTATCAGCGACAATAAATAAAGAAACGTAAATTTGGCGGTGTTGTTTTGGGTCATAAAATTTAAATTAATAATTATTATCCATATTATACCACAAATCCGTTTGTTAATATAGAGACAGGTTTCAAACCTGCCCCCACACTCTATTTATTCTTTGCTGATTTTCAAATGCAATTCTTTCAACTGCTCCGGCTCCACTTCACTTGGCGCGTCCAGCATTACGTCGCGGCCGGCGCCATCTTTAGGGAAGGCATAAATATCCCGAATAGAACTCCAATCGTTTAAAACCATCATTAACCTGTCTATTCCGGGAGCGTTTCCGCCGTGGGGTGGCGCGCCGTATTCAAAAGCGCGGATCATATGGCCGAACTTCGCGTCCACCTGCTCCTTTGTATAACCGGCTATCTCAAAGGCCTTGTACATAATTTTCGGGTCATGGTTGCGGATGGCGCCGGAAGTGATTTCAAAACCGTTCAAGACAAAATCATATTGGTAAGCCAATATCTCAAGCGGATCTTTCGTCTCCAGTGCTTTTAGCCCGCCTTGGGGCATGGAAAACGGGTTATGCCCGAAATCAATTTTCCCCTCTTCAATTTCCGAATAATCATACATTGGAAAATCAGTCACCCAAAGCCAGGCGGCTTTTTTCGGGTCTTTAAGCCCTAATCTTTCTCCACATTCGCTTCGTACCGCGCCCAAGCTCTCGCAGACTATCCGCCATTTGTCAGCGCCGAAAAATATAATATCTCCTTTTTTGACTTTAGTCTCTTTGATTATCTGCTTAACTTCTTCCGGCTTTAAAAATTTTAATATGGGAGATTTTGGTTCATCCTCTATAATTATATAAGCCAATCCTTTAGCTTCTTTTGATTTTGCTATTTCAGTTATTTCATCAATATCCTTGCGGGAAAATTTCGCTCCGCCCTCAACTTTCAATGCATGCACAACCCCCCCCTCTTTAACTGCATCAGCGAAGACTGAAAAACCGCAATCTTTTACAATATCTGTAATTGATTTTATTTCCATTTCAAATCGTAAATCCGGCTTGTCAGATCCGTATTTTTCCATTGCTTCTTTCCATGGAATCTGCGGAAACGGCTGCCACATTACTTTTTTATCGCTGAATTTATGGGTTAATTCTACCATCAATGGTTCCATCATCTTAAAAATATCTTCTTGCTCAACAAAACTCATTTCCATATCTAATTGATAAAATTCGCCAAAATGGCGGTCCATACGAGGGTCCTCATCGCGAAAACAAGGCGCTATTTGGAAATAGCGGTCAACTCCGGCAACCATTAATAACTGTTTAAATTGCTGGGGCGCCTGCGGTAAAGCGTAAAATTTTCCCGGATATAATCGGGAAGGAACCAGCCAATCGCGCGCGCCTTCCGGAGAAGAGTTTGCTAAAATCGGAGTTTGGACTTCGCGAAAATCGTTTTTATGGAAATATTCCCTGATATCTCGCATCATTTCATCGCGAACCCTTAACATCTCTTGCAATTTCGGCCGGCGCAAATCAATAAAACGGTATTTTAACCTTAAATTTTCGTTAGCGTCATCATTCTTGTCCTCGTCAATTAAAAATGGCGGCGTTTTTGATTCGCTTAAAATTTCCAGTTCGCTCACTTCAATTTCTATCTCCCCTGTTTTTAATTTTTTATTAACCATCTCCTTCGGCCTTTCTTTCACCTTGCCGGACGCTTTAATTACCCATTCGCTTCTCAATTTATCAGCTTCCTTAATTTTAGCAGGGTCAATAGTTAATTGCGTCAATCCATACCGATCGCGCAAATCAATAAAAATAAGCCCGCCGTGGTCCCGCCGCCGATGCACCCAGCCGCAGAGCGTTACTTGCTTGCCTTCATTTTTTTGGGAGAGTTCTCCGCATGTGTGTGTACGTAACATAAATTTATGTTTTAATTTTCAATTACCAATTTACAATTTACAATCAATTTTTAAATTTTAATTTCCAATAATAATCCAATATGTTTTATTATAAATTGAAAATTAGGTGTTGAAAATTGAATGAAAATTGCAAAATTGTAAATTGAAAATTTTTAATATTTAAATAAAAATCCGTCCTCAAATATCACAAAATATGCAATATCTAAGGACGGACTTCTTCCGTGGTGCCACCTTAGTTTTCCGGTAAAAACCGAAACGCTTAATTTATAGCTATGACGGGCTTGCCCGGCGAGGTCTACTAGTGAAAATGCACGTTCTTCTCGCATCTTTCCCGATGTTTGTCGGGATCAAATGATTTTAATAGGTTGTACATTTATATTAAACGAAATAATCAAATCAGTCAAATATATATTGCTTATATTTATTCACGGCGTTATTTAATTCGGAAGCCAATTTTTCCTCTATTTCCATATTTAAAATTTCTTCAAATTTCATGGTTAAAATCATCTGAACAAAATTTGCTAATTTCAGGGATATTTTATTATTTCCCATCCGCGATTCATCTAATTTCGGCTGATAGCCGAGCAATGAAATTAATTTAAGAATAAAAGCCGATTTTAAAATATGCGCAGACGCGCCATGGCGCCTCTCTGTTATATTATTCAACACTTCCAAAAATTTTTTCAACATAAAAAAAATTTGCTCGTCCTTTTCTTCGCCTTTAACAATGTTGTCTACTATTCTCAAAACCTCTCCGGCGGCTATGGATTTCTCATAATCTTTTTTTATGCCGCTGAAAACATCTTCGCTGATGCAGCTGCCGAGATAGTCGTACTGCTTGCCTTTAATTATCATTATCTCGCAAAAATTAAGCGGCTCAATATGAGCGGCCAATTTTGAAGACAGCTTTTGCGTGCCGCGGACAACTAAATTTAATTTGCCAAAATCCTGGCTATAAACAAAAACGCGGGAATCATTATCTAAGTATGGTTCCCGGCGGAGTATAATGGCCTTAGTTTTTGTAGTAGCTTCTGTCATTTTTAAAAATAATATTGAATACTAAATTTTAAATATTATAATACACATAGAATATATATGGTGGGTATTAAAAAAATTCACCTTTCTTATTGTTGTAATATTTAATATTCAATATTTAGTATTCATCCTATCAAAATACCCCTGCAATATACTAACGGCCGCTATTTCATCGCGGGATGCTTTTGTTTTTTTGTCTCCAATAAGAGAGTCGGCGTATTTGGAAGATAATCTTTCGTCCTCAAAAATTATTTCTGCATTTAATAGCTTCTCTTTTAATTCAGCAACGAATTTTTGCCAATTTTCCGGCAGTTTATGCGCGCTATCTGCGATTGAATAAGGCTTGCCGACGACTACAATATTAATTTCTTCCTCTTCCGCAATCTTTTTAACTTCATCAATATTATTTACCGTATTAAAAACAACAGCGGTTTTTGTTTCGCTGTCGCCTATTGCTAATCCTATTCTTTTAGTACCGTAATCAATACCTAAATACTTCTTCATAATTTTCAATTTCTAATTTCTAATTTTCAAACAATTTTTTAATTACACAATCTCCAAACACGACGTCGTGTTTAAAAATTAATTAATTTGGTAATTGTTTGAAAATTGAAAATTTATTATGCCTTGGTAATAATAACGTGCCCATCTTCAGTAACTGCCACCGTATGTTCAAAATGGGCGGACAAGCTGCCGTCTTTTGTTAGAATACTTAAACCGTCGCTTCCGGTTTTCACGTGCCAGTCGCCGGCTGTAAGCATGGGCTCAATTGCAATTACCAACCCCGGCTCAAGCTCAATTTCCGCCAGCTCTCCCTCACCGGTATCATAATTAGGCACCTGCGGAGATTCATGGACTTCATAGCCGACCCCATGCCCGACCAATTCCCTTACCACTCCGTAACCGTTGGCTTCAGCGTTAATTTGGACCGCCCGGGCGATATCAACCAATTTATTCCCCGGCCTTACCTGGCGGATTGCCAAATCCAAACACTCTTTAGCTGTCTTTATTAATTTTTCTTCTTGTTTAGAAATTTTGCCGACCGGAACAGTAATCGCCGTATCAGTATATAATCCTTTATATTTCATTCCTATGTCAATGCCAATAATATCTCCATTTTTCAAATATCGCGCCGGCACAGAGGGAGCATGAACAATTTCATCGTTAACAGAAGCGCAAAGGGCGCTAGGAAACGGTTTTTTGTCGTGTTTTGTTCTGTAACCCTTAAAAGAAGGCTCTCCGTGGGCCTCCTTTATCAATCTAACAGCTTTATTTTCCAAGTCGGCGGTTGTTATCCCCGGCTCAACCATCCTGCCTAATTGTTCCAGAATAGCGCCCAAGATATACCCGCCCTCCTTTAATATTTTTATTTCTTCTTCTGTTTTTAATTTTATCATAATTCAACTTTCTTTATATGGACTAACTAGTCCGCCAAACCATTAATGCAAATACTTTGTACATACCAATAAGTTCCTAGATGAATGCGAATGCCGCGAATATTATTATTTGAGGCATTCGCATTCATCTGAGTATTTTTTTATCCGTACAGCGAATTCGCATTAAAGGATCGCGAGCTATTTAGAAACGTACGGTGATACTTCTATTTCTATATCACTAGCCACTTTTTCAATTTCCTGCTCCCCGTTTATTTTAATCGCTTTTTCCCCGTAATATTTAATTACTTCTTCGGTTTCTTTATGGTAATTATTTAATCTTGCCCTAATAGCATCTTCTTTATCGTCGTCGCGTTGATGCAATTTTTTATGGCATTGGTCGCATGTTTCTCCATCCTTTGGTTTGGGGCTGGTGTACAAATTATAAATAGCGCCGCAGCTTAAACAGTGCCTTCGGCTGGTTAAGCGTTTAACCGCTTCCTCGTCGGAAATGTTGATGACAATCAGCTTGTCTATTTCAACATATTCATCCAGCATATTCGCCTGGCGAAGAGTCCGGGGATAACCGTCTAAAATAAAACCGGCCGCGCAATCGGAGTTAGAAACTCTTTCCCGCAATAAACTAAATGTCATTTCATCGGGAACCAAGCCGCCCCTATTAATTATTTCTTCTACCTCTTTCCCCATTTCCGTCTCGCTTTCAATCGCCAACCGAAATAAATCACCCATTGAAATGTGGGGAATGTTGAATTTTTTGTTTAAAATTTTTGCCTGGGTTCCCTTGCCAGATCCTTGCGGACCGAAAAGGCAAATTATTGTTTTATCCATATATCCCTACTAATTACTAATTAAATACTAACATACGAATATTATATAAAAAATATTAAAAAATCAAATTCCAATTGGTATATTAGTAATTAATTCGTAATTTGTAAAATTTATATAGCTAACGTTGGCGGTATTTTGGAAGAATTGTTAGGAATTGAAGGAGAATTCAAGCCGCTGCCACCAAGGGGCGTATGATTGGCGCTTCCGGATAGAGGATTTACATCTGATTTTCTATTTAAATTGGAATTGGCGCTAAGATTTAATTGTCCATTTTCCAGCCCGCGGCTAAAAGTTTCCGCTCCGGTTATGGGATTTATGCCTGAACTTCTGGAACCGCTTTTTGAAGTATCAACCCTAAGGCGGCTGGCGCTTCCCTTGCCTCTTATAGACTCAATGCTGACACCGGTTTTAGAACCCATCCTTTGATCCTCATAGCCCCTGTCAAGAGCGCGAAGATATTTAGCGACCGGCGGTTTTTCTTCTTTTCTTCTAAAACTAAAAATTCCCGACCCCCTTCTCTTTGTTTTTTCCGGTTGAGCGCCTGGTGCTTCTTTGTTTATTTCACTCTTACTAATATTCTTCGGATCAAAATGCTCTAAGACCTTTTTTATATCGCGCGCGTCTTGTTTTGTAACCTCAATCCCGCGGTCTTGGCTTTTTTGTTTAATTTTTTTCCAAGCGCTCTTCCTTTGCAAACTATCCATTCCCCCTTTTTTTCTGATAGCCCCCTGATACTCCCGCATAGTTTCAACAATCGGCTCAATATTATCCTGCAATCCTTTAAGCTCGCCGTACCGCGTGGCTCTTTTTATTTTGTTTAAAAAACTCCCCGGACCGCTTTTAGCCCTGAATTTTGAACCTAATTTTGGCAAATCCTTTAAACCCATATATTTATCCGCGATAAATTAAAAATACTATGTAAGCAATATACAGCATTATGAAAAAATATCCCTGCCACTTTTGCAGGACTTTTTTTTCGCCGATAAAAAGAGCGGCCAGCAACAACAAAGTGGCCACGACAGCGGCTATAACATCAAAATTCAAAGCTGGCGCGAATTCAATCGGCTTAATAATAGAACTAATGCCTAAAATCCAAAAAATATTAAAAATATTGGAGCCGACGACGTTGCCAATGGCAATATCCGGCTTATGTTTATAGGCCGCGACCGCTGAAGTCGCGAGCTCCGGCAAAGATGTGCCGATCGCGACTATAGTTAAACCGACCAAAGCATCGCTGATGTTTAAAACTTGGGCGATAATAAGCCCATTGTCAACTATCCATTTGCCGCCCAACACCAAAGCGGCCAAACCACCGGCAACCATAGCCCATGATAGAAATTGACTGCGCTCTTTTACCGTTACTTCATCATCTGAGCCGCTGATCATAATTCCGAAAGCGTAATATAAGAAAATGATAAAGAAAAAAATTAGCATTAAACCATCGCTGCGGGTTAAAATATTAAAACTCAAACCATCAACCAAATGGTCATTAATCGCCACTAATAAAGCTAATGCCGCCAAAAAACTTAAGGGAATCTCTTTGCGCACAGTGCTATCCTTTACTTTTAATGGATATATAGCCGCCGCTATCCCTAAAATCAGCAAGATATTGGCGATGTTGCTGCCAACGATATTACCAATGGCAATACCGGCGCTGCCTTTAATACTGGCGATTAAATTAACAAATAATTCCGGGGCGCTAGTCCCGAAAGCAACAATTGTTAAACCGATAAATAAAGGCGATAAACCAAAACGCTTAGCAATTGATGAAGCGCCCTCCACTAAATAATCCGCTCCCTTGATTAAAATTATAAATCCGGCAAAAAATAAAATGTAAACCCACATAAAATTTATCTATAAACCGCGTTAAATAAAGTATATGCTCCATGATAATATTTATTATAATATAAATATTTTATAATCCTAATCTTTTTTTGGAGCGCTACATTTAACTGCGGTAAATTAAAAAACCGATATATAAAATATATAAAATTATAAAAACATACCCTTCCCATCTTTCCAGTATCCTTTTTTTATTCGTATAAAGAGCAGCAAGCAATAAAACCGTCGCCGCGCCGACTGCCAGGATGTCAAAATTCAAATTATCGGAAAAATTAACCGGCCTTATTAAAGCGCTTACTCCCAGCACCCAAAATATCCTAAAAATATTAGAGCCGATAACATTGCCGACGGCGATATCGGTCTTTCCTTTGTAAGCCGCCACCCCGGAAGCGGCTAGTTCCGGCAAAGAAGTGCCGACGGCGATAATTGTTAACCCGACAACAGACTCTCTGATTTCCAAAACTTGGGCTATCTGGACCGCCCCGTCCACAATCCACTTCCCGCCCAAAGCCAGCAGGACGCATCCGCCTAAAATCATCAGCAGCGATTTCGAGCGCTTATGCTCCTTAATCGGCATCTCCTGCCCTTTTTGGTGCATGACGCTGGCTACCGAATATAAAAAAATAACGAAAAAAGTTATTAAAATTAATCCATCGCCCCGGCTTAAGGCGTTAAACGGCTCATGAGTGATAAATTTGTCATTAACTAAAACCGCCAAAACAATAACCGCTAATAAGCTTAACGGAATCTGGCGGCTGACTGTCGCCGTGTTGACCGTCAGCGGAGTTATTAAAGCGGCTATCCCTAAAATAAGCAGGATATTGACAATATTGCTGCCTAAAATAGTGCCGGCGACAATGCCGGAGCGGCCTTCAATGCTGGCAATAATATTAACAAAAAATTCCGGCGCCGAAGTGCCGAAAGCCACCACGGTCAAACCGATAAAAATAGAAGAGAGCCCCCAGCGCTTGGCGATGGAAGACGACCCTTCAACCAAATAATCAGCTCCTTTAATTAAAATTACAAAACCGACAGCGAATAAAATATATGACAGCATGATTTTATTGATAAATAATTATTTCAATTTTAT
This sequence comes from Patescibacteria group bacterium, assembly GCA_041652935.1. Taxonomy (GTDB): domain Bacteria; phylum Patescibacteriota; class Patescibacteriia; order Patescibacteriales; family XYC2-FULL-47-12; genus JBAZGH01. The sequence continues at coordinate 4,550 of JBAZGH010000016.1, read as the reverse complement.
CACAAAATCACAAAATAAGATACATTATTTGTCGGGCTGCGGGGAATCGAACCCCGGCTACAGGACCCCCAGCCCTGCGTACTACCATTATACGACAGCCCGTTAAAATAATCGCCCGCCCGAGGCGGGTCCGCCTTGGGCGGAAACCCCGGCTACAGGACCCCCAGCCCTGCGTACTGCCATTATACGACAGCCCGGCAAGCGAGGCGGGCGGGCGACGCCCCGTTTTAATTTTTTAATCATATCACGGGCGCTGAAAAATAAAAGTGCGTTTAGCGCTCAGGAGTCCTAAGGATATGATCTTAGGACCAGAGCACGAAACGCACTGGGTTGGGATCGGAATATTTATGTTGTATTTAATACCGATACCCCACCGATTATTTCACAACATTCCAAAAAATGATCCCTTGTTTCAAAGTTTCGGAAGGTTACGGTAATCTGAAAACCGCTCCCCCCCGCTGGTTCTTTGATGGCCTCCATATTCCCCAAACTCACAAGAACCCGCTTGATTTCAGAGGCTGCCCGTTCACTCTCAGCTAAAACCACTACCGTTGTCTGCAATCCCTCTTCCGTGAGAACTGATGATGCTGCCATTAGTATTTCTCCCTTCTTTTTTATGGTTATGATGGCCATATTCCTTGTGGTGAAATATGAGCGACGGCAAACTTCGCTTCTTTCAATTTTAGGCAACCGCCCCTAGCCGATTTAGCTGGATTTCATGCAATACCTCGTGTATTCCCGCAAATATTCCGCTCTCCACTGCTTTGTCAAGCATATTAACCATGCTTTTTTTATGGCTGTATTTTTCATCCATCTCGCCGCCCTCATCAACCACAACAAAAAGGTCTTTGTCCAAGGATTCTTTCCAAAAATACACAACCCGTCCCAAAAAACTTTGCGCTACAGCGAAGGCCTGGAGTTGGTCCATTGTCATGTCTCTCATTGAGTACCATTGCGCCATTGTTATTTCTCCCTTTTTCTGGATTATTGTTTAAAGAGCAATGCTCCTTATTTTTTTAGGATATTTCTACCCTATCTTCATCCCGCATTATTGCGGAACAAAAACAGGACAAAAACAAAACTGGCTCCCGCGTGAGCGGAAGCCAGTCTGTTTTCCCTAGTGAGTTTTAACTTTATTTTGTTAAAACACCACTAAAAACTGAACTTTCCGCCGGGCGAAAGCCAAAATACCAAAAGCTAAAATAAAATGCAGTTTTTAGTAATGTCTTATGCATATGTGGATAATTTATCATATATTTTAAAAAATGGCAAGTATTTTTCCACAATCCTACGCTAAAGCTTTGAATTGCAAGCAATCTCTGATAAAAAATAAAAAAGACCAGCAAATCTAATATCAATTTCTGGTCTTGAATTCTTCAAAAAATAATGCGAATTGAAGTTTCAAACTGCTATTGCTATATCAACAGTTTCCACGGAAAACGCTTGGACAATAACCCACTTATTTCCATCGAGTACTTTAGCACAATCGTCTTCGAAGTCGTGCGCCGCATCAAAGACGATATCGCCGTATGCTGGTTCCCCGTTTGAAAAAATGTGCAGCCATTTTCCGTCAAATCTCTGAACGCGAGCAAACCCGCAGTGAAAATCACCGACGAATTTATACCTCGCGTCGCTGATTGGCTTGCCATCAAATCCGATATGGCACCATTCATTAGGCGCATCGCCCTCGGTTTCAATTTCAACGCGCGCCCGCAATTGGCCGTCTGCCATCTTAATAGGGCCGACAAATGCATAACGATCTTCATAAACTGGACTCAAATCATCGCTATAAACATGAAACCATTCTCCGTTTTCCTCCGCTCTACAAACATTCATGCAACAAACGACATGGCCTACGCCTAAAAAATCGAGATCCTCTCTTCTGTCTTGTTCTTTTACTTGTTTCATTTTCTTTCTCCCTTTCGAAGTGTCTCTTTGAAGGTTGATAGCCGATAAAAAAGTATAAAATTTACGCGCTTTTAACGGCTATCAGCTATTTTTATAAAGAGCAACCAAAAAACCATCCGTTTTGGATGGCTACAATTATCTTTGTTTATTTACTGCTTATTTATGCAGTCCTATAATTTAAGCCATCCAAAAATTCCCGTCCCAATAACAGGCCGAGCAATAAACCTAATAACAGGCTTAAATTTTTAATGGCTTTATTCATATAAAATATATTATCAAAATATATAAATATGTCAAATTTGATGAAAAATTTTATTCTTCATCTTTACCAGAGTCTTTAGTCATAAAAAACCTGGCTAAAACTACAGCTACCCCCGCGATTAAAGCACTGATTAAAACTAATGGTTTGTTGCAAACTTTTAAAACTTTCTTCATAGTTTAATATACTTTTTACGGTTTAACTTAGACATCAAACCTTTAATCCTAATATTGTACGTATTTAAATTTTCGTGCAACTATCCGAATGCCTCAAATTACATCTATAATTATTTTGTATAAATTCGGAGTATTCGGATAGAATTAGGATTAATTCGGATTATAATTTATATTATACTACAATATTTATTCATTTAATAGCGCCTGCTTCTTTTCCCAGTCTTTTTCATAAATTACTTCATCATATGGCAGAATATAATCATGTTGTTCGCTTTCATCAAACCAAATTTCAATCTCCCTCTTCGCTTCCTCAACCTCACCGGAAGCATGAATTAAATTTCTCATTGCCCGATCATCGCTGTCGCTCATGGTATAAGAATCTAAAGAAAAATCACCTCTAATAGTTCCCGGAGCTGAAGATAACGGATCAGTTGAACCGACAAGTTTGCGGACGACCTCAACCGCATGGGCTCCCTGCAGGACAATCGCCACTACCGGACCGGCGGAAAGCATGCTCAATAAATTTTCCTGGACATGCTGTCCTATCTCCAGCGGAGTTTTATCAACTTTAATCCCTTTTTTTTCATATCCTTTTAAAGCTTTTTTTCCGATATCTTCCAACCACTCGGTATTACTGGGGTCATAATGCTTGTTGATAATTTCTTTACTGGGCCAAACCATTTTCATGGCTTTAATCTTTAAGCCCACGCGTTCAAAACGGGTAATAATTTCACCAATAAAACCGCGCTGGACTCCGTCCCCCTTTATTAATACTAATGTTTGCTCTTGTTTTGGATGCGTCATATTGTTATTTTATATATTGTTTAATTTTTTCATTAACCTGCGCCGGGGTAAAATCAGCTTTCACCCAGTAATCGTCAGCTCCTAATTTTCTGCCCTTTTCTCTGTCATCCTCTTGGCCCAAATTAGTCAACATAACAACCGGAACATCTTTTATATTATCATTTGATTTCACTTTTTCCAATACGGTAAAACCATCCATTTTCGGCATCATAATATCCAGCAATATTAAATCCGGCTTCTCTGTTTTTGCCATTTCCAAGCCCTTCTCACCGTTTGTAGCTAAAACAACAGAATACCCGGCTTTTTCCATACTAGCCTTGTACATTCCGCTGATTGTGTCTTCATCCTCAATGATTAAAATTTTCTTCATAAATATTAGAAATAAGTAAATAGTGAACAGTGAATAGGGCTTTTTTGCTTTTCACTGTTCACTATTTACTGTTCACTATTTACTTATTTACTATCAATATATCAAAAAAAATACAAAACTGCAAATCTATCCCGCCACCCATTCGTCATCTTTTTTAACCCCTTCCATCAACCCGACATATTTATCAATCCCATTTTTTATAACCTGTTCAGCTGCTTCTTTCGTCTCTTTAATTAAAATGTAATCGTTCAAGTCGGCGATTTTAAACTCGGGAAATCCTTTCTGCGCCGTGCCGTAAACTTCGCCCGGGCCGCGCATCTTCAAATCTTCTTCAGCTAATTTAAAACCATCGTGGTTTTTGGCAAAAGTTGCAAGTCTTTCCCGCGCCTGCTTTTCGTCTGTAGGAAATAATAAACAATAAGATTGATGGTCACTCCGCCCTACTCGTCCGCGGAATTGATGCAATTGCGCCAGCCCGAATCTTTCGGCCCCCTCTATCATCATAATAGTTGCGTTCGGCGCATCAACCCCTACTTCAATTACTGAAGTTGTCACTAAAATTTTTTTTTCATTATTTAAAAACTTTTGCATTATCTCATCTTTTTCTTTTGCTTTCATGCGACCATGCAGATAAGCAATCTCCAAATCTTTGAAAATTATTTCGTTTAATTTCTGATATTCTTCTTCAACTGACTTTACACCTAATTTATCTGACGGGCTAACTAAGGGACAAACTACAAATGACTGCCGCCCTTCTTTGATTTGTTTTTTTATAAACTCATAGCCGCTCTGCCTCTTATTTTCCGGCACGACAAAAGTTTGGATTTTTTTTCTTCCCTTGGGCATTTCATTAATAATTGACAAATCCAAATCGCCATAAATCGCCTGCGCCAAACTGCGCGGAATCGGCGTCGCGGTCATTGCTAAAAGATGCGGTACTGTTTTATCATCACCTGATTTTTTGCGCAAAGCCCTTCTCTGCTCTACTCCGAAGCGATGCTGTTCATCAATAATCGCCAGCGCCAAATTTCTG
>JBAZGH010000015.1:0-22488 GCA_041652935.1 Patescibacteria group bacterium | reverse complement strand
AGGTTTTAACATTGGCAAAGCTACCCATTTTAAAGCCGTTATCATGTTAATATATATTTTATAAACTTCCGGGTTATTATTACGATAATCTTTCTTTTTTATTACCTGCCCTAATAACGGATAAAATTCAAAAGCTTCTTTAACTTCGTCAAATAAAATAATTTTTTTTACCTCTTCCCCTACTTCAGTATAGTTGTCAAAAATATCTTTTTTCATTTTATATAATAATTATTTATAATTAACATTCTAAGCAAAATCTTTTGCTGCTTCTTTCATTTTTTCTAAATTTTCTTTAGAACCGGATTTTCCGTACTTTTTAAGCTGTTCTACATAATATTCGGAGGTTATCTCTGCTCCCTTTTTACCCTTAAGCTGTACTCCCTTGCTTTCTAATTTTTTTAGATATTTTAATAAAGTATCGCTAGCTTCGTCTTCCGCAAATTTTTTCGCTGCGCTACGGTTAAAACGATCTTTTTCAATCTCTAATAGTATGGCGCCCGCATTTTGCGCTGCCAGCATTAACCCGCTTTGCGACCATTCAAATTTACCGGTCTTTTTATTTTCAGCGCCATACTTTAAGCGATTTGCTCGACGGGCAAAAACTTCAGAATCACCCTTACTGGTTTCATTATCAATATTAGCGGCTTGGTCGTCCTCCCCGACTTGGTAAAGTTTTCCTTTAGCGTTAGCGCTAATTGTGCCGGCTAAGTAGTCGTGATTAATATTTTTAGCTAATTCTCCTAAATCACTCTGTAAGGCCAACATGGCAGACTCTCCCATTTTTAATTTGTCGCCGAAAATATCGCGCATAAAATCATTAACTCCGCGCTTTTCTTCTATTTCTTTTGTCCTGCCCTCTGACTTCAGCTTATTAGACTCTTCTTTAGTCATTCCACCGCGAACACTATAACCAAAATTGCCTAACAAAGCATTGCCGCCGCCAATTTTAACGATTTGCTTAGCAATCGCGGCTGCAAGCGGCATATTATTTTCCGCTACCGCGCCTCTAAAGTCGGCTACTAATTCGTCCTCATTCTCTGAAGTTATATTTCTGCTTTGTTCAGCAATAGCGCTTCTAGTCTGTGAAGCTCCCTCAAGGTCTTTAACATTGTAAAGCCCAACTTCTTCTTGTTGTTTTCCAGCTTCCTTTCTGGTGGCGGCAATAAAATCATCCTTTGGTTTTGTAATTTTATCTATCTTACTCGCAACTTCCCTCTTCTCTCCTGCAATTTTATCATATAACTCAGTATCACCACTATCAAAAGCCGTTTTCATTCTTTGATCTTTTGATTCTAGTATCTTTTCATATCGTTCCTTTTTAGCTTTATCTTTTGAATTACTAGAATTTTCTAAATTATACATCCATCCCTCATCTAGCGCCCTAATCTTAGCTTGAGCTTTTTGCTCTGCTTTTAAGTTCTTGTCAAACTTAGCTTTCTTCTCTTCCGCTTCTAGTTTATCGCGTTCTTCTTTATGATCTTCTGCTGTTGCTGTCGCTCCTTTATGTTTTAATTTATTAATCTCTAAATCTTCAACTAATTTTTCCGTATAAGGTTCTGATCCTTTGCCCATTCCCAGTATAGCTTTACCGGTGGAAAGCGCTCCTTTATTTTTACTATAATACATGCCCTTAGCGCTGCCTACAACCGCTTTTTTTAATCCCTTCATTCCTAAAAATCCCTGGGCGTACTGGTCAGCCCAACCCTCGGAGGTAAAGCCGGTTACTAATCCGCGTATTCCTCCCCTTTCTAAATTATCTGACGACTTCATTCTTATTTTTTTCAAATCATCTTCTTTACGTCTAGTAAACGCCTTTTTTAACCTATCGGCTTGGCGGAAAGGATTTAAATCAACGCCGGTTGTTTTTGCCTGCTTGCGGTTAAGCCAATCTGTTCCTCCTTTAACGCCTTTCCATGCCAACCCCCTCCCGCTCTGCAAAGCCCCCATGCCTTTGCCAGCCGCCATTCCAGCCGCCCCCCCAATTTGCTGTGCTACCATCAACCCGCCTATTAACAAGCTGATTGAAACAATAAATTTTATCATGCTGTCTCTTGTGCCTGACTGCGTTACGCCCGCCGAAAGACTGTCAGCTGGAGTTACACCACCTGCACTTTCTGGTTGAACTATGCTTATATGGGATACTGTCGTTAACGACAGCCAAAGAAAAAATGCTAATACTGGCCCGCCAATTAAATGCTTAACAAATTCACTCCACCATTGACTAGAATATTTTTGCCCTTGTGGGAAAGAAGCCGCCAAGTAAGCAACTGGTGATAAAATTACATAAATCCAAATCATTACCATCCTATAAACTAAAGTCAACAAAATAGTCCCGACCACAACTAATGCTATTACTACGTATACTAATGCTAAAATATAACTGGAAGCTACGGTAAATAACTCCAATGCCACAAAATTATCTGCGTTAGTTTTAATGCTTAATAAGCCATCAATGCCTAAAATTGTCATGAAATTCCCTCCGGCTATTGCCGCAAATCCATTAACAAAAGTCAACATTATTACTTGAAAAAAATCTATTAAAAGACCGCAAATAGTCTTTGAAAAATTAATTAAAATCGCCATTATTATTAATTTCGGCAAGGCTTTTTTAACTTCATAGCTCTGAATTCTTAAAATAGTCGCGAAAGCGATAACAAGCAAAATCAAAACAAAAAACATATTGCAAATATCGCGCACAACTACCCAGCCGGTAACCACGGGAGCTTCTTTTATAAAATAATTATATTGGGCGACTTCAACTAATAAATTTGTAATTGCAGTTAATAGTAACCCCACCGCATTAATCAATATAGCTAAAAACCAACTTAATGCCAGCGGTATCCAGTTAACTGGATTTAAATAATCAAAAAATCCTAATTCTTTTGCCTTTCCTATTGTTGTACTATCGTTAACCGCATTAATGGTGGATTCCGCGGAATAAACTGAACTAATACTGCTAAATAAAAACCCAAAAGCAATAATAAAAACGATTATTCCTAAAATAATTTTTTTATTCTTAAAAATTTTTCGTAAACTTTTTAGCATTACTATTTTAATTTAAGATATTTTGTCAGCTAACTTTTTCGTTTTTGCTTGTTATGCCTTTTTTCAATCCGTTTTGTTTCACGTTCAACTTCTTTCATCTCTTCCTCTAATTTTCTTATGCGCTTGTCCGTTTTTAATTTTAATAAAATTGTTGCCACAACCATCTCCGGCATAGCGGCCAGGAAGGGGATATATCCAACCACCGCCCAAGCTACATATTTCCATAAATATTTCCTGATAAACCAGCGCTTAAAGCAGGATTTTCGCATAAAAAATATTATGAACAACGCGCTGGAAATAAAGGGGCCGATAATGTAGACTGTGATAGTGCCTCCACTGGTTAAATCTACAAAATCTTTAATTGCTGATAATAATAAAACTAATAAAAAGGCAGTGAATTTACCGTCAGCTATCTCTTGTTTTAAATATTCTCCTACTGATTGCCCATAATACGCGGCGTCAAAACGAGTTTCACTTGAAATGCTTGCTCCTGGCACCTCGTCTATTTCTTTCTTATTTTGTTGTGTTTGCCTTGAACGTAAATTAGAAACTCTATCTACTTCTCCCCCTGCGCGCTCTTCTCGCCTATCCGCCTGCTGCTCTGACTGCATTTGCCGGCTGGCTGAAATCTGGTCTTGCATCTCAAGCGCTTGATTACCGCTTATTGAATTCTCACTAGCTAAATTTTCTGCTTCTGCCATAGTTTATTATAACATAAAAATTAAGTTTTAATTTTCAATTTCCAATGACCATTGTGAAATACCCAATGCCCAATTTCCAATGACCATTGTGAAATACCCAATGCCCAATTTCCAATGACCATTGTGAAATACCCAATGCCCAATTTCCAATGACCATTCAATGACCAAACTCCAATTAATAATTAATATCGGTCATTGGTAATTTATTAATTGGGATTTGATTATGTATTGGTAATTGGGAATTGGTCATTTTTTCTGTCCTTTAGCGCTCCTTATGATTGCAGAAAATATTAAATTTAATTCATGAGCTTCCTGCCATAACATTCTTGCTTGTTTTTTAACATCTGGAACAGAGTGGGCGATCATTTCAATCCAATACATTGTTTCTTTTGCTTCTTTATTAGCAATTGAAATTTTATTTGTAAAATCTTTTTTAGAGCTGCCTTCATCTGCTTCGTAATAATTAGCCCCAATGCCTGTCGCTGATCTGATTAATTGATTAATTATTGGCTTGGTAATAACGTCTTGTTTTAATGTTTTGATAAAATCTATAATCTGTTTGCTAAATTCAGTTGTCCTTTCCCTCAAATTATACTTCTTATTATTGGTCATTGGAAATTGGTCATTGGGCATTGGAAATTGGTCATTGGGCATTGGAAATTGGTCATTTCGCAATGGTCATTGGTCATTTTTAATTGGGATTTGATTGTGCATTGGAAATTGTGCATTGGTCATTCGTGTTGGTCATTGGTCATTGTGCATTGGTCATTCGTGTTGGTCATTACCCAATCAATCCTTAGTAACTATCACTCTTGGATTATCATTATTATCGCTATCTTGACTATACTTCCCCCAATTATCTTTTATTTTAATTTTCGGCTTAACAGTGCATTGATTGTTCTCACAAGTAATTCCTGCGACTCCCTGCGCCTTCTTCCTTAATAAATCCCAATAATCATATAAATGATAGAAAGAATGAGGCGTGCTACTGGCCGGCTGATCGCGCATTTCCACTCCGGTAACGACCGTCTTCTCTCCCGCTCCGTCTCCCCAATCAATCTCCATAGCGGTTAAAGGCAACTGCTCGTCGTCAACGTCGCTGTTAAAGGTTAAATTAACAAAACCGTTTTTGGAGATTGTAAAACCATTTTCATTTCCTGAAACTTTTACATTAGTTATTGTCGGATAAATATAACAATAGTCTGCATTATTATCGGAGGAAACATATGCTGGCCTGACGCCCGTTCCATTTCCATTGCAAGGAGTACCAGGCACATCCCAAAGTTCATTATCATTAACTCTAGTATAATGCCCCGCTCCGCTTATTTCACCGCAATCATAATCACTATAACATTCCTCTCCATTATTACTGCAAGAGCCGACACTGTTAAAAACGCAAATATTGTCATCAGAATTAATAATACACTGAGCTGATTCTGGATCGCATGAAAAATTATTGTCAATAATGCCGTTGAATTTGCAAAAACTGTCAGCGTCTTTGCAGGCGCCATTTATTAATCCCCAGTCAATATAAGTATAAGGATATGACCAGCAACTGGATAGAATATCTAACGCATTCCTTTTTGTGCATGTGCTCCCTGGATTCATTGTATTATCAGCGCATTCCCCTTGATAAACAGTGCCCCCCGTACAGTGGCTTAATATATCATTTTGCTCAAAATTACAATCTGAAGCATCGTCGCAATCATTCCCATCATTTATTCCTCCGGTGCATTTTTTTGCGGCTACGCACGTGCCTTCTGGGACTAGTCCGCAACTATTACTGCTTTCACATGTTTCTCCTGTATACATGCAGTTGCCGCTTGCTCCCGTGCAAGTTCCTGAAGAAGTCGTTTCAGAACTCCACTCCCATATTCCATAGCTATTAGCGAATAATCGCCCTGTTAATTCTTTCGCTGCGTCTAAATCCTCTACTCTCCCGGCTGCAGCTGTTAATTCAAAGTCTTTGCATTGATCAGCCGGAGAACAAGAATATGGAAGACCTGCCCTGACTTGATATGGATTGGAAAGATTTAAGTCAGGATACTCAATGTATAGGGGTTGTATTTCGTCAAAAGTTCGGCTGTCCCAAAGGTATGGCTCATACAAAGGCGATGGAGGTAAGGACGATCCAAAGGGCGGATAATTATTAAGAGTTATTCCGCTGTTATATTTATAATCTAAAATTGGGACTGTATAGCCGCTGCCATTAGCGACTCTTGTGTACCATGCTTTATTTTGGCCGGTCGGCGTAACAACTTGAGCTACTGTATCGCAAATAAACTGCCCTTCAAATTCAAAAGTTCCCCTAAAATATCCGTAGCCAGTATCAGAACAATTATTAATGCAAAAACCGTCATTACTTGAATTTAATCCTCCTTCCGCAGCATACCAATCTCCGAAATTCGCATTTTTTTCCTCTCCTTCCATTACGCCCTGCCAGCCAGAAACTGAAAGAATGTTATAATCCTCTTCATACCAGTGTTTGCCATTAGAATCATCGGGGGGAGTAGATGCGCCGGGATAATAATACCAGCCGTCTCCTGATTCAGTGCTGGCTATATAAGCGCGCTGATTTGTATCTTTATCAATATAATTTGTTAATAAATCAAAAAACCATTTAGTAGTCCCTCGTCCTGAGCCATCTCCAGTATAAGCTGCGATAGTTATCTCATTGCTATGAAGCGTTATGCTGTCCACTTTTTGAACATATGTTGAAACATAAGTGCCTGACTTTTCTTCTCCGTTAATATATAATTTGGAAGAATTAGAATTTGCTTTCCTTACCTGCTGTGTCCATGCCCCCTCTATTTGTAAATTTGTTTCCAAGCAATAATACAAAGGATACCTGCCATTATATCCGCCGCTAACATCAATAATATCTCCATTAACCCTATCAACCGGCCACCACAGCAAACAAGCGTCTTCATTTCCCGGATAACGGTCGTATTCAAGGCAATATCCATACCAGCCGCGCTGGTTAATTCCGCTGTCTTCAATATAATCGCAAGAAAGCGAATCGCTCTCCGGATAAAGCCGGCAGGATTGTGTTGTATCCCAATTATCCCTAGTTTGAAGCGCCGGCCTAATTTGAATATTATCAAGATAAACATTGCCCGGGCAGTTATCTTGGTCTCCTATACAATTACTATTATTATGTTTGCCCTCTATTCTTATTTTAATTAAATTATTGCTTCCGGAATTAAACTTCATTACCTTGTCGTGCCAATCCTTTACTGGAGTTATATCTATTGAACTAGGTGGACTAAGAAGAGCATGGCTTTGTAATAAAGGAATATTGCTTTGTGATAAAACAGAAACTAAAACTATGGAATCTTCATTAAGAAAATCTATAGTGCTTGCTTTAAAGCTTAAAATATAGTCTGTACCCGGCTCAACGTCAATTAATCCTGATTCTATATTACTGGTTGACGGTGCATACCTTAAGAAAGCCCTGCCGTCTATCGGGTACTCTTGTGTAACGTCAAAAATTCCTTCTTCTTTGGCAAAAGCGGGATTGTCTACGACGCTAAACATATTGCTGTCCCACGCTACCTTTTCTTTTGTATTATACCACCCAGTCGGATACATATTTTCACCGTACATTTCAAAACTCCCATTAGGTACAATTGCCAGTCCGCCGTTTTGGCTCATTTCTCCTAAATGGTAATCCCCCCGCATATCTAAATCAACAATATTTTCAAACCCGACTTTACTGTACCCGCTGGCATTGGCGTAAATGTTAGTGCTATTTATCGTAATGGATTGCTCTTCCGGCTCTGATAATACCCATGAACTGCACTGGTTATTCTCATTCAAACCGTTGCAGATTCCAATATCGTAGCAGACCTGTTCGTCGTCAACCGTAACTTTTGTCCGACAGGCCAGCCACTCGTTGCAAATCCTGTCCGGCTGAACTTTTATTACTTGGTTTGAATCGCAATCAATGCTTCCTGCTTTGCAATTTGCCAAACTCTGCGTTTCACTGCTTATGGTTGTATTTTTGTCAACATCGTAAATCAGCTTATTATATCCGCTGCCGTTAACTGAACGGTTATTGAATAATATGCATCCGTCCTGATAACTGTATTCGCCGTTGCAGGAGCTAAAATCAAGCCCGCCTTCTTTTTGGTAATTTACTATTGCTTTTTTAAGTTCTATGCTTGGGTTTGATCCTTTAATATCAACATCAATTACGCAATTCTCATTACTTCCAGCATAAAATAAAGTGCTTTGTTCTTCACTAGTTACTGGGTTGCCATTAATTAATTTATTGTCAGCAGATAAACGATAATCGGAACATTGACTTGTACCTATTACTACATCATTTATCTTTATGCTATATAAAGTATTTTTTTCTAATTTAACTGATTGTTTGTCCCTTTCCCACCCGTCGGGCGTGCCGTTATCATCAACATCCTGACTGAAATCACTGTTAAATATTAAATTAACCGACGGCTCTGACGTTGGGTCAATAATCTCCGTACAGCCGGACTCATAAACCGGGCAAAGTCCTGCCCATCCTCCGGATGGCTGCTCTATTCTATTGTTTCCGCCGTAGCCGACTGTTTTTGGCGCAATACCAGCGTCTGTTTCACATTCAACATCCCAATTGTCCAAAACGCAGGCATAATGGCATTGCCCGTCATCTGCGCAAATGCCGTTATCGCCGCAATCAATATCTTCTTCGCAGATTAAATCTTCATCTATAACACCGCAGTCGCCGGCTGATAAGCATAAATTAATTTCCAATAAATTACCGCTCGAATTATGATTTATAACTCCGTCAATTTCGGCTGCGCCACTGCCGTCATCACACCGCTTAATTTTCTGCTGATACCAGCTGAATCCATAATACCCGTCGCGGTATTCACAAGTCTTATCGCCCGGGTCTTTGAAATAATAATAAGCATTATTATTATCCCGATACTCCTGACAGCCAATGTCGCCCTCTCCGCACAAAATTTCGCCGTAGCGATCCGGATTGTTTTTCAGATATATGTCGCTGAAACTGGTAATCTGCCCCTGCGAAGTTGACGGGTCGCCGAAGCGCTCGCATCCCTTGTCGCTTCCCCCGCAAAGCGCGTCCGAATCATAAACAGCATATATTAAACTGTCTGGCATTACTTTTACTCCGTCTGTAATTCCATTTAAATCGCTTACTGTTAAATTAGAAACTTCTCCGGCTGCCGTTAAATAAGACGCGCCCAGCGCCGAGGTGGAGTTCTTTGTATCTATCATTAATTCGCAGCCGACCGCTGATTCCGAACAAATTCCGGAAAATGATTTTAAGTAATGGTCGTTTGAATCCCTGTCTTGGTACTGGTAGCATCCCGCCATATAGTGGACGGCCGTATCCCCGTTCCAATCCTGGTCGCAGGAAGAAGGAGTATTCCATGAATCTTTGATTAAATAATAATTATCAACCAGCTCCCGCAAAATTATGTAGTCAATATAATATTCATCATTATTGTTTGCAATTATTAGCTTCTCATTTCCGGTTGCTCTTAAATTAAATCCGCGAAGACTAAACATTCCCTTCTGCCACTCGCTATTTAAATTCAAATTATTATCAAAATCTACGCTATCTATCCCGTTAGTTAAGTAAATTGACATTGCTCCGCTGCCTTTAGCTAAAATTTCCACTATGTATGATTTCCCTTCAATAATTAAACCTCCCACATCTTTATTGATTACTGGATCATGATCTTTATTTGTTATCTTTATTGAATGTCCATTGGTTTTTATTGATTCTGTTTCATTTGAATTTATTGTGGTTGAGCCATCACTGATCCAGCCCCCGCTAGTTCCGTCTTCAAAATCATCAGTAATTATATTGCGGACATTATTTCCGACATTTCCAACATACTGCCGGCATCCGGCCTGCGCGGCCGAGCACACAGTTCCCTGTTGCGGTATTGCCATATAAATGCAGGCCTGTGCGCCGTCGTCCCACTGACCGTTGTTTTTGCAGAAATAGCAGGCCTGGTTATCAGCGTCCCAATGAAACTGACTATCAGCAACATTGAAATATTTGCTGCCGTCTGCATCGCATTCCGTCTTGCTATTTAAATTCGGATCAATATTAACTTCACTGCGCCGGTATGGGTGGCAGTTTGTATCGTAGCTTATTGTCTGCGAAAATAGAGCGTAAGTTATTATGCCAGTCTTTGAATAAAACTGCCTGCAATCTGAATTATGCTGGATATTATCAGCTCCAACGTCAAATATTGTCTTATTACAGACCTCTGCTCCAGTTGAATTTTGATGGTTATTATTTTTTATTTCTCCGCTGACAACTTTCAATTCTCCCCCATCCTGTTCTAAAGTAAATACCCTTAACTGGTACCCGCTGTCTTCCGATCCTTCCCACACATAAAATGGAGCTGAATCAGAACTATTGGTAGTGCAATGGCGCAGGGCTGAATAATACTCAATTCCCTCGCCTCCCTGTTCAACCTCATCTAAATTAGTAAACTGGTCGCAGCCGTCGGCCTGCGCGCTGCAGGCCCTAGCCGTGCTTGGAATTAAATATTTTGCCTGCGTTGATTCAAATGTTGTTTCTTTTTGGACGTAAAGGTCATATCCGTTGCACTCTTGGGGGCAGTAGTCATCCGGCGTAACTTTTGCCGGTATCTCAAATCCATCCCAAACTCGAGTATATAATTCGCAGTCCGCTTCTTCGGCTGTACAAAGCCGGGCGTAATTAAAACACTCTGCCGGAGCAGTATCCCGCATTTGGTAGCTGTTACCCACCTTTTTATAGCAAAATCCCTGGATGCCATCGTTAGCTCCTGTTATCTTATTTCCATCCGCATCATAATAATTTCCATTAGCCAAATAATTCGGCAGTATTTTTTCATAAATTACATTGGCCTCCCGATAATCCCTGTAGGCCGATGGCGTATCGCTGTTTATTGCTTCTTCCAGCTGTAGGGCGTCTATAATAGCCGAATCGCTGGCGTTGGCATTATCTATTACGGCTTTTACCTCCGCATTGGCAATATTAGAAGAGGGTGTAAAAATAGTATATACTCTTTGCCAAACTTCATTGTCGCCAGCGGTTAAAGATAATGTACTGGCAGTAAAACCAGCGCCGCTGATATTTAAATAAGCTTCTCCATTAGCGCTTAAATTTGGCTTTAACAAGCCGGATAAAATATATTTATGCCCCGCGAATAAAGATATATTTCCATTGTCTGCTAAAATCTTTTTGGAAATGCTCGCGGTTGCGCCCGAAGAAACAGAAACCTTGACCGCGTAGCTGCCGGCGCCGTTTACTTCCGCCGGAAGCTGTTCCATACTGCCGGTTTGCATATTCCAACCGACAGGAGCTGAATTGCTCCATTCCTCAAAGCTGGAATTTGGAATTAAGTTTGTCCCCAATCCGGCCTTTGCCCTGATAAACTCAGTACAGCCCTCGGCATCAGAATCGCATTGCCCCACATTGCGGTTAAAATACTCCTGACTGCTTTCGCTCCATTCCTTGGCGCCGTAATCGTACAAATTGCTATAGCCCCTGCATCCGGCTCCGCTGGCGTCGCACCATTCTAGAGTATTTTTCAAATATGAAACAGATTCCCTGCCATCGCCGTAAAAAGTTTGGCAGGTGTTATATAGTGGATTACAAGAATCAGTCCCGAAATTCCAAGTGCGCCTTTCTTCGGTACAATAGCCATAAACCTCGCAAGAACCGTCATAATTTTCTTTAATGCAGGACTGTTCGTCAGCGCAATAATCGTCCTGCCTTTGGATATTATATTCGTTCTGTATTATTTCCGGCTCGCTTATAAGCTCGGGGCCATAACCCTCCCGGGCGCAGTAATTAAGCGGTGCTTTCAAAACCCAGTTCGGATCTACTAATCCGCGGCACCAATCAGCTCCCCCCCCCTGCGCGCCGTAATCGTCGTTCGCGTCAAAACAGTTAACTAAATCTTTTATTGTTTGCTGGCCTATTGTGTCAAAATTTTCGTTTATATATGAAGCGGCCATTTCCCAGCCAACCGGGAGTATCCTGAATTTCCGCAAAATAATTATGGAGCGGTATGGGTACTGCTCGTCAATATAGCGGGGTTCTAGGTCTTTTTCTTGGAAACCGAAAATTCCCTCTTCGTTTAAAAATCCCTCCTGCATTGCCTGCCCGACAGTTTTTCTTTCCTGAATTGCCTGGCGGAAAGTATCGGAAATTACGCAGTTGGTCGGTCCGGCGTTATTGGGATCGGGACAGGTTGCTAATTCGGCTAAAATATCGTAATCGCCCCGAACATTAAATCTGGGCTGTATGATTTCACGGAACCTCTCTTGCGCCGCTTTAACTCCGCTTGCGCCGGAAGTATCGGCGTAAGGATTATATATTCCTGCACTGCCCCCGCCAGAATCGTTTTGGAAAAGCCCCCCCTGCAGCAATCTTTGAATTAACTGTATGGCTAATTGATTGATAAAAATATTCAAAGCATCTATTAAAGCATCGCCGGTATATTTTCCTATATTATTTCCCAGCTGTTCAATTAACTGATTTTTGGTTGAATCATAAATGAATTTTGCCGGGGTGGTTTTTAATCCTGATATTAAAGATGATATCGGCTTTAATCCGCCAGCGGCTATTTCCTCGCTTTTTGCCTGCTCTACCTGATATTCTTTTTCAAATGCCAGTAATTCTAAATTAGCGGTATGGACGCTTAAAGCAATTCCTAAATCATTGGAAGTGGGATTGAAGTAATCCTGAAAATTCTTTAAAAAATTAGGGTTTCGCAATTCCTGTTCCCAGTTTTCCCGCATTTCACTAAAAGTACATTTCGGTTTAGGCCGCATAAAATTTTGCAGTCCGAGGCCTATCCTGATGTCTACCCCCGCGGATGGCTGGCATAAATTAAGCCCGCTTATGCCGCCGATTCCCTCCTGGCCGAGGTTGTATAAAAAGTCGCCGGCGGCTGCGTCAACCGCGTCCAGCGCAATTTGCCCAAAATCACGCTGTTCAAAGGCGGCGCTCTGGCCTTTTCCCCCCGAAGCAATCCAGTTGGCCGCATCAAACGCCAATGTATTTAAAGCGGTGCTTAAAGTTGATTGAAATAATTTAGAAGCTAAAGTTTTTTTCTGTTCCACGCCCTGTAAAAAAGAAAATTCAGAGCCGGCGATCTTCTGAAGATTGCCTTCAATTTGCTGCAGCTCTTCTTCTGAAACGGCAATCTGTCCGGTTAACTTTTTAAAAGAATCGGCTCCCAGACCTTCATAAAGAGATGCTTGTTGCCCGGTAATTCCAGCTGAAGGAACATAGGTTTGCGCGTAAACAAATTGACAAGCAAAAAAAATGGAAATAAAAACAAAACAAAGTATAAATAATTTTGCTAAAAATTTTATTTTTTTTGATTTTAACCTCCTAAAAAGCATAGCAAACTTCAAGTAACAAGTAACAAATTACAAAATAAAACTAATTCTCTTTTTTTATTGTGTTTTTTATTATAGTAACTAAAATTTTAATAATCTCTTGATTTTCTTGAATTAATAATCCCATTCTTTGAGCGGGCATCAATTCAACTGCTATTATCATTTCTAACCAACGTTTTGTTTCTTCTGCTTCTTTTAAAGCTACTCTGTAATAATGCGTAAAATCTTTTCTTGAAACCCCTACTTTTGCATGAACAATATTTGAATTTATAGAAGTACTAGATCTAATAACTTGTTTTCCAATAACCCAAGACGGTGGATTACTTGGCAGTTTCATTGTCATTTTTACAACCCTTACCGCAAATTTAAATGTCCGTTCATCAATATCTTCATAATTTTTTCCCTCCATATAATATCTATCTATATTTGTAGTTTATTCGTGGTGGTGGTGGTGGTCGTAGTCGTAGTCGTAGTCGTCGTTTTGTAACTTGTAACTTGTAACTTGTAACTTGTAACTTGTAACTTGTTACTTGTTACTTGTTACTTGATAGTGTATTTTTATAAGTATTTATTAAATCTTCATCGCTGATTTGATTTAGCATATTCTCATCCATTCCAGATTCTTTTAATAATATTCTTAAATTAGTAGCGTCAGCATTTCCAGAAAGTATCTCCTCTATTATTTGCGTCTCTAAATCCGCGTCGGAAACTTCCGTGTCGGAATTAGCGCTTTCTGACAAGTAATTATTAATGGCCTCTGTATCAAGCTCTAAATCATTTTGTGTTTGGCCGGTTCCGCTGCCGGAATCAACTGTCGCCTCCGCACTATAGCAATCCTGCCCTAAAGGACAATTAGGATCTTCACCACTTTCAATTTCTTCTTTATCCCACAATCCGTCGCTATCAGTATCTTCTAAATAGGGGGAGGTATCATAAAAATAAAATTCATCATAATCTGACAAGCCGTCTTGGTCGGTATCCTGGGCGCGCAAAGCATCGGTATTTGTTTCCTCCCTGCTTTGTTCCATGGATGCTATTTCCTCCTGCGTCAACGGCTCCGCGACGTTCAATCCGCTCCTGAACTGAATTATCCATAAAATAAAAGCACTCAGGCCAAAAATAATTAAAAAAACTGCGGCTAATTTCTGCTTCCAAGAAATTTCATCCTGCTTTTTTGGCGTAAGCGCTTTCATTTCTTCCCTATACTCCTCCCCCGAAACATACTCTTCTGTATTATAATTTTCTTCTAAGCTTGTCTTGTTTGTAATATTTTCTCCTTGCATAATTTTTACTTTTGAACTTTTCAACTTTTAAACTTTTTACTATTTTATTATAACATATTTCGCCCATCCATAACAAGAAAAATTTTTTTCCAATCATCAACTGAGAGTTCCTGCGCCCTGATTGTTTCTTTTAAACCATGCTTTATTAAAATTTCCTTAATTTCTTCCGGCTTTATCTTTAATCCTTTGGATAAATTTCCCTGCAATTGTTTTCTCTTCGCGCTAAACCCGGCCCTCACTAATATAAAAAACCTTTGTTCGTTAATTTTTTGATACTTGTTACTTGTAACTTGTAACTTGAGTATGGCGCTATCAACTTTCGGCTTAGGCCAAAAAGCTTCATTCGGCACATTAGCGATAATTTTTACATCGGCATAAAACTGGCAGGCAACCGCCAATAAGCTCATTTTCGGCGGCTTGGCAATAATGCGCTCCGCCACTTCCTTCTGCACCATTAAAACCATCATTTCCGGCTTATTCTCAATCTCTTCCAAAAATTTCCGCAAAAACCTGGAGGTAATATTATATGGTAAGTTAGCCACTACTTTATACGACTTTATGGACTTTGTAGACTTTTGACTTTCTGACTTTAATATATTTTCATTTACAATTTCAATATTGGTAATTTCCTGTTCTTTTAGTCTGTTTCGCAATATTATTGCTAATCTATCATCCAATTCCACCGCGATAACTTTTTTAACCTTCTCCGCTAACCTTTCAGTTAAAAAGCCCGGCCCGGGGCCGACTTCAAGCACAATGTCATCTTTGTTTAAATCAGCTCCTTGGATGATCTTATTGTAAAACTTTTCCTTAATTAAAAAATTCTGCCCCTTGGAACGGGCAGGTTTGATATTATTTATTTTACAAAATTTTTTTGTTTCTCTGGTTAAATCCATTTTATAATTGCAAGCTCTCAAAGCGCTCCTGTTGAAATCGTCAAATTTAAAGAATTGAATAATTAGAAAATTGTTTGGAAATTAAAAATTGAAAATTAATTTTATGCTATAATATAACTACTGGCAGCCATAGCATCCGCCGGGAGTAGCGACCACTTGTATCAGGGCCGCTGATAATCCGCCGGCAATGACACTGTTGCCCGGGGCGTATCCGCTCATTGCGTATTGGGATGCATTTAAAATAATTTCATACCCGTCTCCTCCCGCCTGCTGTCCGCTAATAACCGTATACTGGCCGCATTCCACACTGGGTTTCATGGCGCATAAATAATGATTCGGACAATTCATGGCGGGCTCAATCGGGATGCATTTTATTGGCATAGTATTAACTAAGCCAAATATCATGGGAAATTCAGAGGCAGCCGCTTTAGCTTCGGCGGAAATAGAGTTCCAGCGGGCAAATTCTAAAATTTTCGGAGTGATGTAAAGCCCAACTAGAAACAATATGGCGGTAAAAATAAGAATAATTTTTTTGGTGTTTATATACATAATTGTATTATAGCATATTTTCATGAAAAATTTATTTAAAATGACAATAATATTTTTAGCCGTTTTCATCTTTATTTTTGCCGGCACTAAAAAAATAAATGCCGACGATGACGCGCTGGCAAAAGGGCTGGCCGGCAAATTGCTTCTGCAAGTTGAGGATGGTGGGAAAATTTGGTATGTTAATCCGGCGGACTTAAAGCGCTATGCCGTAACCTCAAAAAATTCAATTGATATTTTCCGCTCTTTCGCGCTGGGCATAACAAACTATGATTTGGATAAAATTCCAACCGATATAAATTTTTTGACGGAAAATTATGATTCGGACGGTGATGGATACAGTGATAAAACAGAAGCGCAATTTGGATATAGAATCTTTGGAATGGGAAAAGCTCAAATTGATACTAACACAGCAAACCGCCTAAAAGGAAAATTTTTATTGCAGGTTGAAGACGGAGGCAGAATTTGGTATGTGAATCCGGCTGACGGTAAAAAATATGAAACCACTAGAAAAAATACTATGGCTATTTTTCAAAATTTAAGCTTGGGCATAAATAACGCTAATCTGGAAAAAATTATTATTGGAAATTCAACAGCGCAGAATATTGAATCGGAAAACTCCTTAAATAACCCTGAAATTTTGCAGCCGGAAGAACCTGAAGATAATCCGGCGGAAATATCACCGGCCAGTCCGTCAACGCCAGCCCCTAACTCAGCCCCAACACCATCCCCAAGCTACTCCAGCACCCCATCCTCATCAAACATAATGTCATCAGCCGCTCGTTCTATCGCTTCCGGTTCAACCGGCGTTGCCTTGAATTATTTTACCCCTGATATACAGCCGTCAATTGAATATACTTTAAATTCCCTAAATAGCGAGGGCAGATCAATTTTTGCTGACCTATTATTAAACGCATCACTAACGGGTAATGGAAGCGCAAGTAAAACCTACTCTGCCAGCGTTTCATTTAACAATGGATACGCGGCATTCAATGTTACGTTAAAACAGCAGGATAACGGCGAGTGGCTAATTTCAAATTTATAATATAATTACAAAATAAAAAATACCTTTTAATTTGAGGTATTTTTTTATTTCTATATAAATATAAAACTGGTTACTGGTTACTGGTTACTGGTTACTGGTTACTGGTTACTGGTTACTGTTTACTGTTTTACGTGTTCTAAGTATCTCTTCTAAATTCCTGACATCATCAACATCGGTCACCTGCTGCCAAAAACTGGCGGGCACTATTTTTACGTTAAAATCCTGGGCGGCTTTTACTAAAGTCTGCGGCAGTCCCCACTCTTCCTTACCGGGTAATTTTTCCAATTCGTAATTAAAAATCTCCGGCTGCATTACGAATAAACCGATATTCATTAAATGCTCGCTATTGTGGTTATGCACACCCTCAATAATTTCCGCTAAATGGCCGTCGCTATTTAAAACAACTTTTCCGCCGCTGGTCGGACCCTGTATTTTTTTAACTAACACCGCCCAGTCATGGCTGAAGCATTTCTCTAAGTCTCTCTTGCAATAAATATCATCTCCCATCATGCTGATAAATTTTCCGCGAATTTTATCTTTTGCGAGCCATAAAGCCCTGCCGGTTCCCAGTAATTCTTTTTGTTCAACATAAACTATCTTTCTGCCCCGATATTCATCGCCAAAATAATCAACAATTTGATCGCCTAAATAACCGATTATAATAATAACCTCTTCAATTCCGTCCGGCAGCTGGTCCAGTTTATGTTCAATTAAATTCTTGCCGGCAACCTTTATCATCGGTTTTGGCACATCGTAAGTTAATGGCTGCATGCGCACCCCCCTTCCGGCCGCTAAAATAACTGCTTGCATTGTATTAAGTTAAAAGTAAAAAGTAAAAAGTTAGAAAGTACGCTCCCTAACTTCTTACTTTTTATTTTTTACTAATTATGGAATTTAACTTTTTTACGCTAGCTCCGCTGACTCTCATTTTTTTTCTTTTTCGTTTGTCCTTGATTTTTATTTTTTTACTATGTCGCTCTATTTCTTCTTCGCTTATTTTCATAAAACCTCCTTTTTTGTTATAATAATATTAAATCCCACAAATCTACAAATCAGCTACAAATAATACAAATGTGCTACGGAATATCACTATTAGAATTTGTGATATTCGTAGCTGATTTGTAGATTTGTGGGATAGTATCTTAATAATAATCTAAACGCTTAAACATGGCAAATAGCAACTATAATCAAATTAATGCTCAGATACCAACAAAAAAATGGTACAAAAAACCGTGGGGAATTTTCTTGGTTATTCTATTATTTATCATTTTAGTATCGCTGTCAACTTTTGGATTTTACACATATTCATTGATAAAAAAAATAAAATCGGGTGAAATTTCACTGGACGAACAATGGCAAAAAGCCCTTTTAAAACCGGGGCCCTATGAAATGGAAAATAGCGCCAGCGCCTATACCGGCGCCAGCAACCCGAAATTAACTATTGTTGAATTCGCTGACTTTAACTGCCCCTACTGCAAAGCTTCCTATCCAACCGTCCGGGAAATGTCCTTAAAATATAAAGACTCGGTTAAAATAATATTCAGGCATTATCCGGTGATTCAGGAAGATTCTTTGGTGCTGGCGCTAGCGAGCGAATGCGCCAATGAACAAAATAAATTCTGGTATATGCATGACGCTTTTTTCCAAAATAATAATCCAGCGGAAAATATCAGCCAAATCGCCTCTAAAATCGGCCTAAATGCCAGCAAATTTAATGAATGCCTGAAAAGCCAGAAATACTTGAATAAAATAAAAATTGATTTTCTTGCCGCCCAAGAGGCAAATATGAAGGGCACGCCTACTTGGTTTATCAACGGAAATAAAATAGAGGGTGAAATACCAAAAGAGACATTTTTTAAAATTATTGATGCTTTTCTGGCAGAATCATTATGATTTATTTTACTAAATATGCCGACAAAAAATTTGATGTTTTGAATAAGCACGGTGTTTTTATTACTAAAGAAGAAATTGAAGATGTTATTAAACTGCCTAAAAAAACACAAGCCAAGGGAAAGTATCTGCATATTGAAAAATTGGGAATTAAAGTAATAATGAAAAAAGAGGGTGATTTAAATAAAGTTGTGACTTTTTATCCGATTAAATCTTAAATTTATGCACCATGATTTGGAATCAAATCTAATTTCCGTAGAATTAGCTAAAGGAAAAATAAACCATGTGGTGGAGCTGGGGAACTTCTTAATCCATGTTGACAAAAACAGAAAGCCGCTGCTGCTGGAAATTCTGGACGGCGGAAAATTCATCGCCCAATTGCAAAAAATAAAAAAAGAAAATATTTTAGAGTCTATTCCGGCGGACGGATAATTCGTATGAAAAAAATATTTATTATTTTACTGTTAATCTTCTTAGCCGGTTGCGGCAGCCCCATAACTAAAACAGAGGAAGAAAATAATAAAAAACAGGCGTGTTTCGGCGATAGATGCTTTGGGGTGGAAATAGCCGATACTAATGATAAGAGGGTGCAAGGGCTGATGTACCGCGAAAATTTAGCTCCCGATTCAGGGATGCTTTTTATTTTTCCCGAAATTGGCGAACATAAATTTTGGATGAAAAACATGCTTATTCCTTTGGACATGATATGGCTTGATGAAAATCAAAAAATTATTTTTATAAGTAAAAATTTTCAACCCTGCGATAATAAACAAAAATGCCCGGCAATCAAACCGGACAAGAAAGCTAAATATGTTTTGGAGATAAACGCGGGAATGGCCGATGAAATAAATCTACAAACGGGCGGTTATATTGATTTAATAACAAAAAAACAATAAAAAGAGTGATTCTGCGAAGAATCGCTCTTTTTATTTATAATCTTTTAAATTTAATCTTTCTTTTTTCTAACGTTAAAACCTGTTCCGACTGGAATCAAGCGCCCGATTATAACATTCTCTTTTAAGCCGTCCAACGGGTCTATTTTCCCGGTAACCGCCGCGTCAATCAATACCCGGGCGGTCTCCTGGAAAGAAGCGGCTGACAGGAAGCTGTTGGTTGTTAGCGACGCTTTGGTCATGCCCATTAACAAACAGTCGCCAGTCGCCTGCTTTTTATTTGCTGATTTTGTTTTCCTGTTGGTCTTATCAAAAATTCCTATCTCTACTATCTCTCCCGGCAATAAATCAGTATCTCCCGGATCCTTGACTAATACGCGGGAAAACATCTGCCGCACGATAATTTCAGTATGCTTGTCATTAAGCGGCTGCCCCTGGGAGGAATAAACGTATTGAATGTCATGAATAATATACTTTTGAGTCAATAAACGGCCGCAAAGGAAATAATACTGCTGCAGGTCCAAACTGCCCTCGGTTAATTGGTCGCCCTTTTTAACCTTATCGCCGTCATTAATCCAAATGCCATAGCCCTTGGGAACAATAAACTCTTTTATTTTATCAGCTTCAAAGCTTACTTTAATATACTTATCATTGATTTTAACCGTTCCGGCGCGCTTAGCTTTTATCTCAACATTTGCTATCTTAAATAATGTCTGTCCCCGCTTTATTTCTTCCCCATCTTTAACGGTTATTTCAGGTTTTAGCTTCTTCTTGGGAGTTTTAACTTCGCCCTTCTCAGCTTCAGCCGCTGAAACATCACGGGCTGTTTCGGCAAAATAATATTTATCGCTGTCTATCCCCTTATAAATAACTTTTATTATTTTAGAGTTAATGTTCTGGGCAATAACCTTCCCCCTTCCATCTTCAATTTGCCTGTCCATTGCCTCAACCCTAACTTCTCCGTCAACATCAGCCACAAAAGCTTTGCGCTTAGGCGGACGGGCCTCAAATATTTCCTCAACCCTGGGCAGACCTTGGGTAATGTCATCCTGGCCGGCAACGCCTCCAGTATGGAATGTTCTCATGGTAAGCTGGGTGCCCGGTTCGCCAATGGACTGGGCGGCCATTGTTCCCACGGCGGCTCCCATTTTTACGAGCTTGTTATAGCTTAAGTCATACCCATAACATTTGGCGCAAATCCCTTTTTCAATTTTACAATTCAAGGGGCTGCGGACAACGGCCTTAGGAATTATTTCTTTTTCTATTTTTTTAAATACTTCTTCATCTATTAAATCGCCGGATTTTGCCAATACTTTTCCTTTCTCATTTTTTAAATCTTCTGCTAAAAATCTACCGGTAATCCTCTTAAGCAAGGTGGTTCCAAGCTGTTCGCTTTCTTCCTGGGTAAACTCAAGGCCATCGGATGCTTTGCAGTCTTCCGAGGTAATAATCATGTCCTGGGCAACGTCAATTAAGCGCCGAGTTAAATAACCGGCATTAGCGGTGCGAAGCGCCGTATCGGATAATCCTTTTCTGGCTCCATGGGTGGCGATAAAATACTCCAAAATATCAAATCCCTTTTTAAAGTTGCCTTTAACCGGCAGCTCTATAATAGCTCCGGATGGAGATGTTACCAGCCCCTTCATACCGATGATCTGGGTCAACTGAGCCAGCGAACCGCGGGCGCCCGATTGGATCATTGAATTGACCGATCCGTATGGATCAATTTTATCTTTGATAATATCGGAAACCCTGTCTTTGGTCTCGGTCCATATTTGCACAATTTTAGCGTAGCGCTCGCTCTTTGTTAATAAACCCTCTTCATATTGCTCCTGAACTAACTCCACCCTTTTGTTTGATTCCTCTATCATCTTATCTCTTTCCGGCATATCAGGCAGATCGCCCATGCCCCATGATAGTCCGCTTTTGGTAATATATTTTAGAGCCAGCTCTTTCATCTCATCAACCAACTGTACCGTCCTGTCTTCGCCGTACAGATAAAGGCAATCTTTAATAATTTGGTTTAAATCCTTTTTAATGACTACATTATTTATGAAACGCAATTTTTCCGGCAAAATGCTGTTAAAAATAACTTTACCGGCAGTTGTTTCCATAATTTCCGTCTTGCGGCTGCTTAATCTCACCCTGGTTTTAATTAACTCCTGCAGGCCGATCTGCCCGCTTTCGTAAGCTATTACAGCCTCTTCTTCGTCAGAAAGCAGGGGCATTCTTTTTCCCTCTGCTTTTCTTATTTCACTGGTAAGATAATATGATCCCCAGACAATATCCTGGGACGGAGTTACTATGGGACTGCCGGTAGCCGGCTTTAATAAATTATGGCTGGCCAGCATTAAATCCCTAGCTTCGGCATTTGCTTCTTTAGTAAGCGGAACATGGACGGCCATCTGATCGCCGTCAAAATCAGCGTTAAAGGCGGCGCAAACCAGGGGATGAATTTGCAGGGCCTTACCCTCAATTAATATTGGCTTAAAGGCCTGAATGCCCAAGCGATGCAATGTCGGGGCGCGATTAAGCATTACATAGGCGTCTTTAATTATATTTTCTAAAATATCCCAGACATCATCAGATGCAGACTCAATATAACGGGAAGCGCTGCGGACATTATGCACGATTTCCTGTTTGATTAATTTTGAAATTATAAACGGCTTAAAAAGCTCAAGCGCCATTTTTTTCGGCAAGCCGCATTGATATAGCTTTAACTTTGGATTGATAACAATAACTGAACGCCCGGAATAATCAACGCGCTTTCCAAGCAAGTTCTGGCGAAAACGCCCCTGTTTTCCT
>JBAZGH010000014.1:19069-23003 GCA_041652935.1 Patescibacteria group bacterium | reverse complement strand
GTTGCGCAAATCTGCTAATCTTATATCGTCAAATTTAGCAGTTTCCTGTCCCTTGAATAAATACTGCCCTTCAGTCGGACGGTCAAGAAAACTTAGGATATGCATCAGTGTTGATTTTCCAGAACCAGAGGGTCCCATAATCGCCAAAAACTCCCCTTCTTTAATATCAAAATTGAGGCCGTGCAAAACTTTAGTCACGACCCCCTCTGTTTCATATTGTTTATGAAGATTTTTTATTTCTATTAGATTTTTTGTATTTTTTGTCATTCTGAGCGACCGCAGGGAGCGAAGAATCTGTAATAGATCCCTCGTCGCTTCGCTCCTCAGAATGACAAAAAAACTAATTTTCTTTAACAAAAGTAACCACATCTTCTCCTTCCCCAACCCCTGATAAAATTTCAATTCCTTCATCTCCGCGAAGTCCGGTTTCAACTATTTTTTGTTCCGGCATATTATTTATCAAAACATCAACGTATTTATCGCCGTTTTTTGCCTTTACCGCCCTGAAAGGAGCAAATAAAACATCTTCTTTTTCAGCGGTAATAATTTTAACGTTAGCGGTCATGCCCGGCTTAATTTCATCATATTGCTCATCAAGCTGGACTTTTATTTTATAATAAACAACATCTTGGATAACAGTTTCGGCCGGATTCACAAAACTTACCGTCCCTAAAAATACCTCTTCGTCGCTGAACGCGTCCAGAGTAACTTCCGCTGGCTGCCCCGCTTTAATGTCGGCAATGTCAGACTCGGAGATATCAACCTCGATCTGCAAAGTTGACTCCCCTATCATTTCCAATACCGGAGAACTCAATGAAGACTGCTCTCCAGCATTAAAATTCTTTTTTGTAATAACTCCGGCAATGGGAGATTTGATTATCGTATCGCCTAAATTGGCAAGCGCTAAATTTAAAGATGCTTCGGCCTGGTCAACTCTCGCTTTGACTGAATCAATTTCAAACTGCCGCGGCGGAGACTTTTTCAATTCCAGCTGCGATTCCGCCACTTTTAACGCGGCCTCGTTTGCAGTTATTGAATTCTCAGTAGAAGCAACTAAATCCTCGTAATAAGCGATTTTATTTGTCCAAGAGCTTTCCGCCGACTGCACGCTGGCTTTGGAAGCGCTGATGGTTGTTTGCTGGGTTTTAATATTTGTCTTTAAAGCATCAAGTTCTGCCTCTGATAAATCGCTGGATGTGTTAGTGGCTAATAAAACATCCATTGTCTTAGAGAGCGCGTCCATTGTCTTTTGCAGAGCCGTTTTAGTATCTACAATAGCGCCTGAAATTGCCAAATCGGAAAAATCTGCGGTTAAGCTATTAACGCTTAATAATGCGGCGCTGATTAAACTATTGGCGCTTATCTCCAGATTCTTTGCTCCATCCAACAGGCCTGAATTCCTTGAAGATAAAGTGCTCTGCGCGTCCGGGTCATCAAGCGTATTATCAATTTCCTCAGCCGCTCCTTGGGCAGATATCAATTCACTATACGCGGTGGTTAAAGTAGAATCTTTTAAATTAAATAATTCGGTATCGCGCTTTGATTTCAAAGTTTCTAAATTATTTTCGGCAGTAATAATATCCTGTTTTTTCTGCTCTACCGTATCTTCGGTAACTTTTATATCTTCGCCGGATGCGCCAGCCAGTAATTTATCATAATCGGCTTTTGCCTGCGCTATCTGGGCGCGCGCATTGCTGACTTGGCTTTGCAGTGCGCCTGCCTCAAGCTGGGCTAAAATCTGCCCCCTGGCGACCCGGTCTCCGGAATCAACTAAAACAGAATAAATCCTGCCGGAAGTTTTAAAATTTAACTCAATCCGGTCAACCGATTCAATCTTTCCCGTTGCCTCCACGCTCTTTGTTAATAATCCGCGCTCAACTTTCGCAGTCGTATATTCAACCGACTTTTTAAGCGCCCTTAAAAAATAGTATCCTCCTCCGGCAACTACTATTAAAATAACCGCTAAAATAAGCGTAATTTTTATCCTTTTTCTTAACATATAGTTATTATAGCAAAAAAACTGCCATTATTCTATCAGGCACCTGCCTGACATTTCCGGCGGCTGCTCCAGGCCGATAACCTTTAAAATTGTGGGGGCGGCATCGGCTAAAATTCCCGAAGGGATTAAGGATGACAAATCGTCATTTTTTATGTTTGGATTCGGCTGGCCTGAAAATTTATCGGCAACGACTATGAAGGGCACGGGAGACATATTATGCTCTTTGTCTATATCGCCCGTAGTGTAGTTAAACATCTCCTCCGCGTTTCCGTGGTCGCCGACGATAAAAGCCGCTCCTCCTTTTTTTACGATTTCAGGAATTATTTGCGCTAGGCATTTATCAACCGTCTGCGCCGCCTGAACAGCCGCGTCTAAATTTCCAGTATGGCCGACCATGTCGGCATTGGCAAAGTTGACGGCGATAAAATCAAATTTATCGCTTTGAACCGCCTCTGTTATTTTCTGCGCTACTTCAAGGGCGGACATCTCCGGCTTTTCGTCATAAGATTTTACCGCGGGCGACGGAATAAGAATTCTCTCTTCTCCGGCAAACGGCTTTTCCTCCCGGCCGTTTAAAAAAAAGGTAACATGGGCATATTTCTCAGTTTCAGCAATATGCAGTTGAGTTAAATTATTATCAGCAAAAATTTTTGCCAGTGGATTTTTTATTATTTCCGTAGGGAACAAAACATTAACCGGCAAATCTTTTTTATATTCCGTAAAAGTCGCAATATATAGATCGTTGAATTTTTTCACGCTGAATTTATCAAAATCCGGCTCAACCAAGCTTTGTGTAAGCTGGCGCGCTCTGTCGGCCCGGAAGTTAAAAAATACAACTGAATCGCCGTCTTCAATTTCCGCCATCGGCTTATTGTCCCGGCTTTGCAAAACCGCCGGCAGCAATTCTTCATCATAAACTTCAGCGGCGTATGAATCTTCAATTAATTTTATCGGATCAGCGCCTATTTTTTCCGATTGGCCGTTTACAATTGCCTGATAAGCTTTTTCTATCCTGTCCCAATTTTTATTCCGGTCCATGCCGTAATACCGTCCGCCGATGCTGGCAACATGGCCGGCTTCTTCCTGCCGGCAAAAATTTAAAATTTCCGCGATCGCTTGCTTCCCGGCATCTTTGGGGGTATCGCGCCCGTCTAAAAATAAATGCAGAAATAATTTATCGCCTATCTTTCTCTCTTTGGCAAAAGCGATCAACACCTCCAAGTGGCTTTGCGAGCTATGGACTGTTCCCCTGCCGATCATGCCTATTAAATGCAGCTTGCCCTTGCCGTTTTTCACCCTTTCGTAAGCTTCCCGCAACGCTTTTAATTCAAAAAAACTGTTATCGGAAATTGATTCATTAATGCGGGGGAAACTCTGCAGTAGAAGCATGCCTGATCCTATGGTTAGATGCCCCACCTCTGAATTGCCGACTTCCCCAAAAGGCAAGCCCACGCTTAAACCGGACGCCTCAAGCAGGGCGCTGGGATAACCCTTGATTAAAGAATTAAAAAAGGGCTTTTCGGCCAATGAAATTGCGTTGGATGAACTCGGCTGGGCAATTCCAAAACCGTCAAGCACTATTAAAACTGCTGGTTTAAAATTTAATTTCATATACTAAATTAAAAGTTAGAAAATTTAAAAGTTTTATAAAATTGAAAATGCTATCTTTTTTTTCGTACTATCTAACTTTTTAACTTTCTACTTTCTAACTCCCCAAGGCCTCCTTTATCATTTCGCCAATTTTACTCTCCGTTTCTTTCAATTCTTCTGTTATTTTCTTTTTTTTGTACTCATCCTCTTCTTTTTCGTACTCTACCACATTCATATTGTACTCATAGACAATATCGGTTATCGCCGGAAGAACTTTCGCTTTCTGGTCCGGGTCGGAAATTTGGTGTTGCTCTAAAAAATATTCAATTGTTTTTTGGGATATTT
>JBAZGH010000014.1:0-19059 GCA_041652935.1 Patescibacteria group bacterium | reverse complement strand
ATTTCTTCGCTCATATTATTATAAAGCTTGGCATGAATTTTTAATCGTCTTCTTCCCTAAAAACACACTGTAAGCATCTTCAGCTGAATAGTCATACAAGGATATAGCTGAAATCGCGTTCGCCATTCTTATCGCTTCGTCCAAGGGACGCTGATATATGTTCCGGCCGATTGCGTTTCCGCGAGTGCCGGCAATATGAATTTGGTCATGAATATCCTGTAAAAATTTCTTAGTTTCTTTTTTATCTCCGCCAACGCAAATTACGCCGGTTCGCCCGGCCGCGTCAACAACTTCTTTATAAGCATTAGCGGTTCTTTTATTATTTCCTCCATAGGGGTAATGAGTCTTGACAAAATCAGCGCCCAAACAAGTTGCTACTCCGGCTCCGCCGGCTAATAAATGAATATCATTTTCGTTTTTTACCGCTCTGCCGCGCGGATACATCCAAATCACCGCCATCATACCGGCGCAATGCGCATCATGCACTATGCGAGCGCCCTGGCTAAACATTTCTGATTCATGAGAAGAGCCGATATAAATCGTATAGCCGACGCCGACAATATTCAACCCGCTTTCTTTTTTAAATTTTATAATAGCGTCCATTTCAACCCAGCGGTTGCTGAAGGGGTCGCCGTACTTTCCGGTAAATAAATTCGTGCGTGAATTTACTTTTATTAAATATGGAATGTTTGGATAATCGCGTCCATACTGGGCAATTAAACCTAATTGGGTCGCAAACACGCCGATTTTGGCTTTGTCTGCAATTTTAAAATAATGTTCCGGGTCGGCTATTTCCTTGGGAATCCCCCGCCCGACAAAATCATCGTTTAAATGCTCAACCTTCTGGTCGCCGGCCATCATCATCATCCGGCCGGTCCCGCAAGTTGCTAATTTAAAATTTTTAATATATTCCTTTTCCTGCGCCTTGGGAACATCCATGGGAATGTTGATATTTTTCATATAATTATATTTAGTTTATATCTTGTATTATAATTTAACTCCTACAAATTACAAATATTCTACAAATCTACAAATACAATATTTGTAAATTTGTATTTAATTTGTAATTCGTAGTTTTATTTTACCAAATTTAAGATTTTTGCACAAATAAAAAAAGCGCCACTTCTGCAAACTGCACAAGCAACGCCATCTCATATCCAAAGAACCACTCTCAAAAGCTCTCCTAAAAAGAAAGCTCCTGCAAATATCTCCTAACAAGCTCTAACAACTGATTAGGGGTGAATGGCTTTTGTAAAATAAATCCTAATGTCCGAAGATAATCAACGTCAAAGTCAGCAGCTAGGCCGGATACGAAGATAATTTTCACCTCCGGCTTCATCTCCTTAATGGCCCTAGCCATCTCAACGCCGTTCATTCTGGGCATATTAAGGTCGGTTACAACCATTGCAATTCCATCGCAATGTTCCAAGAAAACTTCCAAACCCTCTTGGCCGTTTGTGGCTGTAAGGCAAACATTGCCCTCAGACCGTAAGATTGCAGAGGTTACATTAATGACCATCGTTTCGTCATCAACGACTAGAATGGTTTTTTCGCTCACTTCACCGCTCCTTCTGACCTTGTTAGGCCTATGACATAATATGTGATTAATCATACTATCCTATTTTATCAAAAAAGTCAAACTAAACAAAAACGCCCCTTCGGGCGTACTTTTAACTTTTTAACTTTTGACTTTATGGACTAATTAATATCCCTCATATTCCCTCATCATCAACTGCGACTCAATCTGCTTCACAGTTTCAATAACAACCGCGACTACAATAAGCAGGCTGGTGCCTCCCAGAGCTAACGATTGGATTCCGGTGAAGTAGCGCATAATTAACGGTAAAATAGCAATCAATGCTAAAAACAAGGCGCCGAGAAAAATAATTTTGTAGGTAGTTTTGCTTAAATAATCTTCCGTGTGCTTGCCCGGCCTTATTCCGGGGATAAAAGCGCCTTGCTTTTGCAAATTTTCCGCAATCCGTTCGGGATGGAAAATGACTTCAGTATAAAAATATGTGAAGCCGAATACTAAAACGAAATATATAATTCCGTAAATAAGCTGGTTGTTGAAGAAAGTAATCGTCCATTCTGCCAGGTTCGATATCCAGGCGCTTCTGGCGTGGATAAAAAACTGGGCTATCATCGGCGGAAATAAAACAACTGAAATCGCAAAAATAATCGGCATAACTCCGGCCATATTAACCCGCAGGGGCAGATGGCTCGAGGTTCCGCCGTACATCCGATTCCCCCTTATCTGTTTGGCGTAAACCACCGGAACGTTGCGCTGGCCCTCATTTATAATAACTACTCCGACAATTGTTATTAAAGCAATGGCAATAAAACCAATGATTATGAATAATTGCGAAGCGTCAAAAGTGATAATTGTCTGTTGTATCGCCGACGGAAGCCCGGCGATAATTCCGGCAAAAATCATCAGCGAAATTCCGTTGCCGATATTCTTCTCGGAGATTAACTCCCCGATCCACATTAAAAATACAGTGCCGCTGGTAATAATAGTTATCATTGAAGTTAATTGCACAGCGCTTACATCAGCCAAAATTCCCAACTGGGATGAGCGCAGTATGGCTATCATTCCGTATGACTGCAGCGCGGCCATTGGCACCGTCAGATACCGAGTCCACATGTTTATTTTCTTGCGCCCGGACTCTTCTTTTTGCATCTCTTCCAGCGACGGAATTATCATCGCGAGCAGCTGTATAATAATTGAAGCGGTAATATACGGAGCGACTCCCATCATTACAACTGAAAAATTCTCCATGCCGCCGCCGGAGAATAAATTCATTAAGCCTAAAATCTGGTTTGAGGAAAAAAGCTCTTTTAAAGCGCTGGCATCAACTCCCGGAATCGGAACATGGGCTGCAAACCTAAATATAGCGAGCATACCCAAAACAAAAAGGATATTTTTCCTTAAATCTTTTGCCTTCCATATTTGTGAAATTTTTTGGAGCATATGTGATTTTATGTAAATTCCTTATCCTACGAATTGCTAATCTTTTACAAATATACGGATACTTACTTAAATATATAATAAAATATTTATTTTTTAACTTTTCCGCCCATCTTTTTCAACTGCTCTTCAACGCTCTTGCTTAATTTCACATCACTAAACTCTAAATTTTTAATCTTCAACTCGCCTTTTCCTAAAATCTTTACCGGCTCTTTTATTGTATCAATTAATCTAAGCTTTAACAAAACACTCGGATTTATTTTGGCTCCGTCTTTAAAATTTTTATTCAAATCGCTCAAATTCACCGGTTGGTTTTTCGGCTTATCGCTCTTAAAACCGCGCAACTTAGGAGTTTGCAGCAATATCTGCTTCATTCCCTTGCGTTTTAATCCTGATTTTCCGCCGCTGCGGGAGCGCTGTCCTTTTTGGCCACGGCCGCTATAGGTGCCGTGCCCGGAAGCGTTGCCCCGCCCGACTCTTTTTCGTTTTTTAGTCGCGCCCTTGGCCGGTTTAATTGTATGCAAACTTAGTGGCATATTTATTAGTTAAAAGTGAAAAGTTATTAAATATTCTTCTTATTGTCTTTATCTTCACCATCCTTTTGTAAATTCTTATTACCAATCTTAGGCTGATTATTCGGAACATCAACGTGTTTTAGGCTAGCTAAAGCTTCAACCGTACATTTAACATTATTAACCGGATTGTTGGTGCCTAAAATTTTACCGACAATATTCTTTATGCCGGCCAGCTCTAAAATAATGCGAACTGACCCGCCGGCAATAATACCGGTTCCCTGCTTGGTTGGTTTAAGCATAACTTTTGCCGCTCCAAATTTATGGTTTAATTCATGGGCGATTGTCCCCTTTATAATCTGCACATTAACTATTTTTTTCTTTGCCTGGTCAACCGCTTTGGTAATGGCGGCGGTTACATCAGCTGATTTTGCCAGTCCAATGCCGACTTTTCCGGCTTTATTTCCAACTGCGACACAGGCGCGGAAACGCATTCTTTTTCCGCCCTTCATAACGCGGGTAACGCGGGCTATGTGTATAATTTTCTGTTCAAATTCATCCTTTTCTCCTTTACTAAACCTGTCATCCCGTTTTCTTTTTTTAAATGGCCTTCCGGAAAATTTGCTGTCCTTTCTTTCACCTGTTTTTTGTTTGGGGCTTTGCTCGTTGCTCGCAGTATCAGCATTATCCAAGACAACAGCCGGCGCTTTATTTTCGTCCGTTTTTTTATCTTCAGATTGATTATTTAATTTTTCGTTTTTATCATCCATATAATTATTTATATTCTTATATTTTTAAACCGGCCGCGCGCGCCGCCTCGGCAACCGCCTTTGTCCGACCGTGGTATTTATTTTCCGCTTTATCAAAAATTGCCCGCTTAATCCCCTTTTTAACCGCTTTCTCTGCCAGTAATTTTCCGGCAGCTTCACAATTCTGCGTTTTATTTCCCTTGCTTTTTATTTCTTTTAAATTTACGCTGGCTAAAGTATTTCCTTTATCGTCGTCTATCAGCTGGATATAAAAACCAACATTGCTTTTAAACATGCTTAACCGGGGGCATTCTGCCGTGCCCGATATTTTTGACCTTGTCCTGATTTTACGCTGCAACCTGTTTTTTTGGATTTTCTTTTGTTCTTTACTCATATTTTTATTTAGATCCTGATGCCGCGGCCTTGCCGACCTTGCGTCTGATTACTTCGTCAATATATTTTATCCCCTTGCCTTTGTACGGTTCAGGTTTTCTTATTTTTCTTATTTGAGCGGCCGCCTCCCCCACCAGCTGCTTATCAGCCCCGCTTATAATGATAACATTCTTCTCTACGTTGCCGTAAATTCCCTCAGGAAGCTTATAGTTAACCGGATGCGAATAACCGACATTTAAAGTTAAATTATTTCCGGATACGGCAGCGCGATAGCCGACTCCGTTTATCTCTAATTTTTTTTCAAAATGTTCATTGACTCCGGTTACCATATTATTTATCAGTTGGCGGAACAAACCCCATGTGGCCCGGCTTTTTTTATCTTTTTCGTCCTTTACGCTAACTATTATCTCTTTATCCTTTATTTCAACTTTAGCCAGTGGATTTAATTTCTGTTTTAACTCCCCCCTTGGCCCCCTTATTATTATAAAATCATCCTGAATTTTTACTTCAGTTTTTTCCGGTATTTCAATTGGTAATTTTCCTAAACGTGACATATGTATTCAAGTTTCTTTATACGGACTAACTAGTCCGCCAAACCATTAATGCAAATACTTTGTACATACCAATAAGTTCCTAGATGAATGCGAATGCCGCGAATATTATTATTTGAGGCATTCGCATTCATCTGAGTATTTTTTTATCCGTACAGCGAATTCGCATTAAAGGATCGCAACTGTTTTAAGTAAGTAAAACGATACTTCTACTAATAGATTTCACAAATAATCTCTCCTCCGATTTTTTCTTTGTAAGCTTTCTTATTGCTCATCAGCCCCTTTGACGTAGAAATTACGGCAATTCCAAAATTATTTAAAACGTAGGGCAGATTATTATAATCGGCGTACACTCTCCGTCCCGGCTTGCTTATTTTCTCTAAACTTAAAATAAACGGCTTGCCATTGTTTTTGTACTTTAACTTAATCCTGATTTCATCAAAAGCGCTCTTTTCCCCCTTGCTGATTTTTTCCGCATCAAGCAGCCAGCCCTCTTTTACTAACAGCTGGGCTAAATTATATTTAAATTTGGAAAACGGCAAAACCACTTCAGTTTTCTTAACTGCCTGGGCATTCCTTATTCTTGTTAGCATGTCTGATATTGGATCTGTCATAGTTTTTAATAAATTATATTACTTTTATATTATTTTTATTTTATTACCATGATGACTTCTTTATTCCGGGAATATCGGCGTTATTGGCCAGCTCCCTGAAGCAAATGCGGCACAATTTAAAATCCCGCATATAGCCGTGCTTTCTGCCGCAGCGCCAGCAACGATTAACAATCCGGCTTGAATACTTCGGATGCTTATTGGATTTTGATATTTGCGCTTTAGTTGCCATATTTAATATTAATTAATTTATTATTTTTGCCTATCCGCCGGAACTTTAGCGGAAGCTGGTTCCTCTTTCTTAAACGGAAATCCTGCCAGTTTTAATAACTCCAGCCCCTCTTCTTTAGTTTTAGCGGTAGTGGATATGCATATTTCCAAACCATGAATTTTATCAACAGCATCTGGATGAATTTCGGGAAAAGCTAAATGCTCTTTCAAGCCAATGGAAAAATTACCCCGGCGGTCCATTCCTTTCGCAGACAAGCCGCGAAAATCCTTACTGCGGGGAAAAGTTATATTAACTAGTTTTTCAATAAAATCATTCATCTTCTGCTTCCTTAAGGTTACTTTTATGCCGACTATCATCCCTTCCCTGATTTTAAAAGCGGAGATGGATTTTTTGGCTTTTACCCTGACCGGCCTCTGACCTGTTATATTTATCAGGGTGTTTTCCGCTTCTTTTAAATAATCTTCTTCTTTGGAAAATCTTCCCACGCCGACATTAACCGTAACCTTGATTATTTTAGGGACGGCCATTTTATTCTTATATCCGAATTTCTCTTTCATCTTCGGCAATATTTCTTTTTGGTATAATTCTTTTATCCTCATATTAATCTATTATCTGCTTGCATTCTTTGCAAACTCTTGATTTTCTTTTTTGCTTTTTGGCGCCCTCCGCGCCTGCGTTTTCAATAATCTTATAACCTACCTTAGCATCTTTACCGCATTTCTGACAAATTAACATTGCGTTTGAAGCATTAAATGGAGCTGGAAATTCAACTCTCTGCCCCTTTTCTCCTTCCCGGCGAGGACGTAAATGCTTGATCAATAAATTTCTACCCTCAACGCTTATTAAATTTCGGGATGGAAAAACCTGCAACACCTTTCCGGTCTTACCCTTATCTTTTCCTGCTATTATTTTAATTTTATCTCCTGTTTTTATCTTCATATGTTCAAGATAATTTATATGGACTTATTAATTCGCCAAACCTTTAATTCGAATTCGTTGTACTTATCTATAATGACTCGGATGAATGCGAATGCCGCAAATTCTATTTAAAGATGAATAAATAGTATTTGGGGCATTCGGATAGTTGCACGTCCTGTTAGATACGTATAACGAATTCGAATTAAAGAATCGTAACTGTTTTAGATAGGTATGGCGATATTTCTACTACAAAACTTCCGGCGCCAGCGATATAATCTTGTTATAACCTCGATCGCGCAATTCCCTGGCTACCGGCCCGAAAATGCGGGTGCCCTTCGGCTCTTTGTTTTTCTTATCAATTATTACGCAGGCGTTTTCATCAAAACGAAGGCAGACGCCGTCTTTGCGCTTTATTTCTTTTCTGGTTCGGACAATTACCGCCGGTAAAACATCGCCCTTTTTAACCATGCTGTGCGGAACGGCTTCTTTGACCGCAACGGTAATAATGTCGCCGATTCTGGCATAGCGCTTTTTATTTCCGCCCAAAACCTTGATGCATTGCACCCTCTTTGCGCCTGTATTATCGGCTAATTTTAACATTGTTTGCATTTGAATCATATTGGTATTAGGTCTTTATTTATAAAGCGCGCGCCATCTTTTATCCTTGCTTAACGGCCGGCACTGCGCGAATTCAACTTTATCGCCTTCTTTGTATTGGCCCCTTTCATCATGCACTTTATATTTCTTGCTCATAATAAAACTTTTGTGGTATTTCGGATGCTGTTTAATACGGTCAACTTTAACCACGATGGTTTTATCCATCTTGTCGCTAACAACCACGCCCTGAAATTTTCTCAAGATTTTCTTTTTAATAATTTTTTTATCTTCTTTTTTGTCTTCCATATTTATTTAATTATTCAACTTTTATATCTTTTACGTTTTTCTTATTATTTAATAAAGTTAAAATCTGCGCTATTTCTTTTTTTAAATTTCTGATATCGCGCACATTTTTTAACTGCTTGGCTCCATCCTTAAAACGCAGCTCCCGCAATCTATTGCGGTTGTCCGCCAATAGCTTATGGAGCTCTTTTATTGATTTATTTTTTAATTCTTTTATATCCATAGTTCAAGTTTCTTTATACGGACTGATTAGTCCGCCAAAACATTAATTCGAATATTTTATACTTCTCTTGATTTACCCACAACTATTTTAGATAAATAAAACGATGTTTCTATTTACTTCTTTATAAACTTTATCTTGATCGGCAATTTATATCCCGCTAACTGGACAGCTTGTTTCGCAATATCTTCTTTTATGCCTTCAAGTTCAAACAATACCCTTCCTCTTTCCACTACCGCCACAAAATGGTCGGGGTCGCCCTTTCCCTTTCCCATAGGAATTTCGCCGCTCTTTTTAGTAACTACTAAATCGGGGAAAATTCTAATCCACATTTTTCCGCCGCGTTGCATATATTTTGTCATTACCCGGCGGGCTGATTCTATCTGGCGGGCGGTTATCCAGTGCGATTCTAAAGCTTTCATGCCAAAACTGCCGAAACTTATTTCATTTCCGCGCGCGCTCTTGCCCTTGGGCTTTATTTGAAAATATTTTCTATGTTTTGTCTTCTTTGGTGCTAACATTTTAATTAATTAGTTGCTTAGCTAATTAGTTGCTTAGTTTTTTTGTATTAACTAATAAACTAATTAGCTAAGCATCTGTTTTTTATCTTTTATCTATTACCGCCGACAATTTCTCCTGTTTTTTCATCTTCTTTAGAAAAAATTTCGCCTCTATATATCCAAACTTTAACTCCTATCGCTCCGTAGGTAGTTCTGGCTACTCCTCTGGAGTAGCTGATATCAGCTCTTAATGTGTGCAACGGTATTTTACCGGCTACAATTTTTTCTGACCGGGCAATTTCAGCTCCGCCCAAGCGCCCCTTTACCATAACCTTAACTCCCAATGCTCCTGCGCGCTGGGTTCGCTGGACAGCTTGCTTCATTACTCTTTTAAAAGGCATTCTTTTTTCCAGGTCTATTATCATTGACTGCATCACTATCTGGGATGATAAGCTCGGCCGGTCAACCTCATTTATATTTAAATTGATATCGCTCAACCTGTATTTCGGCAGAAACCTGCTCTTAATGTCTTTTTTTAAATCATCAGCTCCGGTTCCGCCCCGGCCTATAACCAAGCCCGGTTTTGCGGTATAAACGGCAACAACTATTCTGTGCGCGCTCCTTTCAATATCAACCCTATCAACGCCGGCTTCCCGCATTTTCTTTGTTATGTATTTTCGTATACTGGTATCCTGCTTTAATTTCTCAGCAAAACTGCCCCTGTTGCTAAACCATTTAGACGGCCAGCTGTAGATTATTCCAGTTCGAAAAATTTTTGGATGCACTTTTTGTCCCATATTAATTAATTTAAACTTTATGAACTTTTTTACTGTTTATCCGCTCTTTCTCCTGAAAATCTTTGAAGAAAAACCCCTTTTACCGCCCTCAGCTCTGGCATGTCCGCCTCGACCTTCACGGCGGGGATCATTAATTTCTTTCATGACTTCCTGTGATTTATTTTTATTATCTTCATCAAAAATATCCGCTTTTTCTTTTTTCGCTTCCCCCTTCTTCTCTTGTTTAATTTCTTTCTTTGCCTCCTCTTTTTCTTTTTTGCCCATATCTCCAAGCTTAACAGGAGCATCTGCCTCCTGTTTCCTACCCTCTTTTTCTCCGCTGTCTTTAATTTCTGATAAAATTAAATTAATATGGCTGTTCCTTTTCCTGATAGTAGTCGCTCTTCCATGCGCCCGCGGCATCCAGCGCTTTAGGGTAGGGGCTTCATCAACTCTTATTTCCTTAATAAATAAATTGTCCTTGTCCAGCTCAAAATTATGCTCAGCATTGGCTATGGCGGAATTTATCAGCTTCATTACCGGCTTGGCCGATCTTTTATTCATAAACTTTAAAGCTTCTATTGCTTTTTCCGTTTTCATTCCTCGGACAACATCAACCACCAAGCGAATTTTCTTGGGTGATATTCTTATGTATTTTGCTTTTGCTGATGTCTGCATAGTTCAATTTTCTTTATACGGATTTATAATTCCGCCAAACCTTTAATTCTAATTCTCTGCACGGGTTTATTCCGACGCAGATGAATGCGAATACTGCAAATTGTTATTCGCGGCATTCGCATTCATCTGAGTATCTTTAAATCCGTATGACGAATTCGCATTAAAGGATCGTAACTGTTTTTTGATATGTAGAGCGATGTTTCTATTATTTTTTATCTTCTTTGGCTTTTTTTCCGCCATGGCTGACAAATTTTCTGGTAGGCGCGAATTCGCCCAATTTATGTCCGACCATATTCTCCACAATATTAACCGGAATGTGTTGGCGGCCATTATGAACTCCAATGGTAAAACCTACCATCTCCGGTGTTATGGCGCAAGCCCTATCCCATATTTTTATAACCTTTTTATCTCCTGGCTTCAATTCTTTAATTTTTTTCATCAGGCCCTCGTTTACGTAGGGGCCTTTCTTTAAACTTCTGGACATAATTATTTAATAATTCTTAATTTTAAATTCTATAGTCTATTATCTTTTCTTAAACTTGCGCCTGCGGATAATCAATTTATCCGATGGCCTGTTCTTTTTTCTGGTTTTTACTCCCATTGCCTTTTTACCCCATTTAGTCTTCGGGGCTTTTAAGCCGATTGGCTGGTTTCCTTCGCCGCCTCCGTGCGGATGGTCAACCGGATTCATTGCTTTTCCGCGGACAGTCGGCCTAATTCCTAAATATCTCCTCCGTCCGGCTTTGCCGTATTTAACTAATCTTTTATCTGAATTACTTGCTTTTCCAATAGTTGCCAGGCAATCGCTTTTTACCAGCCGAATTTCTCCGGAAGGCATTTTAATCTGCGCCTTATCATCCTCAACCGCCATCAACTTAATAAGATTGCCGGCTCCGCGCGCCAATTTTCCGCCGGCGCCCCGAACTAATTCAACATTATGAAGCTCTATTCCTGACGGAATATATTTTAACGGCATGCGGTTTCCTGTTTTCATGTCTTCCTTTTTCAATGAAGTTATAATTTTATCGCCTACTTTTAATCCCTCGCAAGCCATAATATATCTTTTCTCTCCGTCATTATAGCATACTAAAGCAATTCGCGCGCCGCGATTCGGATCATATTCAATGGTCTTTACTTCCGCCGGTATATCAAACTTATCCTGTTTAAAATCAATTATTCTTACATTGCGCTTAGCGCCTCCTCCGCGATGCCTAACTGTAATTTTCCCCTGGGCATTGCGTCCGCTGGCTCTTTTTTTCGCTTTAATCAATTTTTTAAAGGGTTTTTTAACTGTGATATCAGAAAAATCATCAAAAGTCGCCTTCCGTCTTCCTGGTGTAGTTGGTTTTACTCTCTTAATTCCCATATATTCAATTAACAATTATGAATTACGAATTACGAATTTTTTAATTGTTAATTCGTAATTTTTAATTTTTAATTGGTTAGACTCCTTCGTATATATTAATGCTCTTGCCTTTTGGCAAAGTAACTATCGCTTTGCGCCAGTCTTTTCTTTTTCCCATCAAACGGCGGCTTCTTACTTTTTTTCCCTTTATATTAATAATATTAACCTTTACCGGTTTAATTCCATAAACCTGCTCAATGGCTTTGGCTACTGAAATTTTATTTGCTCCGCCGTCAACCACAAATCCGTATTTATTTTCTGTTCCTAAATTAGCTGCTTTTTCGGTTATAAGCGGTCTGACTAAAACTTTATATGCCTGGCTGAATTTTCCTTTGCTTGCTTGCTCGCCTTTTCCGGAGCGCTTTTTGCCTTCTTCCTGGCCATATAAATCTTTCATGCTTGATTTCTTTTCACTTTCTTTTTTTATGGTTTCTTTTTTTTCTTCTTTCACATCCTTAACCTCGCCCTTTTTCACTTCGGGCTTTTTATCTTCTTTTCCATCAGATTTTTTCTTAAATATGCTCATATTATATCTTATTTTTACCGTATCTTTCTTCTATTTTTTTAATTGCATCAGCCGTTAAGATTAAATTACGATATTTTAATAAATCTACAACATTAATATTATTTAAATTAAGCATCTTCGCT
The DNA here is from genome assembly GCA_041652935.1 of Patescibacteria group bacterium. Lineage (GTDB taxonomy): Bacteria > Patescibacteriota > Patescibacteriia > Patescibacteriales > XYC2-FULL-47-12 > JBAZGH01. The sequence goes on along the minus strand of JBAZGH010000014.1, from coordinate 6,995 downwards.
CCCTCTATGTTAGCCATCGCCCTTTTTACATCTTCCTTCTTATCTTCAATTAAAACCAAAACGCTTCTCTTAACCTTTTTATCTTTTTCCGATAAAATTTTATTCTCGATATTTTTTATTATTTCAACTGCTTTTTTGGTTTTAGCTTCTTTTAATTCAATTTTATCCAAAACTGCCATTTTATCGCTTTTTGCCCGATCGGAAAAAACCATTAAAATCGCTTTTTGCTTCATTTTGTCATTGATTTTTTTTGAAAAATTACGGTCTTTGCGCGGACCGAAAGTTATGCCGCCGCCGATCCAAATCGGGCTTCGGCTTGAGCCGGCCCGGGCTCGGCCGGTTCCTTTTTGGCGCCACGGCTTTTTGCCGCCGCCACTGACTTCAGCCCTGGTTTTAGTGTGCGCTAAAACCTGGCGCTGGTTAGCCATCTGGGCAGTCGCCGCCTGGTGCACTAAAGCTTCATTTATCTTCAAACCAAAAATATCCGGATTAAGATCCTGTTCTCCAATTTCTTCGCATTTTTGATTGTAGACTTTAACTTTCATATAAATTGTTAAATTGCTATATTGTTAAATTGCTACAAAACTTATTTTTATTTACGTAACAATTTAACAATTTTACAATTCTATTCCTTTTTCTTGTCCTCCGTAGCTTTGGCGGAGGAGGATTCTGTAACTTTTTCTTCGTCAGTAGCTTCCAGTTTCTCAGTCTTGCCCGCCTTAGCGTCAGCTTGAGCGGATTTCTTGGTTTCGTCGTCGGTCGTCGTACTTTCAACTTTCAACTTTTCACTTTCTACTTTCTCAGTTTCTTGAATTTCACTTTTTTCATCACTCATCGTCGTACTTTCAACTTCATTGACTTTTGGACTTTCAACTGTTTGAAGTTCGCCCTCCCCCTGAATAATAACTAATCCGTTCCTTGCTCCCGGAACTGCGCCTTTTATATATATAATATTATTTTCAATGTCAACTTTTATTATCTCTAAATTTTTAACAGTTACCTGTTCATTCCCCATGTGACCGCCCATTCTTATCCCCTTAAATACATGAGCTGGGCCGGTTGCGCCAATAGAGCCGGGCATGCGTATTTGATCCTTATGTCCATGAGTAGCTAAACTTCCATGAAAGCCGTATCTTTTTACCACGCCCTGAAAACCCTTTCCTTTTGAATTTGCGGTTACTTGTATTTTATCTCCCTCGCTGAAACTTGAAACATTAATGATATCGCCGCGCTTTAATTCCTGTTTTTCATCTTTAACCCGCATTTCTTTTAAGTATCTAAAATTTTTCAATCCTTTCATATGGCCTTTCTGCGGTTTGGCGATATTTTTCTCTTTTTTCTCTCCATAGCCAAATTGCACAGCCGTATATCCGTCTTTTTCTGTATTTTTTACCTGAACCACTGTGCAGGGACCGGCCTGTATTTTTGTAACCGGAGCCGCTGTTCCTTCTTCGGAAAAAATCTGCGTCATTTCTAATTTTCTACCCATTAAAAATCTCATAATTTCTTTCATTAAACTTTTATTTTCCACGAACTTACAAATTATCTACAAATTTACAAACCTGATGTTTGTAAATTTGTATTCTATTTGTAGGTTCGTAGGGAATAAAAAAATTCTGGCCTTACAACAAAGCACCAGAATAGATATCTTGGTTAACTTTTTATAGTTGTATTGGGTTGCTTTTTTATTTCCTTGTTATATTAACTTCTCATAAAAGCACTTCCTAATAAGGGTTGCTCTGATGATAATTAATATCCTTTTGATTATTGTTAATTCGCGGCATTCGCATTCATCCAAGCCAATCTAAATCCGTACAAATACCCTTGAACTTACATTTTTATTTCCACATCAACTCCGGCCGGTAAACTTAAATTAGTCAACAACTCTACTGTCTGCGCTGTCGGTTCAATTATATCTATCAAACGCTTATGGGTCCGCATCTCATATTGTTCTTTTGATTTACGGTGCACAAAAGTTGATCGGTTGACAGTATATTTTTTCTTGGATGTCGGCAACGGTATCGGCCCGAAAGTCTGGGCGCCGCTTCTTTGAGCGCCGTCAATTATCGTCTTAGCGGCCTGATCAATAATCTTATAGTCATAAGCGCGGATTTTTATCCTTATTTTCTGCTTGCCGTCTCCATTCTTGATTTCATCTTTTGTTTCTTTTGTCTTTTCCTGTGTATCCATGTAATTTTAAATGTAAATAAATTACCACAAATCCCATCTCTTGCAAGAGATGGGATCAAGCTAACTTATTTTAGTATTTTTGTAACAACTCCGGCGCCGACAGTTCGTCCGCCTTCGCGGATAGCAAATCTCTGCTTTTCCTCAAGAGCAATAGGAGAAATTAATTTAACTGTCATGCAGTTAATAGTGTCTCCCGGCATTACCATTTCAGTTCCTTCCGGCAGAATTACTTCACCGGTAACATCAGTTGTACGGATATAAAATTGCGGTTTATATCCTTTAAAAAACGGTTTGTGGCGTCCGCCCTCTTCTTTAGTTAATACATAAACTTCAGATTCAAATTCAGTGTGGGGAGTAACTGTTCCCGGTTTGGCTAAAACCTGGCCGCGCTCAACCTCATCTTTCTTTGTTCCGCGCAACAGGATGCCGGCATTGTCGCCCGCCTGGCCCTGGTCTAATGTTTTGTTAAACATTTCCACGCCGGTAACAGTAGTTTTAGTAGTGTCGTGCAGACCCACTATTTCAACTTCTTCACCGGTTTTTACTACGCCGCGCTCAATTCTTCCGGTAACTACGGTTCCGCGCCCTTCAATTGAGAAAACATCTTCTATCGGCATTAAATATGGCTGGTCAATATCGCGCACCGGCTCAGGAATTTTTTCATCCAATGCTTTTAATAAATCCATAATTGCCTGTCCGTATTCGCCGTTTGGATCTTCCAACGCCTTTAAAGCGCTGCCGCGGATAATAACCGCGTTGTCCCCGTCATATTCATATTTCTTTAATAAATCGCGGACCTCTTCCTCAACTAAATCAATCAACTCCTTATCCTCAACCATGTCTACTTTATTCAAAAAGACAACGATATAAGGAACGCCTACCTGGTGGGCAAGCAGAATGTGTTCGCGGGTCTGGGGCATCGGGCCGTCAGTAGCGCTGACTACCAAGATAGCGCCGTCCATCTGAGCTGCGCCGGTAATCATGTTTTTTACATAATCAGCATGGCCGGGACAGTCAACGTGGGCGTAATGCCGGCTTTCTGATTCATACTCAACATGGGCGGTTGCAATAGTAATGCCGCGCTCTCTTTCCTCAGGAGCGGCATCAATCTGATCAACTGATTTATCGGAAGCAATCATGCCCTTGGTGCTTAAAACCTTTAAAATCGCCGCAGTTAAAGTTGTTTTACCATGGTCAACATGACCAATTGTACCCACGTTAACGTGGGGTTTTGTTCTTTCAAATTGTGCAGTCATAATTATGCTTTTACGGCCCCCGAGCACTCGGAGTTACAACCCAGCCGTTTACTTTAAATTATTAAAATTTATAATTCTTTTTAACTTTTTACTTTCCAACTTAAATAGTTTCCAGGTAATAACGGTCATCATCATCACTCGGAAAAGGCGAATTAGGAGACACATCTTCTCCTGTATTTTTTATCTCGTCGGCAATGCTCCATCTGCTTGATTTTCTTCTATTTTTACCTTCTTTTTCAGTATACTCAATATTACCATACTCTTGATTATTGTCAAGTTTTTCCTGATTTTCATTTTCTTCGCTAATATTATAGTCATTTTCAGGAAAAGGAACCCTGTTTTCCAGTTCATTTTCTCCATATTCACCATCTAGCTCGCTTTCAAACATTTCACCGTCTTCACCGTACTCAAAATCTTCCCCTAAATCATCCTCATCATCAAAATCTTCTTCATCATCCTCGCTCCACGACTGGTCCCATGGTTCGCAAAAATCCTCATCAAGCCACGGCTTCTGGTCTTCTATCAACTTCTTATACTCCTTTATACTCATAACTACATATCCCGCTTCCGGATTATGTTTATCAACCACAACCATTTTGTCGCCGGTCCTCCTTACTAAATTTAAAATTTTTTCAAATTGGCTTTGCATAGGATTTTTATTTATTTTATTTGTAACTATAAAAATTATAACTTACCTAAACTAAAAGTCAACCTTAACTTACAAACGTGAAACTTATAACGCGCAACATTATGCATTGCGAGAATTAATAACTTCTTCCGCTTTATTTTTCGGCACTTCTTCATATCCCCTTAATTCCATTGCGTAGCTGGCGCGCCCCTGGGTCATAGAGCGAAGCGTGGTGGCATAACCGAACATCTCGGCCAGCGGAACTTTAGCGTTGATAATTTTCATTTGATTGCGGTCGCGCATCTCTTCCACCTGCCCGCGCTTTGAGTTTATATCGCCGACAACATCTCCCATGAACTGCTCCGGAGTTACTACCTCAATATCCATAACCGGCTCAAGCAGGACCGGATCGGCGCTTTTGCAAGCGGCTTGGAAAGCCATGGAGCCGGCTATTTTAAAAGCCGCTTCAGAAGAATCAACTTCATGGTAAGAGCCATCATATACGGTAGCGCTAATATTTACCAGCTGATACCCGGCTAAAATTCCTTTATCCATCGCCTCTTTAACGCCCTTTTCAATCGCGGGAACATATTCCCTTGGAATATCTCCACCCTTAATTTCATTATTGAATTCAAAATTCTTACGCTCCTCGCCCTCAACCGCTTCAATCGGCTTAACCCTCAGCCAGCAATGTCCGTACTGTCCGCGTCCGCCTGACTGGCGGATAAATTTGCCTTCAGCTTCCGCCTCTTTTCTTATGGTCTCGCGGTAAGCCACTTGGGGCTGGCCGACATTCGCCTCAACTTTAAACTCCCGCTTCATGCGGTCAATAATAATGTCTAAGTGAAGCTCTCCCATGCCGGCAATTAAAGTCTGATTGGTTTCATTATCAGTCGATACCTGGAATGTCGGATCTTCCTCGGCTAATTTTGATAAAGCAACGCCCATTTTTTCCTGGTCAGCTTTAGTTTTAGGTTCAACCGCCACTTTAATAACCGGCTCCGGAAAGGTAATGTTTTCCAGCACTATAGGCCGCTTTTCATCGCACAAGGTATGCCCGGTAATTGTATTTTTTAAACCTATAACAGCCGCGATTTCCCCGGCTTTTACCTCCTGGACTTCCTCGCGATGATTGGCATGCATCCTAACGATGCGGCCGATGCGCTCTTTATTGCCGGTTGCCGTATTTAAAACATAGGAACCGGCTTTTAGAACACCGCTGTAAACCCGGATAAAACAAAGTTTTCCCACGAATGGATCGGTTGCTATCTTAAAAGCCAGCCCGGCAAAAGCTTCCCTTTCGTCGGGATGAACCTCAATTTTTTTCTCTTCATTCTCAGGATCAACCCCCTCCAGCGGCGGAACATCTAACGGCGACGGCAGATAATCGCAAACAGCGTCCAATAATCTCTGCACTCCTTTATTTTTTAAAGCAGTCCCGCAAAAAATAGGAATTATGTTATTGGCAATAACGCCCTTGCGCAGCTCTGCCTTTAAATCATCAACCGACACCTCCTCGCCGCTAAGATATTTATTCATCATCTCCTCATTATTTTCCACAATCGCCTCGATTAACTCGCCGCGGTATTTTTCAACTTGGTCTTTCATATCTTCCGGAACTTCGGCTTCTTCTATATCAGTTCCCAAATCATTAGTGTAAATATATGACTTTCTTAATAATAAATCTATAACTCCCTGAAATTTATCCTCAGCTCCTATCGGTAACTGGGCCGGGAAAGCCCGTTTAGTAAGGCGCTCATGGATTGAATCAACGTCTTTATAAAAATCAGCCCCGGTGCGGTCCATTTTATTTATGAAGCACATGCGCGGCACATTATATTTATCCGCCTGGTGCCAGACTGTTTCCGACTGCGGCTCAACTCCCGCGACTCCGTCAAAAATAACAACGCCGCCGTCAAGAACGCGCAACGAGCGCTCCACCTCGGCGGTAAAGTCAACGTGTCCCGGAGTATCAATTATATTAATCCGGCAATCTTTCCAAAAACAAGTGGTGGCGGCGGAGGTAATTGTGATCCCCCGCTCCTGCTCCTGCTCCATCCAGTCCATCTCGGCCTGCCCCTCATGAACTTCGCCTATCTTATGTTTTTTTCCGGTGTAAAATAAAACGCGCTCGGTGACTGTTGTTTTACCGGCGTCAATATGCGCTATAATTCCGATATTTCGAACCTTGTCTAATGGGTAGTCATTCATAAATTTTCAATTTCTAATTTTTAATTTTTAAATAATGACTTAATTTCTAAATTTTTAAACACAACGTCCGCTCTTTTTGCTTGCCTTGCTGTAGCTTTAGTGAAGGCAGGTCATTCTGAATGTAGCGAAGCGGAGTGAAGAGTCTATTCGTTTGTAAATCTAAAAGTTTTTACTATGTCAAAATCAAAACTTTCATCATTATTTCCAGTAAAATTTCTGTTTTGTAAATAGAAATTATTATTTGTAGTGAAACGTATTCGCGGCATTCGCATTAGTTGCATGTCGCTTTAGATACGTACAAAAAATTAGGATTAAACGATTGCAAGCTAAATTAAATCCGTACAAAGGAAGTTCTAGCGTGCAAAGTGAGCAAACGCCTTATTTGCCTCGGCCATCCGGTGCACATCAGCCCTCTTTTTAACCGCGGCTCCTTCGCCTTTGGCGGCATCTATAATCTCATCAGCCAATTTAGCGGCGGTTGTTTTTCCCTTTCTATTCTTTACGGCTTCTATCAGCCAGCGGGATGCCAAAGCAAACCGCCTTTCAGTCCTTACCTGGTAAGGAATCTGGTAATTGGCTCCGCCGACTCTGCGCCCTCGAACCTCTAATAATGGGCTGATTTGCTTCATCGCTTTATTAAAAACATGCCGCGGGTCTTGTTTTGTTTTTTCTTTTATAATATCAAAAGCATCGTAGACTATTTTCTGGGC
>JBAZGH010000013.1:0-23897 GCA_041652935.1 Patescibacteria group bacterium | reverse complement strand
GAATAAGAAAGGTAGTGCGGCAATGTCTCCAGGAAGTACGGCAACAATTGATCAAGAGACGAGAGTGGCGAAACAAGCAAACACGACAGAAAGCGAGGTGAGGATAGGGGGTTTGGTAAGATCCACAATGCAAGAACCGCGCGGAAAACCACTACTTGTTTTGGAAGGGCACACAGACCAAACACCGCTACTAATGGTAGTCAATCAAGAGCGAACCATAGTAGTCCAAATTGTGCTGATGTGTGGTTCACAAAGCAATCAGGAAATGGTGGAACAAGCGGTGGGGAAATATCTCGCAATAACTGAACAAGCGAAACTCAATCTCATGACGACGCTTTTGATTATGCGAGAGAAGCCGATCAACGATCAACTGTGGAACATGGAGATTTACGGTTACCTTAAATTACCAAGCGCTACCATGGTCCCAATGCCGGCTAGTAGTTTATGGTGAATTTCAAAAGGCGGGCGCTCAACAGCGAGCCCCGCCTCTTTTTATTTTTACCCTGTTAAATGCCCCTATGCGGTAATCCCGGATACTTCGAGATTATTTAACGGGGTAAATCCAATCTTTAACTAATTTATTTGCTTTTTTATAATTATCAACCCATTTTATTTCTCTGCCCTGCTTTTCCCATCTTCTATACCAGGTCATCTGCCGCTTAGCGAACTGGTGGCTCGCTATTTTTAATTTTTCTATCATCTCCGTTTTATCGTCATTCCCACGCAGGCGGGAATCTCGTAAAAACCGGCTGACAAATTTATACTCCAGCCCGAAGCTTTCCAGCCGCTTCCAGCTTACGCCTTCTTTATGCAGGCGCTCCACCTCCTCTATCATGCCTTCTTGCTCAATCCTCTGCGCCAACCGCTTATCAATCCGCTTATTTATAACCTCCCGCGAAAATTTAATGCCTAACACCAAGCAGTCATATTTGCTCCCCTGTTTTGCTAATAATTTTTTTACCGGCTCTCCAGTTTGTTTTACCATTTCAATATAACGGATTAAATATCTCTTATTACTTAAATCTCCATCATAATTTCTGTCTAATTTCTGTAATAATTTCTGTAATTTTTCTATAGACATCTTTTCTAATTTTTCGCGTAACTTCTTGTCGGGCTTCACATCTGTTAAATCATACCCGTCCACAACCGCCTGCGCGTACAGCCCGGTCCCGCCGACTAGAATCGGCAGTCTGCCGCGGCTTTGCACATCCCTTATTGCCCTGTGGGCGCATTTAATATATTTCGCCAAATTAAACTCTGTCTTCGGCGACACTACATCAATACAGTGATATGGTATATTCTTAAATCTTAAATCTGACCGCGCCCGTCCCGCTGCCGCGAGCAGTCGGGCGGGAATCTGAAACCTGAAATCTTTAAGGTCTTTTCCCGTTCCCACATCCATCCCACGATAAACCTGCCGGCTGTCCGCGCTCACAATTTCGCCATTATAAGCATGCGCCAACCTCACGGCTAACTTAGTTTTTCCGGTTCCGGTCGAGCCGATTATTGCTAATAATTTATTATATTTCATATCAAACAAAATTAACACAAATTAAATGAAAAATCAACAATAAAGGCAGGTCTTAAACCTGCCTCTGCGGATTATTGCAAACTTATAACTGATTACGGATTTATTCCGCTATCTGCAGCGGGAGCGGACGAAGACGGCTGTTGCGGCGCTGGCGCCGATTGTTGCTTCATTGGAACAACCGGCTGTTGCGCTGGCTGTTCGGGAGAACCCAATTCCGCTCTTAATTCCTGCATGGGCATGCCTCCCTGCATTGTTTTTTCTTCTTTCAGCGGCTGGGGCTCCAGTTTATCCTGCGAAACCGTCCCTTTATTTTCCTGCTTTTCTTGAATCATTTCTCTTTTCTCTTCCTGTTTTTGGATAACATCATCTTTATGTTCCTGCGCTTGCTCTCTTTTCTCTTCCTGTTTTTGGATTATTTCACCCTTTTGCTCCTGGACCATTTCTCTCTGGCGCTCTTGATTTTGGATAATTGCCTCTTTAATCACCGGCCTGGCCTGCAACTTTTCTTTAACTGTTTCAATAATTTCACCTCCGGTTTCTATCCTGTTCAGCACTTTTTCCTTAAATCCTCCGTCCTGGATTCCCTGCACCTTATCTTCAAAAACTTTGGTTTTCATTTCCTCTATCTGCTCCAGCCCGTTGCGCAGGGCGCCGGAAACAGACGCTTTGGTTTTTATGTCATTTATAACTTCCAGCTGCCCCACTTCGTTTCCGCTGGTTTCTTCCAAATAATTTTCCACCCTCTCTCTTACTTGGACGGTGGCCTGCTTTAATTTTTCGCCTAAATTATCTATCCTGTTTACTTCAACTTTTTCCAGCCGCTCCCGCATTTCCGGCGATACATTTTCTTTAATGTCTTTTATTATCTGCAGCTGTTTAATGTCTTTCAGCTCGCTGCCGCTCTGTTTAACTAAAATTCCCTCAATTTTTTCGACGATTTTTTCCCCGGGAACTATCTCCTGAATAATTTCACCGAATTTTTCGCCGGACTTTTCTTTAGCGACAACAACCCTTTCTAGCGCTTTTTCCGGAATGTTTTCGTTTGATTCCAATTTTTGCAAAACTTTCCGCTTATTTATTTCTGAGCTGGTTAATACTTCCACGAATTGCTCCAGCCGGGGATTGTCTTCAATTTTTTCCTCAACCTGGCTGATTGCTTCCTGAGCTTTTTCCATGTCCTTCTGGTAACGTTCCATTGTTTTTTCCACCCTTCCCATGGCCTGCTCATCCCCGTTCTCCTCAACCAACTTTTGCACCTCTATAATCCGCTCATTGGCGTTCTCCAGCCTCATCTCCGCCTTCTTCATCTTGTCGACAGTGAGGATAAGCCTGGCGCCGCGCCATATTTCCTTAAAAGGGTACCAAAAGCTTCCCGGCAGGACATTCTGCTCCCCCACCCCCAAATCCGCGGCGGTCACGGTTTCATCAATCTGCAGTTCGGTCGCTGAATTTTCATTGGCTGCCTCTTGGGCAAAAACAAAACACGGCAACATCAGCAGCGCCGCGATAATAGCGCTTATAAACGCTAATTTAAATTTAAATCTTTTCATATATTTTAATTAATATAATTTTAATTAAACTCTCTCTCCCCGCGGGAGAGGGTTGGGGTGAGGGGTTATTTTAACTCAACATATTCTCCCGAAACATATCCAGTGTGCCCCTCGCCGTCAATTTTAATTTTGTACCAATTATTATCTGTCTTCTCAATCCACTCATATTCATCTTCACTGTTTATTTTCTTTATAATATCTCCCGTTTCTATGCTCGGCTCGGTTCGCACATTAAGCCAGCCCAAATCGGATTTAACTATTAGCATCTGCTTGGGCGCAGGCTTTGCCGTTTCCGGAGATGTTGTATTATCTTTATTTTCTTCCTGGCTTGATTGCTCAATGCCCGTTTCAGTTGCGTCCCCCGTTTCATTTGAATTATCTTCAATTGCAACATCCACTTTCTTATCTTCCGTGGTGCCGTCTTTAAAAACCCATGGGTAAATACCAACTATAATAATTAAAGCGCATACTAAAATAAAAGCTGCGCTTTTTATAAGTTTATTTAAAAATTGGCTTTCAAAAACAGACGGTTTCGGCTTTTGGAAACCATGAAAATCATTCAATTCTTTTATTTCCTGCTCGGCCTCGGCTAACAATTCTTTTAATTCCGTTATTTCCCTGTCTTTCTTTTTTAATTGTTCTCTTAATTTTTGGATATCACTTAACATGTGTTATATAGTTAAAAAGTAAAAAGTTATTTTCATTATAACATAAATCAAAATACAACAAAAATAACGTCCGCTAACTATAAAATTATATCTAAACTAATTAGTAGCTATTAATTATTAGTTGTGGATTACTTTTTACTAATTACTGCATTTTTAATTTCCTTAATAAATTCTTCTTTTGCAATTTCCCTGGTTTTTTCACTTCCTCGATCGCGTACCTGTAATTTTTCACTTGCCATTTCTCTATCTCCAATAACTAGCGTGTATGGCACTTTTTCGCCAATAGCTTTACGGATTTTATTGCCAACTGTTTCATTGGAAATATCAACTTCCACTCTAATATTATCTGTTTTAAATTCATCGGCCATCTGTTCACAATGCTTAATGTGCTTTTCGCTGACCGCTACAAGTTTAACTTGCACTGGAGATAACCAAACCGGAAAAGCTCCGGCATAGTGTTCTATTAATAAAGCCAAAAATCTCTCATAAGAACCCAAAATAGCCCGATGGACCATAACCGGATGTTCTTCTTTTCCTTTCTCATTCGTATACTTTAAATCAAATCTCTTGGGGGTGGCAAAATCGATTTGTACAGTAGGAATTTGAATCTCCCTTCCAGTCGCGTCCTTAAACATAAAATCAAGCTTAGGTCCGTATAAAGCGGCTTCTCCTTCGCATTTTTTAGCATCAAGCTTCATTTCTTTGGATACTTTCGCCAATATTTCTTCGCAGCAATCCCAATCCTTGGGCTCTCCTATGTATTTTTCCGGATGGCTGTAATCTCTAACAGACAAAGATACCCAATGGTTTCCCCACATGCCTAGGGCGCTATAAAAATCTTTAATAATTTCTACCATACGCTTAATTTCATCTTCAACTTGATCAACTCGGCAAAAAGTATGCCCATCCTCAACAGTAATAGCGTAAACCCGGCTTAAGCCGCCGACTTCGCCAGACTGTTCAGCTCGATATTGTTTTTCTGACTCCATATACCTTATGGGCAAATCACGATAGGAACGGGGACGAGAGGCATAAATCTGGGTTTGATGAGGGCATTGCACCGGTTTCATGGCGAATTCATGTCCACGCTTGGAAGTTACATGAAAAAGCTCTTCGCCGAATTTTTGGGCATGACCTGAAATTTCAAATAATTTAATTTTGGCCAGATGTGGAGTCATAACTCTTTCAAAACCGTAATTACGGCAAACTTGTTCAATGTGTTTTCTTAATTCTTCAATAATTATTGAACCCTTGGGTGTAAATAAGGGTAGGCCAGGACCAACCAAGTCAGAAAAACAAAATAAATCCAATTCTTTGCCTAATTTGCGGTGGTCTCTTTTTTCAGCCTCTTCCATCATTTCTAAATATTTATTAAGCTCTTTTTTATCATTAAAAACCACGCCATAAATTCGTTGAATCATTTTATTCTTTTCATCGCCTTTCCAGTAAGCTCCAGCAATCTTGGTTAATTTGAAAGCGTCCGGATTTATTTCGCCGGTTGATTTAATGTGCGGGCCCTTGCACATATTAATAAAATCGCCCTGTTCATAAAATGATATTTTAGATTCTCCCTCTTTTTTTAAATCCCGCGCTAATTCAACCGTATAGATATAATTCTTTTTTTGCAAAAACTTTACGCCTTCATCAATATCCATTTCTTTACTTTTAATTTCCAAGCCTTCTTTAATAATCTTTTTCATCTCTGCTTCAATCTTTTTTAAGTCATCTTCGGTTATCTGGCAATCAGCGTCAAAATCATGGTAAAAACCATTATCAATCGCCGGCCCTACTCCGGGAACAGCTTTGTATAAGCGCTCCAGCGCCTGCATCATAATATGCGACAAACTATGGCGCATAGCTTCTAAATTGTTGTTTTCTTTTTTCATATGTTTATAATGTTAATTTAAAAACCCCATCCCAATACAACAAAATAAATTTGTTATACTAGGACGGGGCTTTTTATAAAAACCTCGCGGTTCCACCTAGGTTCCCGCATTTACATATTTAAGCGGACACTTATTTATTTAAGCTTAGCCCCAATCCCGAGCTATCGGGACGGGATGCTTCACAAATTGCTGTTCAGCAACGCGCTTGGTAAACGCATCAATCGCTTATATTTATATAAAATTAATTTTTTATCTTTTCTTCAACTAATATTCTGCTTACTGTGCCGCTATCCGGCAATTCTTTCCATTCATCTTTATGTAAAAATTTTAATTTATCAACGTCAGTTTTTAACGGAATAACTTGTTTATCGCCCCAATTCAACACAGTAGACTCATTGGCCTTTTTGTCTAATTTCTCATTCACTCCGTCAAATTGCTTCTGCACTCCGTCAAATTGCTTCTGCACTCCGTCAAATTGCTTCTGCACATCATCAAAACCTTGAGCAATTGCCGCAGTTATTAAATTTTCTGATTTCTCAACTCTTCTATTTACTTCTTCTTTTACAATTCCCCTTACCTCCTCTTTAAACTTACCCACTTTATCTTCTAACTTTCCTTCTAATTTTTCTTCTAAACTGTCGTCTATAATTTTTTTAATTTGTTGCAAATCTTGTTCCTGCATGGGATTTAATAAAAATTATTATAGATATATAATAACATTTACAAAAAAACTAAGCAACTATTTGGCAATTTCAATTTTAACATGATCTACTAAAGACGGAACTTTAGTAATCCAGTTGGGGGTAAATTTAATATCATAACCAGCCACTTCGCGCAAGCTTGATAAATAATCATCAAGCTGCTCGCGGGTTAGTCCGACTAGGCGGTCCGGCTTTATTATCTCTGTCCCCTCCCTTAAAATCATCTGCGCCGCCACGTCAACTTTTAAATCGGCAATGCCCTTGTCTAAATTATATCGCTCGACGCTGTACTGGAAATTATTTTCATCAAAACTCTCCAACTGCTTATCATCGGGAAGCGTTTCGGATACTTTTGTCCGAGCCAGGTCGGAAATCGCTTTTGTGCTGAAAGCGACTACCGCCGCCTCTGCAGTTGCGGACATTTTAAACTTTTCAACCTGGTCGCCATCTTTGGCCTCGGTGGAATATTTTATGTTTTCATCGTTTATCTTAAAAACTACATTGTCATACCCCTCATACTCCCGCGATTCGGTTATCTGCTTTACTTGTTCGTTTAACGCTTGCTTTAACTTTTCCTGGGCTTGTTTTAAATCGCCTCCGGAAATTTTCGTTTCTCCTTTTTCCTGGAACTGGAATTTTTCAAAACTCTCCGCGTAAACTGATTCCTGCCTGGCTGGATTTAATCCTGGAATAGTAAATTTAACCGGTTCTATCGCCATCTCCCGGTTCGGCTCATCGGCATATATCTCAACATTTTCTACTTTTCCCTCTGCCGGAACATTAATGCCGGTTTTTATGCGGAATAATTTATTATCCGGTGAAAGCAAGCGGGTGGTCTTCATTAACGGCTGGGCAGTTCTGCTGGTATTGTATATTGTTACTTTTCCAATAACTTCAATATTTTCTACATCCTTTCCACTAGCGCTAAATTCCTGCTCTGTTTCTATTTGCGCCTGCCTTACCAATCCTTCGGCCACCATGCCGGTTAAATCCTCCTGACTGGTTGCGTCTTTTATGGTGGCGGAGAAACTAGCCGCGGTTCTTTCTTTATTTGGGATTATAACTATTTTTACGCTGACAATGGAAAAATAAACCACTACTGAAACCAATAATAAAGTTAAAACCGCGAAAGTAACGGCGATTTTTTTATAGATACTAATGGGGTTTGTTTTTGGCATATGTTTTCTTTTTGCGACCAAGCTTAAGGAAGGGCGCATTTTTTTATTTTTTTCCTTATTTTTAGAATTTTTTTTGCTTTTTAGGGGTCTGCCCCACTCGTCTACTTTTATATTATTTTCCGAATTATTCTCCCTATCTTTGATTTTTTTAGGCATAAAAGAAAGATTTTTGTATATTACTTTCTTATCTTAACAGACTTGGCATTATTTGTTAATGGGTTGACAATATATTATAATTATGATAAAAATATATAAGCTTAGTAAAAGAGTTTTTGATCATTAAACTTCCCTTTTGGAGGCGGAAACGCCGACTAATGAAAGAGGCAGGGATAGAATTTCCCATTTTGGATAATCCGTACGCCGCAGACCAAACCACACCAGCCGGCAAAACCGCCGACAATCCGACTTAATATTTTCAAACAACCCCGACAGTCCAGAACAAATATTTGTTCCCGGCTGTTTTTTTATTTAACCGCGCCTTCGCCCAATATGGTTTTTAACTTATCGGTCAAATTATCGCTTTTATCAACCTTGAATCCGGTTTCAATAACCTGCATTCCGGTTCCATTGGGAACATAAAATAATACTTTGCTGCCGCCTTTATGTTTTGTTAAAATTTCTTTTATTTCATTTAAAATTTTGTTGTTATTTATATCTTTTATTTTTAATTTTAAAAACTCCCGGGCAAACTTCTTTTCCGGCTGCTGCAAATTTGCCGGAGCAGCGGATGTGCCATCGCCGTTGTCAAATGATTTTCCCTTGCTCATTTTTAAAAATTTTACGGCGATTTTTTCTATTTTTCCCAACTCTAATTTTTCCGCTTTGTCGCATAAAATTTTCAGCTCATTATCTTTGTTGGATAATTTACCGCGGCAGATAATGCCGTTGCCCTCCCGCCACACATTCTCCGTTTCTTTAAGCAGGCGGGGAAATATTAATAATTCAATATTAGCCAGCCGATCTTCTATCTTAACAAAAAGCATATTCTCGTTATTTTTAGTAACTATTTTTTTAATGGTAGAAATTATGCCGGCTGCATTAACAGAATCACCGGCTAAAGAAATATTAAGATCGTTTAATTTTGTAATGCTGTTGTTTAATGATTTTTCATATTCATTGAAGGGGTGGTCGGAAATATACAGACCCAGCAATTCTTTTTCCCAAACTAAAATTTCCCGCTTATCAGCCGGAACGGCATCATCTAATGTAATGGTGGTTTGCACCGCGAGCTCAGGCACCGCGGAGAATAAACTATCCTGCCCGCTGTTTTTAGCGTTTGTTAAATTGCGGCTGTACTCAAGCATTTTATCCATATTAGCCAATAGCTTTCCCCGTTCTTCTAACTTATCAAAAGCGCCGACTTTAGCTAAACTTTCCATTGATTTTTTATTCAAATCTTTGTCCTGTATCCGCTGTAAAAAATCAGCTATATCTTTATAAGGGCCGTTATTTTTCCTTTCTTTAATAATCACCTCAGTTATATGGGCGCCGACATTTTTTATGGCCCGCAATCCGAAGCGGATAGTTTTGGAAATATTATCAGCGGCAATTTTATTGGTTGATGTACCGCTGGTTACAACCGTGAAATCAGCGAATGACTCATTTATATCCGGCGGCAAAACCTCTATTCCCATACCGCGGCATTCATCAATCATAACTGGCACTCGATCAATATCTTCCTGGTCAGCGGCCATTAATGCTGCCATAAATTCAGTCGGATAATTTGCCTTTAAATAAGCTGTCTGGTAGCCGACTAAAGCGTAGCAGGCGGCATGGCTGCGGTTAAAGCCGTATCCGGCGAACGGCTCAATAAAAGCAAAAATTTCTCTGGCTAAATCAGCGTCAATTTTATTTTTAACGCAGCCATCTATGAATTTTTCTTTCTGCTCGGCTAACAACTTAGCGATTTTTTTACCGACCGCTTTGCGCAAAACATCTGCCTGCCCCATGCTGAATCCGGCTAAGTCCCGGGCCATTTGCATAACTTGCTCCTGATAAATAGCTACGCCGTATGTCTTTTTTAAAATCGGCTCTAATTTAGGATGCAGGTATTTCGGCTGCTTTGTTCCGTGCTTGCCGGCAATGTAGTCGGGTATCCACTCCATCGGGCCCGGACGGTAAAGGGCGACCATAGCGATAATATCCTCAAAATCAGTCGGTTTTAATTCCCTAAGGTATCTTTTCATGCCGCTTGATTCAAGCTGGAACACGCCGGTAGTATCCGCTCTTTGGAAAAGATCGAAAGCTTTCTGGTCGTCAAGCGGTATTTTGTCAATATCGATTTCTATTCCGCGAGTATTTTTAATAATTTTTAAAGCTGATTCAATAATGGTTAAATTCTTTAACCCTAGAAA
The DNA here is from genome assembly GCA_041652935.1 of Patescibacteria group bacterium. Classification (GTDB taxonomy): domain Bacteria; phylum Patescibacteriota; class Patescibacteriia; order Patescibacteriales; family XYC2-FULL-47-12; genus JBAZGH01. The sequence goes on along the minus strand of JBAZGH010000013.1, from coordinate 14,029 downwards.
ATCCATTTTCAATAATCCTAAGTCCTCTACCGGATGCAATGAGTATTGGGACACAATAAAGCCCTCATCAGAAGATGAAATATATTGGACCGGGGCGTATTCAGTTACCGGATTTTTTGTAATTAAAACTCCGCAGGCATGGACAGAGGCGTGGCGTATTACATTTTCAGTTTTGCGGGCATTTTTTATTATTTCTTTAACCCCGTCTTCTTTATTATATAATTCCTTAAGGTCCGGCATTTTTAAAGCGTCGTCAATATTGGTAAACATGGGTATTGCTTTTGCTATCTGGTCGCAATAATCATAGGCGTAATCCAGCACACGGCCAACATCCCGCACCGCCGCCCTGGCGGCCATGGTTGAGAAAGTTATAATCTGAGCCACATGGTCCTTGCCATATTTTTCCTCCACATAGCGGATTACCTCATCACGCCGCACATCGGCAAAATCAAGGTCAATATCGGGCATGGAAACACGCTCCGGATTTAAAAATCTCTCAAATAATAAATCGTATTTCAACGGATCTAAATTAGTAATGCCTAATAAATAAGAAACAAAAGATCCGGCCGCGCTGCCGCGCCCCGGACCAACAACAATTTTATTATTTTTCGCCCAGTTGACAAAATCCTGAACAATCAAAAAATAAGAAGCAAAGCCCATCTTATTTATTACGGACAACTCATAATCCATTCTATCTTTATATTCCTGGTTAATTTCGCCATAACTTTTTCCATAGCGCTTTTCAATTCCCGCTCGGCACAATTCCTCTAAATATTTTTTGTCATCATAACCGGCCGGAACCCCAAATAAGGGCAGGTGATACTTTCCCATTTCAATTTCGACGTTGCACATATCGGCAATTTTATTGGTATTAGAAATTGCCTCCGGCACGTCTTTAAATTCATCCATCATCTGCCGCATCGGCTTTACGGAAAAATCCTCCCCCAGCATGCTCATCCGCCCAACCTCTTTTTTCTTGCGCTTAGTCTGCAGAAAAAGCAATACATCATGCGATTCGTCATCTTCTTTCTTTAAATAATGAGCATCATTGGTAGCCACTAGAGGAACTTCCAGTTCCTTTCCTAATTTTATCAACGCCTGATTTACATAATCTTGTTTGGCAATTGACGGATTATACTGCAACTCCAGATAAAAACTGTCTGGTCCAAATAGTTCTTTATAGCGCAATATTTTTTTTCTGGCGGCCTCTTCCTGGCCGGATAAAAGTAAAACCGGTATTTCACCCTGAATGCAAGCCGACATCGCTATCAAGCCCTCATGATATTCTTCCAGCAATTCGTCGTCAATGCGGGGCTTGTAATAAAAACCCTCCAAATGCGCCCTGCTTACCAGTTTAATTAAATTTTGGTATCCGGTATTATTTTTCGCCAATAAAATCAAATGGTATTTTTTCTCATCCGCTTTAGCGCGCTTATTGTGCCGCCCATTGGGAGCGACATACGCCTCGCAGCCGATTATCGGCTTAATATCCGCTTTCTTGCATTCCTGATAAAAATCAATCGCGCCGTACATAACGCCATGGTCGGTAATAGCAACCGCGTCCCCGCCGTCTTCTTTAATTTTAACAACCAGTTCCTTCGGTTTAATTAGGCCGTCAAGAAGAGAATAATGAGTATGAATATGGAGATGAGTAAATTTCATAATATATAAAAGACGAGACGCGTAATGCATCCTCGTCCTCCTTTGCCTCGCCGAAGTCGCAAACGAAGGCGGGCTTTAAAATAATTTTAACATATATATTATATCCCGAACAAGAGTTGTTGGCAAATAAAAAAACCGCCCAAATATTGGACGATTTTTATATATTAGTATTATTTTTTACCTGTCTTTTTCTTTTCTTTACAACTGAAACCGCCATCTTTAGCAACTTCTACTACTTTCTTAATCCCCTCTCCTAATACCGACATATAAGCGGCGCTATGCTCTATTTTTTCTTTGGTAGTTTTTATGATGTCGTGTATGCTTTCAAAAATCTGCTCTACCCGCTTTACTGATTTTGCTGCTCCGCGGATTATCATAATTAAATAAAATATCCCCCAGCAGGTGAACAAAGTAAATAACCCCACGCTGCCGGCGATAGTTATCCATAAAATGTCTTTTGATGTTTCTAACATAACTTTCTACTTTTAACTAAGATCTATTTTAATACCCCCAATAAACTTAATTCTGACGCAGACATTATACAGCCAGGCAAAAATCCAGCCAGTTATATATCCGATTACCGCTCCCGCTACTGCGCTGATTAACCCGATTAAAATACCGTATAAAATATTAAATAAAATTACAAAAATAATAGCGCCAAAACCGGCGCCGCCTTCTATAATTCGATTTGCAATATTAACAGCGGCAATTCCCAGTCCGGTTAGAAAGGCGGACAGGGCGAGAAAAGCGCCATAAACATTAGCGACTGATTTTAAATCTAATTTTTTTACAGTTTGCATATATTCAACTTAATTTTTACGGACTTAAACGTCCATCAAACCTTTAATTCAAATTCGTTGTACGTATCTAAACTAGCTCAGATGAATGCGAATGCTTCAAATATTCTTTTAAATGTTAATAAATTATTTGAAATATTCGCATTCTGGTACGAACATTTAAATCCGTATAGAGGATTTGAATTAATGGTTCGCTAACCTATTTAATCCGTACAGCTTTACTTGAACTTAAAAATTACGTAAAGTCGCGCTAAATTCATCCTTCAACGCTTTTACAATTCTATCTTGCACCTTATCAACCTCTTCGCCGGTTAAAGTCTTCTCCGCGCTGCCGAAAGTAACGTGCATGGCTAAGTTCTTTTTTCCCGGACCAAGCTTTTCTCCCCGGTATACGTCAAACACTTCAACCTCTTCAACCATCCCGTCCGCCGCTAAAATTTCCTTCTTAATATCATTATACAATATTTTTTCATCTACCACAAAGGCCATATCCCTGATTAGGTAAGGGAACTTATTTTTGGCGGCATATTTTTTAACTCCGGCTTTTTTATAAGCCTGCAACAATTCCCTAATGTCTAATTCGCAGAAAGAAACTTCGGTTTTAACTCCCGCCTGTTTGGAACTGTTTTTATCAAACTCCTCAATTTTAAAATTAAAAATTATCCCGAGCCGGGCCGCTAAATTTTCAACTACCCCTTTCAATTTGTAAAAATTGCTCTTGTTGCCTCCGGCATATGCTAATCCTATCTTCTTCGGCTGGTCTGGCAAATTGCCCTTTCCCGTTCCCTTGCTTAAATTTCCCTCTTCCGACATAAACACACTACCTATTTCAAACAGTTTTATTTCATCATAATTCCTTTGGTTTGTTATTACATTTTGCAATATATTCGGCAGCAAACTTTGCCTTAACAGCGTGCAGTCGGCCGTAAGCGGATTCGCTAACTTTATGAACTTTTGACTTTCAACCTTCAACTCATTAAGCTGTTTCTCGTTTACAAAAGGATAATTATAAACCTCGCTCATTCCGGCGGCTGACAAAATATCTTTTATTTTATTTACAAATTCAAGCTCCTCATTTATTTTCGGCGCCTGCATGGCAGCTAGGGGCATAGCCGGCTTAATACTTCCATAGCCGTAAATTCTGGCTATTTCTTCAACTAAGTCCTCGGGAGTAGAAATATCTTTAGTCGCCCGCCAAGATGGCACTTTTACGCTTAATATTTTAGATCCGCTGACTTCAAAACCCAATCGTTCTAAAATATCCACTGCCTTTTGTTTAGAAATTTCAGTCCCAATCTTTTGATTAGCCCACTCTAAATCTAATTTTATGGGCTTGCTTGATTCCTGATTCCTGATTCCTGATTCCCATGCGTCAGTCACTGCATTAATTTTAGCTTTAGGACAAGAATCTTTTATTAATTCTACAATCCTATTAATCGCCAATTCGCATAAATTCGGGTCCAGTGATTTTTCAAACCTCTGCGAAGCATCGGTGCGCAGTCCTAATTTCTGTGAAGTTTTTCTAATAGACACTGCGTCAAAATTAGCCGCTTCTAAAATAATACTGGTGGTGTTATCGTCTATCTCTGAATTGCCTCCGCCCATGACTCCGGCGATGGCGATTGGATTTTCGCCGTCGGTAATTAAAAGCATTTCATCATCCAGCTTCCGCTCTTCCTTGTCTAAAGTTATTAATTTTTCACCCGGCTTTGCTGTCCGCACCCCGATTTTAGTTCCCAGCTTTTTAGCGTCAAAAGCGTGGGTCGGCTGCCCCAATTCCAGCATCACATAGTTCGTAATGTCCACGATATTGTTTATCGGCCGCATCCCACAGGTAGCCAGCCTTTTTTGCATCTTCTCCGGCGAAGGCTTAATTTTAATACCTTCTATTGAAACCGCCATATAGCGGGGGCATAATTTAGAATCTCGAATTTTCACGTTAATTTGATTTTTTAATTCGTGAATATTCGTGTCTAATTCGCGCACATTCGTGTTATATTTTTTTAACTTTAAATTCAAAATCGCCGCCAAATCCCGGGCAATGCCGTAGTGGCTCCATAAATCCGGCCGATGCGTCATTGATTTATTGTCTATGTCATAAATTACATCATTCAATTTTAACGCTTTAGCCAGTGATTCGCCAACTTTGCAGTTTTGCGGCAAATCTACTACCCCCCCCTCATCATTTGCGGGAAACAAACTTTCCAGTCCAATCTCGCCGGAGGCGCAAATCATGCCTTCTGATTTTTCCCCCCTGATAATCGCCGGAGTTAATTCCATTAAATCTCCCTGCCCGTGCCATTTAATTTTGGCTCCTATTTTGGCAAAGGCGACGAGCATGCCTTCGCGCAAGTTGCTCCCGCCGCAAACCACCCCTTTTTCCTCGGTTCCCAAATCCACGGTTGCCAATTTCAACTTATCCGCATTCGGATGCTTCTCTATTTTTATCAATTTTCCCACTGCTATTTTATCCAAATTTTCTCCTGAATTTTTTACCTCTTCCACCTCTACCGTATGCAACGTTAAAATCTCCCCCAATTTTTCCGGGGTTATGTTTTTCGGAATATTTATAAAATCTTTTAGCCAATCAAGTGAAACAAACATATTTTATTATCTACATTTTTTTTGCCTTTTCTTTGGGCGGTTCTTCTTTTTGCTCGTTCTGTAGCACGTGAAGATAGATAGTGCTTAAATCTTCCCTCATTAAAGAAAAAAGGGTGTCTAATTTTTTATCCTTTGCATGACCTTCAAGGTCATGATTATTTTTTTGCAAATCCTCTACCTCTTTTAATAAACTCTGATAACTGCTACTGTCAACTTTTTTTGCTTTAGCTTCATCAAGCCTGGCATACAAGGCAAGTTCGCGCTGATTATTTTCTAAATTTTCAACATCTATATCCAAAAATTCTGGTTTATACTTGTCCCCCTTTTCTCGATTAACCTGCGCTTCCCTTTGTCTTTCCTTTAAAACTTCAATAGCCTTTTGGGCCAATTGTTCTAAATTTTTCGCACTGTCTATAATTGTTAATTTTTCTATCATATTTTTGTTTTATCCACAAAATATAAATTTTATCTTTAGAATTTGTACATTTGTAAAAAATTTGTAATTTGTAGGGGCATTAAAATTGTTTTAAAAAATGTAAATCACCGGAGTGAAATAATCTAATATCATTAATGCCGTATTTCAGCATGGTCAACCGCTCGATCCCCGTTCCGAAAGCGAACCCCTGGTATTTTTTAGGGTCAATTCCGCCGTGCTTTAAAACATTGGGGTGGACCAGTCCGGCCCCGAGCATTTCCACCCAGCCGGTTTTTTTGCAGACTGAGCATCCCTTGCCTTTGCAAAAAGTACAACTCATGTCCACTTCCAGCCCCGGCTCAACAAACGGAAAATATCCGGGGCGGATTCTTACTCTAACATCTTGCTGGTATATGCCGGACAGCATCTCTTCCAAGACCGCTTTTAAATTTGCCAGCGATATTTTTTCATCAACCATCAGCCCTTCAATTTGATGGAAAGAATGTTCATGGCTCATGTCGGTTGCCTCATTGCGGTAGGTAGCGCCTATGACGGCGCAACGCAGGGGCGCACCGTATTTTTCCATTGCCCGAACTTGCATATTAGAGGTTTGTGTCCGCATGACTAGGTCCGGATGGCCGTCTATATAAAAAGTATCCTGCATATCGCGCGCCGGATGGGTCTTTGGGATATTCAGCGCCTCAAAATTATAATAATCGCTTTCCAGCTCCGGCCCTTCTAAAATCATAAACCCCATTGACTTAAAGACTTTTTCTAAATCCCGCATCACTAAAGTAAGCGGGTGCAGATGGCCGCTCTCTATTTTTTCCCCCGGCAGAGTCGGGTCGAAAATTATATTATTATTTAATTTTGTCATTTTTGCTTCCATCTTAAATTTTTGCAATTTATTTTCTATTATAAAATTAAACAAACTTTATATCCTAATTTGTCATAATAATAAGACGAGCATCCCCATCCTTCTGGACAATCACTATTGCTATTACATTTTTCTCCGCCAAGACATTCATTATTTATGCATGTTAATGAACTCTTACAATCAGAGTTATTCCGGCAAGCATGCAAAAATTTTCCTCCGGAACAAAAATTTTTACCGTTAACTGATAAACAATTCTCTCCGGAGGGGCAATCTCCGTTATTTTCGCAAGTTTGGACCACCACGGACAACTCGCTGCTGCTTTTTGTGTCTTTATTAATATTAAACTCAACCGGCTTAATTCCTGCCACCTCAATCGCCCTAAAATTTACTAAATCTGGATTAATAGTCAATAAAATAACATAAGAACATAATGCGATAACAAGCCCTAATAAAGAAGCTTTTATCCATTCTTTTGCCTCAGATACCCGGCCGGCATCGCCGCCAGCCGTTAGCCATAAAAGCCCGCCGAACATTAGAACTACCGCTGCCAGAATTCCCACTATTCCTATTCCGTACTGATAAATTGCTTTTATGTATTGGGCTATGGTGGCGGTGCTTTGTGAAACCTGAACATCGCTTCCGGTTTTGAATTCTGAGCCGGGGATGCTTACCTGCGGACTGAAATCAGCCGCGCTGGCTTGATTAAAAAATAAAATCGGCAAAAAAACTATCTGCAATAAAACAATAACTGCTAAAAATTGCGCCCCCTTATTTTTCATACTATAAAACTTTATGAATTTTATGAACTTTTTACTTTTTAACTTTCAAACTCTTTTGTAGCTTATTAAGAAAAATTCCAGCACAGTTAAAGCGGCTATCAAGAAAAAAGCGTTATACCAGGTAAGCATGCGCAGGGACTGCATTATAAGCGCGGCGATAACTGCCCCAGAAAATAAGAATGACTGGCGAAAAGCGATTATTACCTGCCGAAAAACAAGCTCTTTGCGCAAAGCGATAAAACGGAATAAAAAGCCGAGTATGGCGCTGGTTCCGACTAGGGATAAAAATAAACTTACATAAAACAAACTAAACCCGACTTTATTGGTTGCTTCCGGATCAACAATATTAATCACGACCGCAAACGCCGACCAGCAGATTGCGGTTGTTAAAAACATTATTAATAAATAATTTTTTAGCGTCATCTTTAATATTTTACTATACCTATAATTTACCAAATATTAACTAAAATAGCAACCTAATTTAAATAATTCAATTTTTTAACAATATTCGCCCCCATATTTTTGTTTATTTGCTCTATTATTTCTTTTTCCCGATATTGCAGCTCCTGCATTATTAATGAAGATAGGCAGGCAACGGATAAAATATTATTTTTTAAATACATTGCTTTAGTTTGTCGGCTAATTTCCTTGCCTAAAATTTCCCGGGCTGCTTGTTCGTATTTATGCAAAATCAAATTAGCGCCGATTTGACGGGTAATGCCGGCGCGCTGGATTGATTGGGGAAGTAAATTTTTTATTCCTTGAAACATAGAATAACACGAATATACACAAATTATATACGAATATTGCGAATCAATTTGTGTATATTCGTGTATAATTCGCAATATTCGAGTTAAATCATAAGAAACTCTCCGACCTCGTCGCTCTTACTGCAAAAGCGGCAAGGTTCAGATGAATGGGGAAAATATCCTTTTTTAATGCTCTCTTCTATTTTTTTAATCGTATCCATTACCCACTGCTGCATTTTCTCCATATCTTTCTGCTCGCCCAAAAAATTAATTTCGCTGTTATTTTCCAGATAATAAAACTGGAGATTGACCGGCTTTCTTTTTAAAACCTCTTCTGCCGCTAGTTGGTATAAAAGAAGCTGGTATTTTTGGTCGGTTGTTATTTTATTTTCATCTTTTATCTGCCCGGTTTTATAATCTACAATTTGAACTCTTGCCTCACTTACCTCGCCAGAGCCGTTAGACGAGGGCGGACCCAAATCGTCAACCCGATCAATTTTCCCGTAGATTAAATGGCCGCCAATCTGTAGCTTAAAACTCTGTTCAAGCCCAATTACCTTTGGCCAATTTCCTTCATGCTTTTGCCAAAATTCTTTTAAAATTTCCCTGCCCTTTTTATAATACTCTTCTTTTTGTTTTTTATCTTGAAACCAATCGCCGATCCACGACTCTTCATATAATTTTAATAAAACATCAACACTTATAGCGTTTTCCCTCTCCTTACTAAGGAGGGGGTTGGGGTGAGGTTTATCAAACAAACTCTCTTGTACGGCATTCTGGCTTGCCATAATCATGCCAAAAAATTTCTGCAAAGTTAAATGCATAGTTTGCCCGAAGCTAAAAAAATGTTTGCCCGGCTTGGGAATTTTCAAAACATGGTCGCGGAAATACTGGTGTGGGCATTTGTCGTACGATTGTAGCTGCGTGTAAGAATAAAACTTCGGCAATTCATAAACTGGTCTTTTGTCATTTACAATAATTTGCGGCGTGTTATGCGTTATGCGTTCCACGTTATGTAAAATTTTTTCGTCATTATTTGCAACTTGTAAATTGTTACTTGTTACTTGTTGTAATTCAGACAAAAATCGAGATGATTTTTTCTTTCTAGTGCCACCGTAGTCGGGCGCCCAAGAAAAATACAAGCCATGTTTCGCGCGAGTCATTGCCACATAGAATAAACGCCGTTCTTCTTCAAGATGAGTATCTCCTTCGGGGATAATTTCCTTTATTAGAGCGTCAGGCAAAGCAATCGGATCCTTGCGTTCGGTTGTCGGAAAACGCAAGTCCACCATATTAACTATAAATACATATTTAAATTCCAACCCTTTGGCCGCGTGCACCGTTAAAATTTTTATCATTTCCGGCCCCTCCTCCGGATCGTGCGCCAAGCTTCCATCTTCCCCTGATTCTATTTCTAAGCTTAACTCTATTAAAAAACTTTTTACCGATTTATCATTTGCGCCGGATTCAAACTCTTTAATCCTTTTTATAAACGCGTTTAAAACGCGCATCGCTTCTTTAGTCTTCTGCCCGCCTAAATTTTCCAGATATTTTATATAACCGCTGTCATGCAAAAAAGCGATTACTGTTTCGCCGGCGCTTTTTCCCCGCGCCAAAGCAGTGTGTTTCGCAATTAAATCTATGATATTTTTAATCTTAATTCCCGGCTCTTCAGAAAAATTGCTTAAATATTTTATTGTTTCATACAGTGACCAGCTCTTCTTTTTCGCTAATTGCAAAAATCCAATTATTTCTTCGTGGCTAAAATTAAAAACCGGAATATTTAAAACACGGTATAAGGCAGTGCTTTCGTGGTAATTATCCAATAAATTTAAATAAGCGATAGTGTCCATAATAATCGGCTGGGAATATAATCCTTTGGACGCTAAAAATATGTAAGGCAAGCCGGCTATTTCCAGCGCATTGACGAATTCTTTGGCAGAGTTATTCGCCCGCACTAAAATAGCAAAATCATTCCAATTTGCATCTTTATCGCTAATTTTTAATTCCGCAATTTTTTCAATTACTCTATTCACCTCGTCATGCAAATCAGCTCCCTGAATAATTTCAATTAAGCCATCTTCTTTTATATTGGAAATTAATCTCTTGTCTATTTTGTTGCTTGTTGCTTGTTCCTCGTTACTTGCGAGAAGCTTTGCTTCGAGCCGATTTGGATTATTCAACTGGATAAATTTATACGCCGTATCTAAAATATTCTGCGCGCTTCTGTAATTCTCCGTTAACACAATTTCTTCCGCATTTTTAAAGTCCTGCTTGAATTGCAAAATGTTGCTCATGCTCGCTCCGCGGAATCGAAAAATGCTCTGGTCATCATCGCCAACAACGGTCAAATTTTCACCTTTTGGGGCAAGCATTTTTACTAATTCGTACTGCGCCCAGTTCGTATCCTGGAACTCATCAATTAAAATATATTTGAACTGTTTCCTGAATTTTTCCAGAATCCCCGGCCGTTCCTGGAATAATTTTAAAGTATAATTTATCAAATCACCGAAATCTAAAGCGCTATTTTCTAAAAGCAAATTTTGATATACATGATAGGCGTTCGCCACTTCATTTATTCTTGCTATTTCTTGCTCGGCGATTTCCCTGGTTATCTCGCCGTCATTATTCGTCAAGTTTGAAATTTTAAATTTAAAATTTGAAATTTGTTTGTCATTTGTTATTTGAAATTTGTCATTTCTCCGCCTCTTCAAATTTCCGCCGCTTAACATCGCGTCTATATTCTCTTTCAATTCTTCCGCATATGACAAATAGTCAGCGGGGTTAATAACTTCGTCTTTCGCTTTGGAAAAATGTTTTAACAGCGCACTGATAAACTTAGTCGGATTGCCCATTGGCCGATAATAATCTAGGTCAAATTTATCTAAATTTTTTTTAATCAGTGCCCATTGCTGGAATTCATTTAATAATTTAAAATCTGTCGGCAAGCCAATATCTAATCCATGCTGCTTTAGAATCTTTTCACAAAAACTGTGGAAAGTCATAATCCACATATCCACGTATCCGTAGGGCATTAACTTATCAGCTCGCTCTTCCATTTCCCCGGCCGCTTTTTCCGTAAAGGTCAATGCTAAAATTTCATCCGATTTAGCCAGCTCCCGCTCTACCAGCCACCCTATTTTTTGGGTAATTACAGTCGTTTTCCCGGTTCCGGCGCCAGCCACTATTAACAATGGGCTTCCAATGTGTTCTACGGCTTTGAGTTGTTCTTTATTTAAGTTATACATAATTTAAGTTATACATAAAAGATAATTGGGGATTGAAAATTGGTCATTGGTCACTTGATTTTAGTATACATTATTTAATCATAAAAAAAAGCCCCGTTTTAAAATGCTTTTTACCTATTGCTTTTTTTATAATTGCTAATATAATTAATAACATCATTAATTAATCTTGTTGAAAACATGAAAAAAAAGGATGATGATCGGCCTCCGAACGGCGCCTGTTTTAGAAATAATTTTTTGATTTTAAAATATAAACTAAACTTATTAAAAAAGTCAGTTTTATAATTGGCTTTTTTTATTTTTTATTATGGACAAAAAAGAAAAAACGGAAACCAACGGAATAAAAAACGGCAATGGGGAGCTGTCTGGAAAAACCATATTAGTGGTAAATACCGGCTCAATGAAAAAAAGATTTATTTTTCAAAAGCTTAAAAAGCTTGGGGTAAAAATAATCATTTTAAATAAAGAAATAAATTGGGCAGGCGATTATGCTGATAATTGGATATTAGCCGATACGACAAACCATTCTGAATCCCTTCAACAAACTGGAAAATTCATTAAAGAAAATCCGGATATACATATTGATGGTATATTTACTTTTTGGGAGGACGATGTACTGCTAACCTCAAAAATTTCTGATAAATTCAACTTTATCGGCATTCCTTTTTCAATCGCAAAAAAAATCCGCAATAAGTACCTTTTTCGGGATTTTTGCCGGCTCAATAACTTACCCCTTGTTAAATTTAAAATTATTAAGCCAAATGAAAGCACTGAAGAGATTACTAAAGACATTTCCTTTCCCATGGTTATAAAGCCGATATTCGGCTCTTCTAGCGCTTTTGTTATAAAAATTGAAAATGAAGATGAGTTAAAAGACAGTCTTGTTTATATAAAAAAAGAGATGTCAACTTCAATTGAATCAGCTTTAACCGACGGCTCTGAAATTATGGTTGAAGAATATATTGATGGCGACGAAGTAGATATGGATATATTAATCCAAAACAGCCGAATGAAATTCTTTTCTATTTCTGATAATAATAAAACTAATGAGCCATTTTTTATTGAAACCGGGCAGTCAATTCCGTCTAGTTTGCCTAAAAAAAACCAGGAAGAATTAATAAGGATGGCTGACGAGGTTCTGGAGAAATTAGGGATTGAAAATGGCTGCATCCATTTTGAGGCAAAATCATCTAAAAAAGGACCCGTTCCGATAGAAGTTAATTTAAGAATGGGGGGAGATGAGGTTTATTCTTTTGTCAGGGGCGCTTGGAAGGTCGATCTGATTGAATATGCGCTAAAAATAGCTATGGGAATCTATTTCCCAAAAATAAAAAAACCGGAAGCACCCTATAAATATCTAGCGGGGCAATATTTCATACCGAATTCATCGGGAATACTTTCACAGCTTGATATTGATGAAAAAATAAACAAGAAGCCATATTTGGGAGAACTGGTCTTTTTTAAAAAAATAGGAGCGCCCGTCTTGGTTCCGCCGGAGGGCTATGAATATCTTGGCTGGGTAACGGTATCGGGAGACAATCCGCTTAATGCTCAAGATAATTTAGAAGAGGCGGTTAAATTAGTTAAGTATAATATAGCGAAATTTAATCCGGGATCTTCCATAGGAAAGACAACGCAAAAAAATCAATTCTCATTCTCAGCGCTTAATAAAAACATTATTATCCGCAGCGGAAAAATAGAGCGACTGCGGAAAATGTCTATAAAAAATCAGCGCAATCTGCATATCGGCATTGCTTATAATTTATACAGCGAAGAAGATGGGGCTGTAAACAGCGAGCTTTCAATGGTGGGGCAAATTATTGAAAAAACTTTAAAAGAACGGGGATATCGCACCAGCTTTTTTGATTTTAATAATCTGCCAAAAGCATTTAATGATTTAAAAGCCAGTGACGTTGATTTGGTTTTTAATGTTTGCGAAAGAATAAATGATTCCAGTTTGCTTGAGCCGCACGCCGCTTCAATTTTTGACGCTTTGCAAATCCCCTATACCGGCTCAAGCCCCTTTACCCTGTCGCTGTGCATTGATAAAATCAGGGTTAAAAAATTGTTAAGCTTTCATGAAATACCAACCCCGAAGTGGGACTATGTTTATTCTATGGACGATGAGATTGAAGAAGATTTGAAATATCCTTTAATAGTAAAGCCGGCTAATACTGATAACTCCATAGGAATTACCAATGATTCTGTAGTTACAAACAAAAAAGAGCTGGAAAACCAGCTAAAAAAAGTGCTAGTTGATACTGGCCGGCCGGCTTTAATAGAAGAATATATTGAAGGCGATGAATATGACGTTTCCATTCTCGGCAGCGAAGAAGATGACTTGCGCGTCCTGCCGCTTTCTCGTTCAATTTTCAGCAAACTGCCGAAAGGATATTGGCATATTTACCCTTTTGAGGCGAAATGGAATGAAAATTCAATCTATAAAAAATGCATTACCGTACAAAAACCGCCGAAAAATATCAATAAAAAACTGGCGACTTTAATTGCTGAAATCGCCCTGGATACTTACAATATATTAGATTGCCATGACTACGGCCGCGTAGAGATACGGGTTGATAAGAACAATAACCCATATGTTTTGGAATTAAATCCCAATCCGTCTATTAATACTGATGATTGCGTTGCGCAGGTGGCAAAGCTGGCCGGCATGGATTACGGCGATTTTATTGAAGAAATAATCAGGATGGCGATTGAGCGGTACAAAAATAAGCCGCCTTATTACCATCTGCAGACGAAATTTTTATAAAAAATCCCTCCGAAGCAATTCGGAGGGATTTTTTAATTTATACTATCTATAAAAATTTTATTTTTTTATTATGCAAATTTCTTCTCCCGCTGTTTTTATCTGAAAATTGCCTGCCAGCGCTTTTCTCCATAAAT
>JBAZGH010000012.1:0-24243 GCA_041652935.1 Patescibacteria group bacterium | reverse complement strand
CTATTAAATAAAGGCAATTCTTTTGCCTGCCATGATTTAACAAGCCAAACAAAAAATAAAATTAAAATCATCGCCTCCAATAACGTAAACGGCAAACCGAATATGCTGAACCTAATCTGATAAACCGGCAGTAACATTATCAATAAAGCAGTTCCTAGATCCAGCCGCTTCCACGCTAAAACCGCGTATAAAATTGTAAAAAATAAGATTAAAAAATACATATAAATTTATGACTTTTGACTTTATGGACTTTACAAACTAATTCTAACATACCACCTTTATTGTTAAATGTTAAATAATATAAAGCCAATTTGTAATATTCGTAGTGGATTTGTAGATTTGTGGGTAATAAAAAACAGCCCCGAACTATCAGGACTGTTTCTGAAATATTTCTGATTATAATTTATTGCAATACCGCCTCTAAGACAAAATTGGTAATCGCGTAAGCCGCTACGATTATAACAATGCCGATAATAGCCGCTGTTATTATGCTTTTTGCCTTAGATACCTGGTCGTCGTTTCCGGCAGCCGTCATCCATAAAAATCCGGCGTATATCGTTAATACCAAGAAAATAACACCCAACAGCCCTAAAATAGCGTTAATAACAAACACTATCATCTGCTGTAAACTAATATCATCACTGCCGTAAACATTTTGGGCTACCCCATTTAATCCTCCGTCTGCACCTACGCCATTCCTGATGGTATCGCCTATATTCGCAGCCGCATTAACATCAGAAACTAAGGCAAAAGCGCCCATGGAAAAAATTAAACATCCTAAGATTAAAAATGAAAGTAATTTTTGTTTAAACATAAATTTAATTAAAATTTAGTTATTATATTATTTAAAAAAATTGCTTGCGGTGTGAGATTGCAACTTGCTGCAAGATTTTGCACTGTGGAAAAACCTAAATTTATTATACCACATTTATTTGACAAAGCATAATAAACTAAAGTAGGATTAATATAGCACGAATGTTTTAAATTACACACGAATATACATAAATTAATTAGCGAATTAATTCGCAATATTCATGTATAATTTGCGCGCATTCGTGTTAATTTTATGTTCAACAAAATTCTCTATAACACCTCAATAAACTTTATCGCTAAAATAATAGCGACTGGCTTGGGATTGGCGGCGGTGGCGATAATGACCCGCTATCTAGGAAGAATCGGATTCGGCCAGTACACTACTATAATCGCCTATCTGCAATTTTTTGGATTGTTAGCTGACATGGGTTTGACGCTTGTTACCGGCCAAATGCTTGCAAAATACCCCGACAAAGAAAATAAAATCATCAATAATCTATTTACCTTCCGTTTAATTGCCGCTTTGATATTTTTAGTTCCGGCGCCGATAATTGTCTTATTCTTACCCTACTCTCTGGCGGTAAAAACCGGAATTTTTATCGCCGTTATATCTTTCTTATTTATCGCTTTAAACCAAATTTTAATCGGCTTTTACCAAAAGCATTTAATGATGATGAGGGCTTCGGCCGGCGAAGTCGGCGGGCGGTTAGCATTGGTTCTGGCTGTTGTGATTGCAGTTTATTATGATTCCGGGCTGCGGGGAATTGTAATTGCGACCACTATTGCCTCAATTTTTAATTTTTTAATAAACTATTTTTTAATTCCCTCTTTTATTAAGCTGCGCTTGGCTTACGATAAAAATATGTGGCGGGAAATTTTTTCGCTATCCTGGCCCATTGCCCTGACTATCGCTTTTAATATTATTTATTTAAAAACTGATACCTTAATTTTATCTTTAATAAAATCCGAAGCAGAGGTCGGGTTGTATGGAGCGGCTTATCGAGTAATTGACGTCTTAATTATGCTGCCCTTTGTTTTAGCCGGGTTGATGCTGCCGCAATTAACAGCTGCTAAAAAACAAGGGCAAGACGGAGAATTTAAAAAAATAATCCAAAACTCCTTTGACTTAATGTTTATTATTGCTTTGCCGATGGTAATTGGAGCGCAATTTATCGCTTCACCATTAATGTCGCTGGTGGCCGGCAATGAATTTTTTGCTTCCGGAAAAATCTTACAACTATTAATTTTTGCCGCCGGCATAATTTATCTGGGCACAATATTTTCCCACGTGCTTATAGCGATTGAAAAGCAAAAAAAAGCCATCTGGGCTTATATGCTGACCGCTATTACGACTTTAATCGGTTATCTGATTTTTATTCCCCGCTATTCTTATTTCGGCGCGGCCGCGGTTACAATATACTCGGAAGTCTTGATAGCTGTTTTAATTTTCAGTATTACTTTTTATTACATTAAATTCATCCCCAACTTAACTATCGCTGTTAAATCTGTTATAGCTTGCTTATTTATGGGATTGGGGCTATATTATTCAAATTTATCCCTCATCCCGACTTTATTAATATCTGCAGTAATTTACAGCGCCATTTTTTATTCATTGGCAAGAAACAATTTAAGGGAAATGATAAGATAAATTCGCGCTTATTTGCCTTATTCGTTTAATATGAATATTAAAGTTAAAAAATCTGACATAAATAAACGCCTTGACGTATACTTATCCGACAAGATTGATTTATCGCGCTCGCAAATACAAAAATTGATAAAACAGAACTTAATTTTAGTTAACGGGAAAGAAAAAAGCGTGCATTATAAAATACGGAAAGATGATAAAATTATTATTAAAAACGTAGAAATGCGTAATTGTGCGTTTATGCAAAAAAACAAAACATTGCCTAAATTTAAAATTATTGCCGAAACTGATGATTATCTAGTAATCAATAAACCAGCTGGAGTTATTGTTCATGGGGGTGAAAGTGTTGAAGAGGCTACTTTAACGGACGCATTAGAAAAACAATATCCGGAAATTAAAAAAGTCGGCGAAGATCCTCTACGCCCGGGAATAGTCCACCGTTTAGATAAGGAAGCGTCCGGCTTAATGGTCGTCGTTAAAAATAATAAAATCTTTGACCACTTAAAAAATCAATTTCAAAAAAGAAAAACTTTAAAAAAATATTTTGCCCTCGTTTACGGGCAAACGTCCAAAGAGCATGATGAGATTAACTTTCCTATATCACGTAGCGCCAAAGGATACAAAATGGCTGCCTTGCCTCGCTCGCCTCGCTATAACTTTGGCGAAGCGGGCCGAAGTTCCGACACAGTCGGAATGAGGGCGGGACGCAATGCAATTACTGAATTTAATGTTGAACAAAAATTCATTAATTATACTCTGCTGGATATAACTATTAAAACCGGACGCACCCACCAAATCCGGGTCCACATGTCCGCTTACGGGCACCCGATTGTAGGCGATGACCTATATGGAACAAAAAAAACCCGGGAGCAAAATGCAAAATTAAAATTGAGCCGCATTTTTCTGCATGCGCATACTTTAGGATTTGAAGATTTAAATGATGAATGGCAAGAATTTAAAATTGAACTTCCCCGCGAGTTAAAGGAGGTGCTAAAAAAAATAAAATAAACTCTGTTTTGTCATCCTAAAGAACGACTAAAAGAAGCAATGAAGGATCTATTTGTACTTCAGATTCTTCGGTCGCTAACACTCCCTCAGAATGACAAACGGTACTATATTATATGTTAAACAATAAAATAATAGTTATTTCCGGCCCATCGGCAGTCGGCAAAAATACTGTCATTGACGGGATTAAAAAATTAATTCCGCAACTGGAGGAAACAATAAGCTGCACTACCAGAGCGCCCCGCCCCGGTGAAAAAAATGCGGTTCATTATTATTTTTTGGATAAAAATAAATTTGAAAAAAAAATACGAAGCAATGAATTTTTTGAGCATTTTGAAGTGCACGGCATGCATTACGGCACGCCCAAGGCTGAAATTTCCCGCATCCAAAAAAATGGTAAGATGCCGCTTTTAGTAATTGATGTCCAGGGAGCTTTACATATTAAAAAAAATAACCCGAACGCAGTCCTGATTTTTATTAAACCGGATTCATGGGATGTTTTGGAAAAACGCCTTAAAGACAGAAATATGAACGGAAAAGAGCTGAAAATACGTATAAAAAATGCTAAAAATGAATTAATGCAGGCAAAATTTTATGACTATCAAATAATAAACTATACTGGAAAAATAAAGCAAACCATAAAAAATATGGCGGAAATAATAAAAAAAGAGAGAGATATTGACAATTAAAGCTGATTATTATAATATAATAAAGTAAATTTAAACCGTAGATAAATTTCTGCGGTTTTTATTAAACGGCTAAATAATTATATTAATTAAAATATATGGCTAAAGATAAAAAAACAACTGAAAAAAAAGAAGAGAGACGAGCGAATGTTAAAAAAGAAGAAAAACGCTCTATTCCTGATAATATAGAACCGGGAATGACTATTAGGATTTATCAAAAAATTAAGGAAAAAAATCCTAAGGGGGAAATAAAAGAGCGCGTCCAGTATTTTGAAGGAATGATAATTGCTAAAAAGCACGGCAAAGAAGCCGGCGCTTCAATTACTGTCCGCAAGGTTTCTGGCGGAATTGGCGTGGAAAAAATATTCCCATTAAACCTGCCAACCATCACTAAAATTGAGATTAAAAAACAATCGCAAGTGAAACGGGCAAAATTATACTTCTTGAAACGCGGTTATAATAAACGTTTGAAGAATGTGCCTCTCAAAGCTTAATGGATTAATTGCCGGCAGATTCAGTTTATCAGGGATCCGCTTTCGCTAAAGCTACAGCGAGACGGAGCAAGGGGGTGTTAGATATTAATATAAATTCTTTATATCAAAATCCAACATTCTCCTGATAACCTGAGTATGCCGGCAATTTTTGTTTGATTTATATATTGGAATATTGTATATTTTATAAAAGGCCGCGGTGCTGGAATTGGTAGACAGGCCAGCTTGAGGGGCTGGTGCTCATTAGGGCGTAAGGGTTCAAGTCCCTTCCGCGGCACCAAAGTTAATTGTCAATTTAATTGTTAATTCATAATTGAATATCGGACGCATAGTTCAGCTGGTTAGAATGCCTCGTTTACACCGAGGAGGTCCTAGGTTCGAATCCTAGTGCGTCCACCAAATAAATCCTAGGTTTTTACCCGCCCACGAGCGTAGCGAGATGGGAGGGCGAATCCTAGTGCGTCCACAACAAAACACGACCATCGGCCGTGTTTTTTATTTGATTTTTTACCCCAAAATGCTATGCTTTATATATAATTTATACATATTAATTAATATGAAAAAACTCAATTTATTAATAATTCATACGCTTCCTTTATTTTTAGGCATTTTATTAAGCTACTTTTTTTGGCAATCAAATCTATTGCTTTTGGTAATATACATCTTACTAGTGATTGGAATCATTATAATTGGCAAAGATAGAAAAACAGAATGGTTAATTTTAATTTACGGCGCTGTAATCGGCTTTATCATAGAAACTATTGGCACTTCAGTGAGCGGCTACCAATCATTTACTCAACCGGATATCTAGGGAATCCCCTACTGGTTAATTATTGCTTGGGCTTATGGATTTATATTAATGAAGCGTATTAGTTTAATAATCGCTGCTAATTCACCTTGGACAAAATAGCTATGGCAGTTAAAAAAGAAAAACTTATTATCATCGACGGAAACGCTTTGATCCACCGCAGTTTTCACGCCTTGCCGACTACCATGAAAACCAAATCTGGCGAAATTACGAACGCTGTTTATGGCTTTACTACAGTTTTAATTAAAGCGTTGAAAGAATTCAAACCGGAATATATTGTTTTGACTTTGGACCGCAAAGAAAAAACCTTCCGCCATGAAGAATTCACTGAATATAAAGCTAAACGGGTTAAAGCGCCGGACGAGCTGTATGAGCAAATCCCGCGGATAAAAGATATTGCCCGCGCTTTTAATATCCCTATTTTCGAGAAAGCTGGTTATGAGGCTGATGATTTAATTGGCACAATCGCTTCGCTAGTCAAAAGTCAAAAGTCAAAAGTCAAAAGTAATATAGAGAATATTATAGTAACAGGAGATATGGATACATTACAATTAGTTGATGGACAAACAAAAGTATATACTATGAGCCGGGGGCTTTCTGAAAGCCTACTATATGACACGGATATGGTAAGAAAACGCTTTGACGGGTTAGCTCCGGAACAAGTTATTGATTACAAAGCATTGCGCGGAGATCCGTCTGATAATATTCCGGGCGTGCGCGGCATTGGCGAAAAAGGAGCGATTGAATTATTAAAGGAATTTAAAACAATTGAAAACCTTTATGATCACATAACGCGTAACACAAAACGCATAACGACTAACGTGAAACCGCGTATACTTGAATTATTAAAAGCTCATAAGCAAGATGCTTTTATGAGTAAAAAACTGGCGACTATAAAATGCGATGTTGCTATAGACTTTGAGATTAAAGAAGCTAGGGCGCGCGATTTTGATATAAATGCGGTTACAAAAGTTTTTAATGAATTGGAGTTTAAATCCCTTCTTCCCCGCCTGCAGGAATTAAATAAAAAACTGCAGCCGGCTAATAAAACTTCCGATAATGAACAAAATAAATTTGATTATGTAAAAAATAATTTTAATTATAATTTGATTGATACGGAAGATAAATTAAAAAAATTTTTAACTGAACTGAAAAAACAAAAAATATTCGCTTATGATACTGAAACTTCTAATTTTAATCCTCTAGAGGCAACTTTGCTTGGGGTTAGCTTTTCTTGGAAAAAGGGCGGAGCGTATTATATAGAAATCAAAAGTCGAAAGTCGAAAGTCGAAAGTCAGGGAAGCTTATTTGATAATAAAACAGAAAAAAAGAATAGCAGTGGAATTAATCCTGATTTTGTTATAAAAAATTTAAAACCAATTTTTGAAGATAAAAAAATAAATAAAATCGCCCATAATGCCAAATTTGATATTGAGGTGATGATGAGCAACGGCATCAAGCCGGAGGGGGTAAATTTTGACACCATGGTTGCCTCTTACTTGCTAAACCCGGGTAGCCGCCAACATGGACTAGATTTGGTAACTTTTAAATATCTAAATTACACTAAAATTTCCAAGGATGATTTGCTTGGCACCGGCCGCAATAAAATTAAATTTGCAGAGGTTCCGATTGAACGGCTCTATTTATATTCCTGCGAGGACGCTGACTTTACTTGGCAGCTTTATGAAAAGTTAAGCCAAGAGCTGGAAGAAAAAAAATTGGATAAATTATTTAATGAAATTGAAATCCCCACCCTGCATGCGCTGGTTGACATGGAGCGCGTCGGAATAAAGCTTAACGTTTCCTATCTGGCAAACCTGCAAAAAATATTCCAGAAAGAAATAAACTCTTTGACTAAAAAAATACATAAAATAGCCGGTGAAACTTTTAATATAAACTCAACTCAACAGCTGCAAAAAATTTTATTTGATAAATTAGATGTTCCGACAGATTTAATAAAAAAGACTAAAACCGGTTATTCAACCGGCGCTGATGAACTGCAAAAATTAAAAGGCCAACATGAAATAATAGATTTAATTTCAAAATACAGGGAATTAACCAAACTGCAAAATACCTATATTGAAGCCCTGCCAAAATTAGTATCAAAAACAGATAAACGGCTCCATACCAGCTATCAGCAAACAGTAACCGCAACCGGCCGGCTGTCTTCAACCGACCCGAATTTGCAAAATATTCCGGTTCGCACCGAAGAAGGCCGAAAAATACGCAAAGCATTCATAGCAAAACCCGGCTATAAGCTGGTTGCCGCCGATTATTCGCAGATTGAACTGCGGCTGGCAGCCGCCATGTCCGGCGATAAAATTATGCTTCAGGCCTTTAAAAATAATGAGGATATTCATGCTGCCACTGCCGCCGCAATAAATGACGTTAAGCTTAAGGATGTTACCAAAGAAATGCGCCGCGCGGCCAAAGCCGTAAATTTCGGGATTCTTTACGGCCAAGGGCCGTTTGGCCTGTCCCAAACAGCTAGCATCCCGCAATGGCAGGCGAAAGAATTTATTGATAAATATTTTAAAAAATTTTCCGGAGTTAAAAAATGGATTAATGATAATATTAAAAAAGCGGAAAAAGCAGAAATGTCTGAAACACTATTCGGACGAATCCGCCACATGCCCGAAATAAACTCTTCTAATCTGCAAATTAAAAAGGGAGCTGAAAGAATAGCCATGAACACTCCCCTGCAGGGAACGGCGGCTGATATTATGAAAATAGCCATGGTAAAAACACAGCAAGAACTTGAAAAATTCAGCAATAATGCTAATATATTACTGCAAGTTCATGATGAGCTGATAATAGAGGTAAAAAATGATTTAGTGGAAAAAATAGCTAAATTAGTTAAAAAAACCATGGAAGACATAATAAAGCTAAAAGTGCCGATAGTGGTTGATATTTCAGTTGGCGACAACTGGGAAGAAATGTCTCCGGTCATAAGTTCTAAATCGTAAATTTTCAGTAAGACGCTCCGCTGGGGCGTCTATTTGCATAATAATAAAATGACTCTTAAAGACTTAGAAAATAAAAAAATATGCATCTTGGGGCTGGGCATGGAAAACTGCTCCTTGCTTAAATTTTTATTAAAACAAAAAATTGAAGCTGAAATTACCGTTTGCGACGCCCGCTCAAAAAAACAAATGTGTGATTATGACTGCAATATTGAAAATAATGAATGTGCCCGCGTAAAATGGAAAACCGGAAAAGACTATGACAATAATTTAAATGAATTTGATATAATATTCCGCGTAGCCGGCTATCCTCTTTTCACCAAACAAATAATAAAAGCGATGATGTCGGGTGTAATAATTTCATCTCCGGCAAAATTATTCTTTGATTTATGCCCGACTAGAAATATAATCGGCGTAACCGGAACAAAGGGAAAAGGAACGACTGCCAGTATGATTTATCAGATAATAAAAGATGCGGGAAAAACAGCATACTTCGGCGGCAACATTGGCATACCAATGTTTAAACATTTTTCTAAAATTAAAAAAAATGACTGGGTGATTCTTGAACTTTCAAGCTTCCAGCTTGAGGATTTGCACGCCTCCCCCAGAATAGCTGTTATAACTAATTTCTTTCAAGATCATTTAGCTCCAGCCGACCCCAATAATCCCAATTTTCACAAGACCTTGAAAACTTATTGGGACGCAAAAAGCAATATTTTTATCCATCAGGATGGGGGGGGGATGCTGATTGCCGACGCCAACCTAAAGGACCCCGTAGCATCCAGCCGCCCGAAAGGAAAAGTCAAGTATTTTAATACGTCTTCCTTGGAAACTAAATTAATAGGAAATCATAATAAAAAAAATATCGCAGCTGCGGTAATCGTAGCTGAAGCTGCTAGAATTAAAAAAGCTGATATTGAAGGAAGTATTAAAAATTTTAAAGGGCTGGAATACCGGCTTGAGTTTGTGGGAATGAAAAATAACATTAGGTATTATAACGACAGTTTTTCAACAACTCCCGATACTGCCATTACCGCCATAGGCAGCTTTAATAAAAATGGCATTATTTTAATAGCCGGCGGGTCTGACAAGGGGTCTGATTTCCTCCGCTTAGCCAAAACTATAAAGCAAGATGTAAAATATCTCATTTTACTTCCGGGCAAGGGATCGCAAAAAATAAAACTAGCGATTAAAAAAACGGATTATAAAAATTTTAAAGAGGTTAATAATATGCCGCAAGCGGTAAATTTAGCAAAAAAAATCGCCGAGCAGGGCGATGTAGTATTATTATCCCCGGCCTGCGCTTCTTTCGGCATATTTAAAAATTATAAAGACAGAGGCAATCAATTTAAAGAAGAGGTGTTAAAATAATCATGATAATTTTTCTCCATGGCCCTGATTCATTTCGCAGCCGCAAAAAACTTAACGCTTTAATTGAGCAGTTTAAAAAAACCCGCGACCCGCGCGGAGATAATGTTGTTTTGCTTGACGGCGAAAAATTGAATTTGGATGAGCTGAATTCAAAAATGGCTTCGCAGTCCTTGCTGGCGGAAAAAAGGATGGTTATAGTAAGCGGATTATTTAATAATAAAGAGGAAAATTTATTCGCCTCCTTTTTAGAATATTTTAAAAAACAAGAGAAAGAGAAAAATAAAAATGTGGTAATATTTCATGAATCAATTGAGCTTGACAGCAGTAAATACGGAGCAAAAAAATTGACCGTAAAAAGAAAAAAACTTTTTGAATATCTGGCTAAACAGGAGTTTTCCCAAAAATTCAACCAACAAAATAATCTGCAAACGGCTAATTGGATAAAAAAAGAAGCAGCTGCTAAAAACATAAGTATTTCCCAGCCGGTTGCTGGTATTTTTTCCGCTCTAGCCGGAAATAATTTATGGCAGATAAATAATGATTTGAATAAAATTATAAATTTTGTTCAGGGGGAAAAAAGGAACGAAATAAATGAATATGATATCCGGCGTTTTATCCGGGGAAATATCGATGAAAATATTTTTGCCCTGACTGATTCCATAAGCAACAGAAATAAAGCTTCATTTTTTTCCTTGCTGGAGCAGCAATTGGAAGCCGGGGCAAGCATCCAGCAAATTCTGACTATGACTATCAGGCAATTTAAAATAATTATCCAAATAAAGGAACTTCTTTTTAAAAATAAAAATGCTGGAGAAATTGCCTCGGAATTAAAACTGCATCCGTTTGTTGTAAAAAAGACTACCCCTCAAACTAGGAATTTTAGCATGGAGCAACTCAAAAAAATTCTTAGCGGGCTGATAGAGATAGACTATAAAATAAAAACCGGCCGGGCGGACGGCCTGACCAGTTTAAATATATTATTTGCAAACTAATTCGCATATTAATATTTTCGTGGCATTTGCATATAATTTGCGGCTTCGTGTCAATTTAAATATCCTTCTTCTTAACGCCTATTACAGCATTATACTTCTTCATTAACTGGGACTTATTGCGATTCCCTGTATTTTTTTTCATTATTCCCTTCTTAACCGCCTTATCTACCGCCTTAACGGTTTTCTTTATTAATTCTTGAGCATTTTCAGATTTGGCCTCAATCGCCTTGGCTGACTTTTTGCGCAGCCATTTTATATTTTCTTTAAGGGCAGAATTTTGAATTTCTTTTTTCTTACTTTGCCTTAAGGCCTTTTTTGCATTTTTTAAATTTGGCATAAACTATTTTGTCATTCTGAACGGAGTGAAGAATCTATAATATTTTCTTAATCCATTCAACTTTATTATTTATTAATTAGGTGTGAGAGTCTTTAAATATGCTTGTCTCGCCGTAGCGTAAGCGAAGGCGGAAGAGCTTTTTTGATATTAACATTTTATCTAAAAAAAATCAAGCCTCCCCCCCGGCTTGATCACAATGAACAAATTTCATGCTTTCTACTGGCGTCGGCACAAGCGAGAGCGCCTTGGTCGGACCCTTTTCAAATAATACGTAAAAGAATCCTACCTCTGCCACCTCCTCAACCTCTCTTTTTCCTAACCATAACTCTAAAATAATTTTTGATGTCCCCCTTGGATCAAAAGGCGTCTTGCTGTAAATACCCATTATTTTCCCAACATACCCGACCTTGAGCCATCCAGGCGCCCCGTCAAATAACCGGGACAACCTGACTTCTCTGCCTATAATTTCCCGGATTTTCATGGGAAGGCGCCTCCTTTTGAAGATAATTTATGTTAGCAACAGAAATAATTTATGTCAATTTTTTATCTTTGAAAACAGCTGTAACACAGATAATTATTGAGGTAATAATAATCGCCAAACTCAACCCCTGCGTCGCCCGCATACCGAAAATGTTGCCGGCGGTCGGGTCAATGCGGATAAACTCAATAAAAAAACGAAGGATAGAATATAACAAAACATAATCTAACGTAATAAATATTGAATATTTAATATTAAATATTAAATATTTTTTACGTTTTACCGCATAATAATGTAATATCAACAAAATAATAAAAACAATTAGACTGCCTATGCTTTCATACAAAAACGTCGGGTGAAAATATTCAAAATTTTCAAAAACCTCTGGCCTGTTTGCGAGCGCTATAGGAATGCCCCATGGCAAATCCGTGGGCAGGCCGAATAATTCCTGGTTAAAATAATTTCCCCAGCGGCCGATTGCCTGGCCGAGCGCTACGCCGGGCGCGATGATGGCGGATAATTTCCAAAAATCAAATTTGTGTTTGCGGGCAAACCACCACAAAACCAAAATGCCAAAAATTAGCGCCCCGTGAATTGCAATCCCGCCTTGCCAAATTTTTATAATATCAACCGGGTTCTGCCAAAAATAATTAACATTATATAAAACATAAAATAAACGCGCGCCGATAAACCCGCCGATAATTAAATAAAAAAACAAGTCATAAATAACATCTTTTTTAATCCCATGCCATTTGGCAATTCTTATGCTAATCAGTAATCCAGCGAAAAGAGCTAAAACCATAAAAAGACCGTACCAGTAAATTGATATTGGGCCGATTTCTATTAAAATTGGCTGGGGATTATAGGTATGTAGGAAATTTGTAAGCATGACTTTAATTTCTAATTTTTTAATTTCTAATTTCTAAACAATGACTAAATTTATCAATTTCTAAACACGACTACGACGAGACGTCTTGTTTAGAAATTTGGTAATTAAAAAATTGTTTGAAAATTGAAAATTAGAAATTGAAAATTTATTGAAAAGGCGCCACCGCCTTCACGATACCGCCTCAATCTTGTTACTTTATACTTTCAACTTTTTACTTTCTACTATTTCGTAATTATCTTATCAACTATTCCATACTTCCTTGCCTCCTCCGCGCTCATGAAGTGGTCGCGGTCCGTGTCTTTCTCAACTACGGTTATCTTCTGGCCGGTGTGCTTGGCTAATATTTTATTCAGGTCGTCTTTTATTTTTAAGATGCGCTCAGCCCTAATTTTTATATCCGAAGCCTGTCCTTCAAAACCGCCCATTACCTGATGGATCATAATTTCTGAGTTGGGGAGGACAAAACGCTTGCCTTTAGCGCCGGAGGCAAGCAGCACCGCTCCCATGCTGGCGGCCATGCCGACGCAGATGGTAGATACGTCCGATTTAACGTACTGCATCGTGTCGTAAATCGCCATGCCGGCCGTAACCGAACCGCCCGGAGAGTTGATATAAAATTTAATATCCTTGTTTGAATCCTGCGCGTCTAAAAATAAAAATTGGGCGATAATAATATTCGCCATAGTGTCGGATATCGGCTCGCCCAAAAAAATAATGCGGTCTTTAAGCAAACGGGAATAAATATCGTAAGCCCGTTCGCCGAATTGTGATTTTTCAATAACTGTTGGTATAAGTGGCATATATATTTAGTTAAAAAATAAAAAGTTACAAAGTAGGAAGTATTCATTTTACCTAGTTCTTTATAACTTTCAACTTTCAAACTTTTTAACTTAATTATATAATTTTCCATCCATCTTTCACTTGCTCCAACTTTCCCCCCACTTCAAACCCCGCCGCTTTCTTGTGTCCGCCTCCGCCGAAAATCTGCGCTAATTTGGAAACGTCTATATCGTCTTTATTGGTACGGAAACTGCCTTTAACCCGGCCATCCCCTAATTCATATAAAACCATTACTATTTTAGCATCTTTTAAAACATTTAAAAAACTGGCTAATCCCTCTAAATCCTGTTTACTTACCCCCAGGTCATCCAAATCCCTGCCAGTTAAAATAGTGTAGACAATATCATACTCTTTATTGTGCCGCAGTCTGCTTAGGGCAAAACCCCACGCTTTTAATGTTTTTAAATTTTTATTTTTAGAGGTGTAATTTAAAATGCTGCGCGCATTGGCTCCCTCAATAAGCATTTCGCTGGCAACGCTGAATGTCTGGGAATTAGTGGTCGCGTAGGAAAAATTTCCCGTATCAGTCATAATGCCGGTAAGAATGCAATTGGCCATCTTTTGGTTTACCTCTATCTTATTATATTTTAAAAATTCGTATATAATCTGCGTGGTTGAAGCGGCCTCGCCGTCAACTAAATTAATATCGCCGAAATTATTATTTGATATGTGATGGTCTATGTTAATAATGAACAAATTATTTTTTTTTATCTCTTCCGCAATCATTGACCTTTCCATGCGGGCGCAATCAACCACTAAAACTAAATCTATGCCAGAAAAATCAATTTTATCTTTATCGCTGTTAATTTTGTCGGTGCGGGGAAGGAAAAGAAACGCGGCTTCCGGCTTGTCATGGCAAAAAATATGAAATTCTTTATTTAGAACAACCGCCAATTCAGCCATAACGCACATTGATCCAACTGCATCTCCGTCCGGATTCTCATGAGTAGTAATTAAAATATTTTGTGATGATTTAATTTTTGTTAATATTTGGCTGTATATTTCTTTGTTCATCTTTTTACCCCCACTAATTATGAATTACATACGAATATACCAATAATATTTTGTGAGCCAAAATGAATATTAATATTTTATTATATATTTAGATGGATATTAGTATATTGGTAATTAATTAGTAATTAGTAGGAAATTCTGAAATAATATTCTCTATTTCCGCGGCATACTTTTGCGTGTCATCAAAAATAAATTTTAAAACCGGTATCCGGCGTAGCACGGTATTCTTTTTTAAATAATTATAAATCAGACTCTGCTGCTTTCTTATCTTTTCCATCGCCGAGCCCGCTTTATTATCCGGCAGTATTGAAATCCAAACCTTAGCGTCTTTAAATTCGGGGGTGCAGTCAACTCTTGCAACCGTTGCTAAAACTCCGGGCAGCTCCAAATCCCGCTCAATGGCAAGGGCGATTTCCTTGCGCAACAACTTATTTACTTGTTCTATTCTTTTAGACATAATTCAACTCTCTTTATACGGGCTAACTAGTCCGCCAAACCATTAACCCCGTGAAATACTGCGTAGTAATTTCACTGGGGTAAATTCAAATGTGTTGTACTTACTTAGACTGACTCGGATGAATTAGAATGCCGCGAATTCCGCGCAAAGTATTTATGAACAGAATTCGTGGCATTCGGATAGTTGCATGTCCTAATTAAAAAATCAGAAGTATTTGCATTAGGGGATTGGAAGCCACCTATAAAAGTACAACGATATTTCTACTAAAGTTTTTTAGATTTTTCTTCTTCCTGGTATACGCTCAGAATATCTCCAACTTCTATTATGGGGTCGCCCTCAAACTGAATGCCGCACTCCTGGCCGCCCGCAACCTCGCTTACATCCTGGCGGCCCGCCTGGAGCTTCGCCAGTTTTCCCTTCGCAATCGACTTATTGCCGCGCAAAACTTCAATCTTGCTGTTTTGTAAAATCTTTCCTTGCGTAACTTTTCCGCCGATAATTTGGCTTTTATTTTCAGTTTTAAAAACAGCCAGCACCTTCATCTTGCCTAATTCTTTCTTAAGAACTTCCATGCCCAGCCGCGCTTCCATTTTTTGCCTTATATCATCAACCAACTCATAAATAATCCGGTAATTTTTCACATCAACTTTTTTATCCCGCGCCAGCATCTCAACCGCTGACGGAACTCCGACGTTAAACCCGGCTACAATAGCCCCGCTGGAAAGCGCCATGTCTATATCGCCTTCTGTGATATTTCCCAACCCTTTCTTTGCTACTCTAATTTTAATTTCCTGATTGTTTAATTTGGTAAGCGCTTCTTCAATAGCTTCCGCCGAACCCAGAACGTCGCTTTTTATTATAATATTTACTTTTTTTAATTTTTCATCATTTTCTTTCTCGGCTATCTGCCCATCCTCTTTGCGCCCGGAATTCTTTCTTATTTTTCCTAATCTCATTTTTTTGCCAAACCCATCGCTATGAACATCAATAATATCTCCGATATTCGGAGATATCTTTAAACCGGACAGTCTAACCGGGGTTGAGGGCATGGCCTCTGATATCGATTTTCCCAAATAATCCCTCATAATCCTTATTTTGCCCAGCGGCTGTTCCTCCAGGCAAATAATCTGCCCCGTTCTTAAAGTCCCATTTTGGATTAAAAAAGTGGCAACCGGCCCCTCGCCCCTGTCAATATGGGATTCAATGACTGTTCCGACTGCCGGAGCGTCGGGATTGGCAACAATTTTTTCCTGTTCCATTTCAGCCACTAATAAAATTGAATCTAAAATATTTTCAATTCCCGTTCCCTCTTTGGCGGAAACAGGCACGCACATTATTTTTCCTCCCCAATCTTCCGGAACTATCTTTAACTGGCTGGAAAGCTGGTTTTTTGTGCGTTCTATATCCGCGTCTTCTTTATCAATTTTATTTATCGCGACAATGAAGGGAATTTTAGTCTGCTCAATAATCCGGAATGCCTCAACTGTCTGCGGCTTAACGCCATCATCAGCCGCTACTACCAAAATAGCAACATCAGCGACCTTCGCCCCGCGGCTGCGCATGGCGGTAAAAACTTCATGCCCGGGGGTGTCAATAAAAGTAATCAACCTATCATTCCTCACAACCTGGTAAGCGCCGATATGCTGGGTTATGCCTCCAGCTTCTTTATCAACTACGTTGGCTTCGCGTATCGCGTCAAGCAGTTTTGTTTTGCCGTGGTCAACATGCCCCATCACTACAATAACCGGCGGCCGGCTTTTTAGGGTGCTTTTTTCTTCTTTGGCTAATATGTTTTTTAATTTATTTTCATTTCCTTGATTGTCATTTATTATGCTTTCATCAAGAATTACTTCCAAATTCAAATCTTCGCCCATTATAGCTGCGGTATCATAATCAATTTTTTCATTCATAGAGACAAAAATTCCATTTTTCATTAATTCGCCCAGAATTTTACTGACGCTTAATCCTGTTAACGAAGCAAAGTCCTTAACTATAATGGCGGGGGGGATTTTCACCTTCTTTTTTTCAGTCGGAATAGCGTCATGCTCTTCTTTTTTCTCTATTTCCGCCTTCAGCATCTCCAATTGCTTCTTATACTTCGGCCAATTAGAAATTATCTTCTGGGCGGTAATATCATTTATCTTTATCGCCCTTCTGCCAATATCAAAACCGAGCAGCGGCAGCGCGTCAAACAGCTCAGAAGTGGTTATTTTTAATTTTCTAGCTAGGGCGGTTACATTCATAAACATTACAAATTACAAATTAAATACAAATATACAAATAAAATAATGAATTTGGCAATACATAAAAAACCGCAAGGTGCGGTAATATGTAACTACACCCTATATAGTAATAAATTTTAGCTGAAAAGTCAAGAAAAATATTGATTTTTACTGTTTAATAAGATATGATAAAAATATCTAATTATTCTAGTTAATCTAATTAACCTAGGGAATGACCATATGAATAATAAAATCCATGAACTTATCATCATCGGTGCCGGTCCTGCCGGCTATACAGCCGCTATTTACGCGGCGCGCGCTAATCTAAAGCCGCTGATTTTTGCTGGTCCTGAACCGGGCGGGCAATTAACTACGACCACCGTAGTGGAGAATTGGCCCGGTTCCCCCGAGGGAATTCTCGGCCCCCAGCTAATGATAAATATGCAAAAACAAGCTGAAAAATTCGGTACTGAAATAAAAATGGAATCAGTAACAAAGGTTGATTTTTCCGGAAAGACAAAGAAAGTATGGATTAATGAAACCGAATACCAAGCTAGAGCGATTATAATCGCTACCGGCGCCCGTTCCCGAACCATGGGATTGCCCAAGGAAAAAGAACTCTGGGGCAGGGGCGTCCATACTTGCGCTACTTGCGACGGCTTTTTTTATAAAAATAAAACTGTCGCTGTCGTCGGCGGAGGCGACAGCGCCATGGAGGAAAGTAATTTTCTCTCAAAATTTGCCGACAAAATTTATTTAATTCATCGCAAAGATACTTTCCGCGCTTCGGATATTATGCAGGACCGGACAAAAAACAACTCTAAAATTGAAATACTCTATAACACTGAAATTATTGAATACATGGTAGAAAAAAAATTAACCGGGTTAAAAATAAAAAACAATGAAAACAATAGAGAAAATGAAATAAAAATTGATGGATTATTTTTCGCCATCGGCCATATGCCAAATATCGAAATTTTCAAGGGCCAGCTTGATATACATGAAACCGGCTATATCAACGCCCGGAAAAATGTCTATACCAATGTTGATGGTGTATTTGCCGCCGGCGATGTAGTTGACCATATTTATCGCCAAGCGATAACTTCTGCCGGACTGGGAGCGATGGCAGCGATATCTGCTGAAAGGTGGCTTGAAAATTAATAATTATCAATTTGCAATTTGCAATAAATTTACAATGACCAATTTCCAATGACCATTCAATTTCCAAATCCCAATTTTCAATTGGTCATTTGGCATTGGTCATTGATTGGAAATTGGGCATTGGTAATTGGTCATTTACTAAGTTAATTAGAGTAATTAGGTTAATTTTAAAAAATTCAATTTAACAACTCAAATGCGTCTTACTATCAATTCAAATCAACTACCTGAAAATCCTGCGACATTCCTCCGCCGCGCCGGCTATGCTCATATTCACGACCGCAATACCGGCAAGGATAGTTTTGTACGCCGTCTAACGGGCAATTTTTATCCGCGCCTGCATTGCTATATTTTCGACCAGGGCGGGCAAATTACTTTTAATTTGCATTTGGACCAGCGTCCTACAAGGTATGATAGCCAACGCGCCCACGCCGGCGAATACGACAGCTCTATCGTCCGAGAAGAACTGGAAAGATTACAAAGCATTATTAATAATCAAGGAACTAAAAATAATAACAATGAATCTTTCAATGATGTTGTGGAAGAAAAAAAAGGAAAGAAATGGTGGCCGTTTTAATCAATTAAAAATTATCAATTAAAAATTACAAATATTTTCATGAAAGAGAATGTTATACAAGATAAAAGTTATGCTTTTGCGTTAAGAATTGTTAATTTGTATAAATATCTAACTGTAGAGAAGAAAGAATATGTAATTTCAAAACAAATACTTAGAAGCGGAACATCTATTGGCGCTAATATTGAAGAAGCTATAGGCGGACAATCAGAAAAAGATTTTTTAGCGAAAATAACAATTTCTTATAAAGAGGCAAGAGAAACAAAGTATTGGATAAAGCTATTAGGTGATAGTAATATCCTTGCACCAGGGTTTGCTGAATCAATCTTTAATGATTGTGAAGAATTGTGTAAAATTATTGCTTCAATACAGAAAACAATGAAGAGTAAAAATAATTCGTAATTCGTAATTCGTAATTGATAATTTTTAATTGACTAATGTGAATTTTTCCTACGAACAAAACTTACAGCAACAAGGTTATAATCTGATAGCCGGCATTGACGAGGCCGGACGCGGTCCGCTGGCCGGTCCGGTCGCGGCGGCGGCTGTAATTTTTGATTTTAATGAAGTGCCGGAAAAATTAAAGACGATAGCCGACTCAAAAAAACTTACCGCCAATAAACGGGGGGAGCTGTACAATATAATAATGCAGAAAGCGCTGGCGGTCGGAGTCGGGCTGTGCGACCATGTTACTATTGACCGGATTAACATACTGCAAGCTACTTTTCTGGCAATGAAAAAAGCTCTGGGAGGGCTGAAGCATGCGCCTAATATAATTCTGTTGGACGGCCAATTGCCATTACCGAACTATTCCTCCCCGCAAGAAGCGATTATAAACGGCGATAACCTGATTTTTTCCATTGCCGCCGCTTCAATTATAGCCAAAGTAACCCGCGACCGCATCATGGAGGACATGCATAAAAAATATCCCAATTATTTTTTTAACAAACATAAGGGCTATGGCACGAAATTGCATATCAACGCCTTAAAATTATACGGCCCATGCGAAATTCATAGACGGAGCTTTAAACCAGTAAAATCTTTGATAAGCTCAAAATCTTAATTTCTAAACCCGAAACAAATGCTAAATAATAAATTCAAATACTAAAAACATGAGATTTCTAATTTCTAAAATTTGAATTTTAGATTTATTTAGTATTTCGATATTAGGATTTCGGATTTAATAAAAAAGTTGCTTCTAATCCTAAACTTTTGTATAATAATTATATAAATATTAGTAAAATAATATGAACAAAGTCTCGGGAGGAAACGTCTTAATCGACCCTCAAACAATAATTGAAAAAGGTGAAATCGGAGACCGCATGCAAGTGGCTGATTTGGGCTGTGGCGGTTCCGGCCATTTTGTTTTTCCCATAGCAAATGTCATCGGGGAAAACGGCATAATTTATGCGGTTGATATTTTAAAAAACAACTTAGCGAATATTGAACGGCGGGCTAAACAGGACAACTTAAAACAAGTAAAAACAGTCTGGTCAAATCTGGAAATTTTTAAAGCCACCAAGATAGAAAGCGCCTCTCTTGACGCCGGACTGCTAATTAATGTATTATACCAATCAAATAAGCGTGAAGAGATGATCAGGGAAGCAGTTAGGATGGTAAAGAGAGGCGGGAAGCTTCTTATTGTTGACTGGAAAAAAGTACGAAGTCCGTTCGGCCCTTCTCTGGAAGAGCGGGTTAATAAAGAGAATCTGGCAATCGTCTGCCAACGCTTGGGAATGGAACTACTGGAAGAATTTAATACTGGTGAGTACCACTTTGGACTTGTATTCTTAAAACACTAAACTCCTACTAATTACGAATCATTTACAAATATACTAATACCTATCTAAATGTATAATCAAATATTAATATTTATTTTTCTTTATAAATATTATTAGTATATTCGTATGTGATTTGTAATTAGTAGGAGAAAAACTTTATTTTAAAATGTATGTCTAATTTTTTCACTTTAAAAATGTGGTTCACGCTAAATCCGGGCTCTTTACTCCCTGTTTTTCATTATGCTTTAGTGGTGCTGGTAGTCCTATTTCTGGCCGCGACTTTTGTTTTTAAATATAAATATAATAAAAATAAAAAAACGCTGTATAATAAGATATTTTTAAGCTTGTTTAATTTCTCTTTAACCGGAACTATCATCGGAGCGCTTATCTTATTTTTTACCTACGAACGCGTTACTTTCCTGTCCGCCCGCTTCTGGTTTATTATCTGGTTTCTAGTCCATGCCGTCTGGGGCTGGTTTATCTATAAAAAACTTAAAAAAATACCGGAAATTAAAGAGCAAATAAAAGCAAATAAAGAATACCAAAAATATATACCGTAGCTAAAAGCTACGGTTTTTTCTTAATTTGACAACATATCATGTATGATATATAATAAGGAGGAATATAAAATAAAATTTTACGCTGACAGCAAAACTAAAAAATCTGATATTTTTAAATACCTAAAAAATTTAAACATAAAAGAACGTACAAAAGTTGCTAAATATATTAATTATCTTAAATTAAATAAAGGTTATTTGGATGAACCCTATAGTAAACACATTACCGGTAAAATCAGAGAGCTTCGAGTGGATTTTTCCCATAACCGCCATAGAATTTTTTATTTTACTTTTGTAGAAAAAAATATTATTTTACTTCACGCATTTTTAAAGAAAACACCGAAAACACCGCGTAAAGAAATTGATAGAGCTATAAATAATTATAAAGATTTTATTGCTAATAAAAATACCTATGAGTGCTAAAAATAAAAAAATTAAACTTGTTGATTTTGATGATTATCTTAAAGAAGAATTAAAAAATCCGGAATTCAAACGCCTTTACAATGAATATGGAAAACAGCTAGAAATTTCCTATCAAATGCAACAGTTGCGCAAACAGAAAAAAATAAGCCAGGCGCAATTAGCTAAAAAAATCGGCACAACCCAGAGTAATATTGCCCGTATGGAATCAGGCAAGCAAAATTTTACAATTGATATTTTAAATAAGGTAGCAGTGGCTTTAGGAAAGGAGTTAAAAATCTCTATTTGTTAAGCGCTACTTTTATAAAAAGCATAAAAATAGTCCCGAATTCTCGGGATTTTTTGCATTTTTATCTAAAATTAGGCAAAAAAGTCACTATATCTTGACTTTTTTTTATTTTTATGCTATACTTCTATATTATAGTTCATTACAATTAACTCAAAATGCAGCTTAAATTGCTTCATTTTGCTCCTATTCCCTTCGAAAGAAGATTGTTCTTTAAATTTGAGGGGCTTGTCCGCCCTGCCATAGGTTTGGGTGGGACAAAATAGGAGCGAACTGAAGCAACTTAGGTTGCAATAAATCCAAAAATTCTAGAGAAAAAGGAGAAAAAACCATGAACTCATGGATTATCTTTCTTTTGGTTTTAGCTGTCGGAGGTATTGCGAACATCGTTTGCCTACCTTTTGCAATTCGCCTACTGGCGGAAAGAAATATTATCTTTACGATAGTAAGGGAGGGTACTGCGGTAGCTATAATGGGGGCTGGTGATAGTGGATTCCAACGGTTTGTTTCTTGTTTTAGGGGTAAAACCCTTAATCAAGGAACATGGGATGTGAGAGATGTAAACATTGCGCCAGACAAAACTTGGTGGCAATGGATTGTTAAATTCTTTGGACTGTCGGGTGTTCATTACCTTGGCATTCCGGGAATGCAATCAATTCATCGGTATAAATTCCGCTGGAATAGTCTGCTTCAATCCGAGCAAGAAGGAGCCCAAAATGCTGGTGGTATATACTTTAAGCCACATGATGATTGGCTGCGGTATATTCTTCTTCAGGAGGATGTTTACTATGCTCGCGTGGAGTCTGCGGAAGACGAGGGCATGGTGCCCTTAAATCTCGACATAACTTTGCGCGTTAGGATAGTGAATCCTTATAAAGCATTGTTTGTAGCTCAAGAATGGTTGGAAATGACGTGGGCAATAGTACTTCCCAGTCTCCGTCGGTTTATTTCGACAAAAAGCTGGCAAGAATTGTCCGGCAATCTTGACCAACATGAACAAGACTACACTACGTCAATTCAAGGTGATTTAGATCGGTTGGAAACAACTTACGGAGTGAAGGTAGAAAAGTTCCATGTTATTCGCGTTCAACCGGGTGGCACGCGTGCGACCATGTACGAGGAAGCAGCTACTAAAGCTTTCGAAGCTACAGCAGAAGCGAAAAAGATTAGAATCCTCGCCGAAGCCGAACGTGACCGAATTAAAGCCATATACGGCGAAGTCAAAGAACATGGAGAGCTTGGTCGAATGATTCGCCGACTTGAAGCTTTGGAAAAAGCTGCTGGAGGAAATAGTAATACGATCATCGCTGCGCCGGAGTTAGTCGCGATAGCTAGCTCAATTATGGAAGCGGGACGAAAACGCCCATCAAAGGAGGCATAATCATGGAAACATGGATGATGATGGTAATAATAGGTGTCTTTGGTTTACCAACAGTCGTCTTTCTACTGCTCTTTATATCGGGAGAAAGTAGTAGTGAAAGTAACAACGATGGAAACCGGACTAACTGGAAAAGAATCGCAATCTACGCCATACTTGCGATCATTTGTTTTTGGGCTTACATCGTGCTTTTCAGCTTCAGCTGGAAAGCTGTCTTGTTTCTAGTTCTCCTGTCTGCACTTGTGATTCTCGCGAATATGGTGATGGGGGTTGATACGGTGCCCAAAATCAAAACTTGGGCAATAGCTGGAATTTTGATTATATTGGCTGTCATAGCCATCCACGAATACTCCAGCATCAAAACCGTGAAGGACTTAAGGAGTTTCGTCTCCCAAGTTTTCGCGGCAACTCCCCAACCGACTCCGCCATCCCTCCGCACCGAAGTCCACTCTTTTCCGCTGAGTGGTAAAAAAACGGTGGAGAAGTTAGACGGATACACTGGACTGATTTTCAACGCCGGTGATAAAGCCGTCATTCGGGCAAACGTCGATGTTTGGACAATGTCTGATTTGAACAATACCCATCGCATTCCACAAGGAATTGAGATGGCTATGACCTTTGATTCTTTTTCCCGGCTTGATCTTTTCTCAAAAGAACCGGGAATGGCGACGATTACGACCAGTCGTAAGTAGTTAGTCGCCACACCAAGCACTGATCTTTTATCAGGAGGAGTTATAACCACGTCGGTTGTACTCCTCCTATTTTTTTGTAAAAAATTATGCTATAATTAATTTTAATAAAATAATAATAATAATTTTATGCATTATTATCAAAAACTTATTTTATTTATAAATATTATCATTTTTTGTGTTTTACTGGCTTCTCCTACTTTAGCAGATATCCCCAATCCAACAGAAGCAATTCCTGGAATACCTCCAGCATCAACAGTAGCCCCAGAACACACCGGCTCCCAAACTGCCCTAACAAACCCTCTAACCGGCAGCGCCAGTGACGTTACCGGCGGAATTCCGGCTATAATCGGAAAAATAATAAACGCAGTCTTAGGAATAGTCGGTTC
>JBAZGH010000011.1:0-24400 GCA_041652935.1 Patescibacteria group bacterium | reverse complement strand
GAAAGTTGCGGGTTTATTTTTAAAACAAGGCGGAGGGGTGATTAGAGGTAATATCCATGCTTGATCAGCTCTAATCACCTTACGCGTCGTTTTAAAATCAGTAACCAGTAACCAGTAACCAGTAACCAGTAACGACGACCATAATATAAAAAAACGCAGGCCAAGATGTTGAGCGCCTGCATGCACCCCGCATAAATAAAAATTTCACGGGGTAAAAATAAAAAAGGTTGGCAAAATAGGATAGGGCCTATAGAGTCGGCCAGGGCGGCAACCGCCCTACCAAAGAGTTGCGCCTATCAATTAAGGTGTAGAAGGGGCCCGGTTAAATTTGGGACATCTAAGTTTATCCAGTCTCCTTATATCTCTTAATAATTCAAGAAACTTTATACGGACTTATTAGTCCGCCAAACCCCTAATTCGAATTCGTTGTACTTTTTTAGAATGACTCAGATGAATGCGAATGCCGCGAATTACGCACAAATATTATGGACGTAATTCGTGGCATTCGGATAGTTGCATGTCCTGTTAGAAATGCACAGAGAATTCGCATTAAAGGTTTGCTAAATGTAATAAGTCCGTATAAAGAAATTTGAACTATGTTTATAGGAGA
The DNA here is from genome assembly GCA_041652935.1 of Patescibacteria group bacterium. Taxonomy (GTDB): domain Bacteria; phylum Patescibacteriota; class Patescibacteriia; order Patescibacteriales; family XYC2-FULL-47-12; genus JBAZGH01. Next base: position 23,790 of record JBAZGH010000011.1, on the reverse strand, counting down.
ATACAGCCATAACATTGACGACAAGGGAAGAATGGCGGTGCCGGCTAAATTTAGGAGTAAGTTAAAAAACGGGGCGGTTGTTACCCGTGGTCTTGATAATTGTCTATTTTTATATTCTAAAGAGGAATGGGCTAAATTGGCAGAACAAATTGCCGCTAGTCCAATCAACAAAGCTAACTCGCGCGCTTTTTCCCGGTTTATGTTAGCAGGAGCCATGGAGGCGGAGTTTGATAAGCAGGGAAGGATACTTTTGCCGGATTATTTGCGCGGACATGCCGGTCTGAAAAGAAAAGCCATAGTAGCAGGTTTGTATAGCAGGATTGAAATTTGGGATGAAGAAACATGGAAGAAGTATAGCAAGGCGAATGAGAAGAATAGTGCGAAGATAGCGGAGGAGCTTGGAGAGCTTGCATAACCAGTAACCAGTAACCAGTAACCAGTAACCAGTAATAAGTAACACGTTTTTGTCATTTCGACGACCGGAGGGAGGAGAAATCTATAATAGTTGTTTATCACTTGTAGTATTACAGATTTCTCAATCATCCCGAAGCGTCGGGATTCTTTCGAAATGACAATATGTATATTTATGAATATCAAAACAAACATTTTGCCAAATTTAATTTTCATTTTAGCAGTTGTGGTTATCCCGCTGTGTTTTATGCTGGTTGCTTCCATCGGTAGGGCTGAAGAATTGCTCGCCATGTTTTAATTATTACAAATTACCTCTTTGTATATTTGTAAAAAATTTGTAATTTGTAAGATTTATTATGGAATACAACCATGTACCGGTGATGCTTGAGGAGGCAATTGAATATTTAAATCCGAAAGAAGGGGAAATTTTTGTGGATTGCACATTGGGAGGCGGAGGATATACACGCGCAATTTCTAAAAAAGTTGGAAAAAAGGGAAAAGTAATCGCGATTGATGCGGATGAGATGGCAATTAATAATTCCGAAATACTAAATGCTAAACACAATATACTAAATACCGTTTTAATAAATGACAACTTTAAGAACTTACAAAAGATTATTAAAGAAAATGGGGTGGAAAAAAACGTCAGTGGCATTGTTTTTGACCTTGGCCTATCTTCAGCTCAACTCGAAGACCGGAGCCGGGGATTTTCTTTTAGACTGGATGCGCCGCTAGACATGAAATTTAGTCAAAAGTCAAAAGTCCATAAAGTTGAAAGTTTGCAAACATATAATATTATAAATAAATGGAACATTGAAGATTTGGAGAAGATTATCAGAGAATATGGAGAGGAAAGATACGCGGGGCGAATCGCGAAAGCAGTTGTAAAAAATAGGCCGTTAAGCACAACAAAACAATTAGCTGAAGTAATAAAAAATGCAGTGCCCAAGAGTTATACACATGGACGCATTCCCTCCCATACCCGCATGCGCGGTTGGGCGGGCAAGAATCCAGCGACTAGAACTTTTCAGGCATTGCGCATCGCGACTAATGACGAGTTAAATATATTAAGAGATGTTTTGCCGCAAGCGCTTGATTGCTTGCAAATAGGAGGAAGAATAGTTGTAATATCTTATCATTCGCTTGAGGACAGAATTGTAAAGAATTTTTTTAAACAAGAATCCCGGGAATGTATTTGCCCGCCAGAAAGAATTTTATGCAATTGCGGCCATATAACGGAAGTAAAAATATTAACTAAAAAGCCGATTACACCAACCGAGGATGAGATTAAAAATAATCCAAGAGCGAGGAGCGCGAAATTACGTGCTGTGGCACGAGTAACCAGTAATCAGTAACCAGTAATTAGTAATCAGTAGCTAGTTACGAATTACGAGTTACCGAAAAAATATGGAGGAAGAAATAAAAATAAATAATGAAGATGCACAGGATAATAATTCTGAGTTGGAAAATATTAAATTCAAAAGGAAAATATCTTCACTGTTTACTTTTACTAATTTAAACATTAGTTTAATTTTAGGATTTGTTTTTATCTGCGTCAGCTATTTAGTTGTCAGCAACCAGCTTATCAGCCGCGGGTTTGCCATTAATGATGTAAAAACAAAACTTGAAGAACTGGAAAAATCAAACAGGGATCTTGAATTAACTGCTATTAATTTGGAATCATATTCATATATCAATGAAAAAGTGGCGGAATTAGGGATGGTAAGCATTGGAGAAGTTGAATATATTGAAGCAGCCAGCGAAGCGGTGGCGATGAGATAACAAGTAACCCCCAATGCCTTCGGCTGGGCGGGCAGGCAAGTGACAAAACGACGACGAATATGAATATGTAACATTTATGTGATATGTGTTATATGACGAATGACGTATGATTTGGAGCAGTAATAGACAAAGAGTAAGCAAGGACATAATCGGAGATAATCGCACTAAATTTTTGTTGGCGATTATTTTTTTGTTTGCGCTGGGCATAATTCTGCGCTTGTTTAACGTGCAAGTTTTAAATTATGACTTGTATGCGGCCAAAGCGTCCCGCCAGCACGGGGTTGAGGAAGAAATAATTCCGGTCAGGGGAAGAATATTTGTGCGGGCGCAAAAAGAAAATTCGGAACTTTATCCGCTGGCGTCGAATAAAAAATTCGCTTTGATTTATGCGGTGCCGAAGGATATTTTAAATCCGGAACAAACGGCTGAAACCCTAGCGCCTATTTTTTATCCTTTAATTTTTGAAGAGCCGGACATGGAGAAGATGATGGCGGAAATCGAGAGCAATATCAGGGAGCAGATGAGACAGGAGATAGAAAAGAATAATCCGCCGGCTTTGGGAGTTGAAATTGAATTAAACGCGGAAGAACTGCAGACGGCGATAGAGAAAGAGCGATTGGTTTTAATGGAAAAACTGGAAAAAGAAAAAGAAGAAAATTTAAAAAATTATCAAGAAGAGCTGACCAAAAAATTCTCCAAAGAAGACGACCCCTATGAACCGCTGGTAAAAAAAGTCGAGAAAGAAAAAGCGGATGAGATAATGGACTTGAAAATTAAAGGAATTGCTTATGATTTAAGCGATTACCGCTATTATCCGGAAAAAAATATATCCAGCCATATTTTGGGATATGTTATTGACAATCCGGACAATGCGGTTACCCAGGGATCTTATGGGGTGGAGGGTTATTTCAACAGCGAGTTAGCGGGCGTAATGGGAAAATTAGCGGCTGAAAGAGACGCTTCCGGGCAATTTATAATTGTGGCAGACCGGCAAATTGAACCGGCAGTCAATGGCAGCGATATTATTTTGACAATAGACAAAATAATCCAAAATGTCGCCTGCCGGATATTAAATATTGCCGCTCTGCGCCACGGAGCTGATTCCGGGTCGGTAATTATCATGGAGCCGGAAACCGGAAAAATAATCGCTATGTGCGCTTATCCGGATTTTGACCCCAACGAGTACGGTAAAACTGAAAATATGGATTATTTTAATAACATCAATATTTTCAACGCCTATGAGCCGGGATCAGTTTACAAAACAATGACTATGGCAATGGGCCTAGATTTAGAATTAGTGGAACCGGATACAACATTCGTTGACACTGGGTCTTACACAGTTGCCACAGAAACAATTAGAAACGCGGACGACGCGATTTACGGCGAATCAACAATGACGGAAGTCCTGGAAAATTCAATTAATACTGGAGCAATTTTTGTCGCGCGCCAAGTGGGGATTAATAATTTTATAAAATATACCAGAAATTTTGGATTCGGGGAAAAGACGGGTATTGAGTTGAAAACAGAGGTCGAGGGAAACATTAGTTCGTTGTACGATAAAATGCACGGCGATAATTTAAATTTAGCGGTGTCGTCTTTCGGACAGAGCTTCACGACTACCCCGCTGCAGTTAGCGATGGCTTACGCGGCCATCGCTAATCAGGGAATTTTGATGAAGCCATATATTATTGATGAAATAATCAGGCCGGATGGGGAGCGGATAAAAAATGAGCCGCAAGAAGTAAGAAGAGTTATATCCCCGCGGGCAGCGGCTTTAATAACCGGAATGATAGTCAATGTTGTTGACGGAGGACATGCTGTTAGAGCAGCGGTTGACGGTTATTATGTCGCCGGCAAAACGGGGACCGCCCAAATAGCATCCAGCAACAGCCGCGGTTATTCCGGAAGAACCAACCATACTTTTGTGGGCTTTGCTCCAGCTGATGATCCGAAATTCGTGATGATAGTTTATTTTGAGAATCCGAAAGACGTCCGCTACGGCGCCTCCTCCGCCGCTCCGCTATTCGGAGAAATCGCCAAGTTTGTTTTGAATTATTATCAGGTGGAAAAAGAACGGTAACCTCCGCGAATTATGAATTAGGGCGGATAAAAATAAGTATGGTATAATAATCACAGGTAACCAGTAACCAGTAACCAGTAACCAGTAACCAGTAATTATTGATTGCTATTTGCTGATTACGAGTTACTAAATAAAAAATGCCAAAGAGCGTAAACAAAAAATTAAAAATTAAGGATGATGGCGACGATGCGATTGACAAAGAGTTTGATGCTTTATTGAAAGAACGGGAAAAAAATGATGATATCAGCGAAAGCTTGAGGGAGATATACGAAGATGATTCCCCCCTTGTTGTTGTTAAAAAAGACGGGGAAAATAAAGAATATGCTATGAAAAAAAATTCCACAGTGAAGCGGCGCGAGGCGAATTCATGGGCAAAGCTGGCCTGGACTTTTTTAGTTTTTTTATTAATGATATCGGTCATTTCCTGGGCATTATTTTATATATTCAACCAGGGCAATAGGATGAACTCAAAAGATATTGAATTGAAGCTTTTTGGCCCGGAAAACGCGGCAGCCGGAGAAGAGCTGGTTTACGAGATACAATATAAAAATTTAAGCGAATTTAATTTAAAGAATGCCGAAATATACTTCCAATATCCGGAAAATTTTATTTTAATTGACGCTGTGCCCGAATTTCTAAAGAAGGAAAGCCAGCCGTCGACAGATGTGCCGCCGACAATATCAGGCAATTATAAAATTTGGCAATTTGACCAGATTGACAGCAAGCGCAGCGGGCGGATAGATATCAAGGGTAAAATAATAAATCAGCTGGACAGTAAAAATGGATTTTATGTTGAAATTAAATACCGGCCGGAAAATTTCAGCTCAACCTTCAGCGCTTCTTCCGAGATGGAAACCAAAATTGATTTATTAGGAATTGATATTGAAATAGAGGCGCCTTCATTTTTCAGCATTAACGAGGAGTCTGAATTTGTTATAAAATACACTAAACAGAAAGACAGCTTTATAGATAATTTTAATGTGGTCCTGGAAAAGGATGATAGTTTTGAAATTTCCAGCGATGATAAGAGCGGTAAATGGGCGATAACAAGCATAAAAGATTCACAGGAAAAATTTATCATCAAGGGCGCCTTTACTAAAAAGCCGGCAGAGGGAGAAAAGTTAAAGATTTTATTGGCAGTAACCCTGCCCGTAGAGGGGGAATATGATTTTGCCTCCGTTCCGTTGAGCGGTACTGCGGCGAGGCAAATGGATTACGTTTTTTATGAATATGAAATTTTGCCGATAGTTTCAGAGGGCGCGTTAAGTTTAACTTTAACCGCTAACGGTTCCAGCGCCGACCGGTCTGTCAATTTCGGCGACACCATCAATTACGTCGCCCACTATAAAAATACCAGCGACGCCAGCTTGAAAAATGTGATAATTATGGCAGTGATTGATTCTAAGGTTGTCGACTGGAGCGCTTTTGAAGATAATAGTAAGGGGGATAGGAAAGACAATATAATCATCTGGACAAAAGAAGAGATAAAGGGTTTAAGCGAGGTTTCACCGAGTGAAGAAGAAAGTTTTAGTTTTTCGATTAGGGTAAAAACCAGGGATGAGGCAAAGAATGCGGCAATGAATGATTTGTTAGTTAAAACATCCTTGGATTATAGCATCAACAGCGCCATCAAAAATAACGGCACGCCGGCAGCGCAGATCACCAGCAAGATTAATTCTGACCTGCAATTTAGCAATGAATTGCGGTATTTTGACCGCGAGGGATTAGCGGCGGGAGAGGGGCCATTGCCGCCGAAGGTAGGCGAGAAAACAATATTCAAGGCATATTGGACTCTAACTAACAATTTGCATGATTTAAAAAATATCAAAGTTTCCGCAGAACTACCCTCCTACGTAACATGGGAGAATAATAATGTTAAAAATACGGGAAAGGCGAGTTATGACAGCAGTAACCGCAAGGTATTCTGGGAAATAAGCGACTGGGACGCTGCGGCAGAGCCGGCGTTTTTAAATTTTTCAATAAGCATAACACCATCAGAAAGCGATAGAAATAAAATTTTAACTATTTTAAACCAAACAACGGTTGAAGCAACGGACCAGGAAACCGGCGGAATTATATTTTTAACCGGCAAAGCCAAGACTTCAAACCTGGAAGACGACAGCGTGGGCAAGGGATATGGAAGGGTAGAATAAACGCCAAGTAACAACCCCCCATGTCTACGGCTGGGCAGGCAAGCAAGTAAGCAAGTAAGCAAGTAATAATGACGACGACGATTGTTGTTAATAGCAGTAAAGTAAGAAGTTATAAAGTTGAAAAATAAGTACTTTCAACTTTATGGACTTTTTACTTTTTACTTCTTACTTTGTGTGGTATATTTATAATGTTAATAATCCACAAATTTATTAAATTTAATAGAATATATTATGGCTAAAATTTTTTCATCTTCAAAGGAGAAGAATGTTTTAGTATCCGGGTGCGAAGCGGTAATTACCGTTACTTCGTCCTTGATTTTTTTTCTCATTCCGCTGTTTTTTACCGGGTTGGTATCGCAGGGGATTGTATTTGAAAAAGTAGTCCTTTTTTATTTATTGGTTTTATTAGGGCTGGTCGCATGGATAACCAAAGGAGTGGCGGTCGGAGAGCTTAAAATAATCAGGACGCCGCTTGATCTTCCGATAATTATTTCGGGGGGCGTGCTCCTTATTTCTTCCATCTTTTCAGTTGATAAAATATCCAGCTTTATCGGCTCTTATGGTGCAACCACCAAAAGCTTTATTGCTTTTCTAATTTACGCCGTATTCTATTATGTGCTGGCTAACAATATAAATTATAAAAGGTTGGAAATATTTTTTTGGTCATTGCTAGCTGGCATTATAATTACTGTTTTTTATTCCTTTTTACAGATTTCAGGAATATTTATTCTGCCTTTTGCCATTACCAAAGCCGTCCGTTTTAATTCCATAGGAACTTCTTCTTCTTTGGGCGTTTATATAGCCGCAATATTGCCCCTCTTATCTATTGCAATTTCGTTTGCCCTTAAGGGTGAGGGGTATTCGTTGGTAAAAAAGACATTAAGATATTTGTGGGTAGCGCTTATATCTTTAACTGTTTTGGCCGCAGTTGCAATATTATTTTTACTGAACAATTTTATTTATTGGCCGATTGCCATTTTGGGGATAGTAATTCTATTGATGTTTGTTTTATCAAAAGTCATAAGTTTGCGCCCACTGGAAACAGTTGTCCCGATTATAATTTTTCTGGCTTTGATAATTCTTTTAGTGGGCGGAAATTTTAACACTATCAGCGCCCAGTTGCCGACAGAAGTTAATCTAAGCAGAAACCTTTCCTGGAATATAGCCAAAGAGAGCATTAAGCGGGATCCACTCTTCGGCAGCGGGCCGGCAACTTTTGATTATTCTTTTGCCAAATACCGCGGGACTAATTTTAACATTAATAATTTATGGAACGTCAGGTTTGACACTCCCAGCGGGGTATTTTTTGAAGCATTGGCAAGCATCGGTATTTTAGGAACTTTCATGTTTCTCTCTATTGGTTTAATAATAATAAGCATCGCCTTTATCGCTCTTACCAAATCAGGCAATAAAGAAACTAAGATATTTTTATTGGGGCTGTTTGCTTCATTAACAGTGCTGGTTCTAAATGCTTTGATAACCGGGATATCGGGGACAATTATTTTACTTATTGCTATTACGGGATCGCTGACTGCCGCCTTAATAATAATTGATTATCCGGAAAAATTTAAAGAATTAAAGCTTTCTTTCAGGTCATCGCCAAAATACGCCTTGGCGCTGTCGTCTTTATTTTTATTAGTCAGCGCCGGAGTGGTGGTTCTGTTTACCAGCGGATTTAAAATATATCTAGCTGATTTATATGCCAATAAAGCGGCGGCCAGCAACGGGGAGCAGGCGGTTGAATATTTAAATCGGGCGATTTCAACAGCCGATTACCAGGATCAGTATTACCTAAGATTGTCCCGACTATATTTGTCATTAGCAAATGAAGAGGCGGTGAAAGAATCGGGCGCCAATATGGATGCTATTAGGAATTATTTAAGCTCTGCTATTTTATCCGGGAAGAAGGCTGCCGAACTGGCGCCCAATAGCGTGATAAATAAAGAGTCCTTGGCCTTGGTGTATGAAAATGCCGCCGGCTATAATATACAGGGAGCGTTAGAATGGGCGGAAAAATATTATACCGATATAATACAACTTGAACCGGATAACCCGTCAGCTTATATAAAATTAGCTTTAATCAATATGGCTTTTGCCAATAATGAAGAATCGGCAGAGGAAAAAAACCATTTTTATGACCAGGCGATAAAATTTTATGAAGAGGCGATAAATAAAAAGTCTAACTTAGCCTCGGCTTATTATGGGATATCCGTAGTTTATGAAAGAAGAAATGATTATAATAAAGCGATAGAAGAGTTGGGCAAGGCAGTGGGGCTCGCCGGCGACAACCTTGATTACCGTTTTGAATTGGGCAGAATGTATTTTAACCGGGGAATGCTGGCTCAAAATTCGGGGGAAAATGCAGCCGAGATAACTACCTCGCAAAATACCGGCGCGGAAGGAGAGGAAGATTTAAGCGTTAATCAATCAAGCGGAATAAAACAGGCGGTTATGAACGACGACCTGAAGACCTCTGAAGCAGTATTTAAAAATATACTTGAATTCAGCGAGAACCACGCTAATTCTATTTACAGCTTGGCGCTTATATACGAAAGCATCGGCGATAGGGAGCAGGCGATAGAATATTATGAAAAATTGTTAAAAATAGTTGGAGACCAGCCGACCAAAGACGCTATTTTAGCAAAGTTAAGGTCATTATAATAAGCTTTACAAAAGAATGGGGGTAACTCCGTTTTTTTGTACCTTAGGGCAGACTTGACATATTTTTAGCTAAACTATATAATAAACCTACCTTAATAAAAAAGTGCAAAAATCAATAAAATTAAGATTATTTTGAAAAATTCTCCCTAAATGCGGGGAAGAATTTTTTTAAGTTTTTTTCTCATTCTTAATGGGCAAATACAAGAAAAAAGAACAACCACAGCAAGAATCAGTTGTTAATGCTAAAGATTTTATCGAGGAACAGGGGGAGGTCCTGGAATTAAGACCGGGAGCTACTTTTGCCGTTCGTTTGGAAAACGGGCATGAAATTTTATGCCACTTATCCGGCAAGATGAGGATGTTTAAAATTAAGATTTTACCGGGCGACCGAGTAAAAGTAGAGTTAAGCCCTTACGATTTAACTAAAGGAAGGATAACTTACAGGATGTAACCCGCAAATCAACAAATCCAGCACAAATATAACAAATAATATTTGTAGATTTGTAGATGCAAAGACATACATTAAATAAATTATATTTGTATTTTTCTATGAAAGTGCGCGCGTCAGTAAAAAAAATTTGCAAAGATTGCAAGGTAATCCGCCGGGAGGGACGGGTGCATGTTTTGTGCAAAAATCCAAAGCATAAACAAAGACAAGGGTAATTAAGTTGAAAGTTTATAAAGTCAAAAGTCAAAAGTGACTTTAGACTTTAGACTTTAGACTTTTAACTTTTAACTTTAGACTAATTTATGGCAGTACGCATAGCAGGAGTAACAATTCCAAATGAAAAACGGGTGGAGATTTCTCTGACCTATATTTTTGGCATTGGAAATACTACATCAAATAAAATATTAACTAAAGCTCGGGTAAGTCCCAACAAAAGAGTTCATGAATTAAGCGAAGAGGAAGTTAATAAATTAAGAACAATAATTGAAAAAGAATATATGGTTGAGGGAGATTTAAGAAGGGAAGTGATGTCAAATATTAAACGATTGAAGGATATCGGATGTTACCGCGGGTTAAGGCATGCTAAGGGCTTGACCGTCAGGGGGCAGCGGACTAAGACAAATTCCCGGACGGTGCGCGGAAATGTCCGCAAAACAGCTGTTAGCGGAAAGAAAATTTCAGCGCAAAAAACTTAACACCCACAAATCAACAAATTAGCTACCCATCTCGTCTACGGTTTGCCGAGGCGGACAGATATTACAAATAAATTATGACAGAATATAGTAAAAATAATAAAGAAGAAGTTAAAAATCCTTTGCAAGAGGAGAAGGTTGATGATGGCGCAAAGACAGAAAATATAAAAATCGAAGACATGGATTTAGGATTAAATATTGATGCGGCTCCGGAAAAGGAAAAAAAAGAGAAGAAAGTTAGGGCAGTAAAGGGGAAGGGCAAGGGAAAAAAGAAGAAAAAAGAAAAAAGAGTTTCTCCTACAGGCAGAGCCTATATCCAAGCGACCTATAATAATACAATAGTTTCCCTGACCGATCAGAACGGAGATGTAATTTCCTGGTCTAATGCGGGTGTTTGCGGGTTTAAGGGGCCGAAAAAAGCGACTCCTTACGCCGCCCAAACAATAGTAAAGCAAGCAGTTGACAAAGCAAGGGGGTCTGGATTGAAAGAAGTTACGGTTTTTGTGAAGGGCGTAGGCACGGGCAGGGAATCAGCCGTCAGGGCTCTGAACGCCAACGGACTTAATATTTTATCAATAAAAGATTTAACGCCGATTCCGCATAATGGATGCAGGCCTAAAAAACCAAGAAGGGTATAATTTATGTCTTCAAAATATTCACACAAAGAATGCCGCCGCCATGGAGTAAAGCTTTGCCAGTCAGCCAAGTGTCCTTTATCGCGTCGAAATTATCCTCCCGGAGTGCATGGCCCGAAAGGCAGAAAAAGAGTTACGGAATATGGAATGCAGCTGGCGGAAAAACAAAAAGCCAAGATAACCTATAATATAGCTGAAAAGCAATTCCGCTTAACTTTTGACAGAGCCACGAAAATGACGGGAGATTTGAGCCATAATTTAGTGGTTTTATTAGAGCGCCGGTTTGATAACGCCGTTTACCGTTTAAATTTAGCCGATACCCGCGCCCAAGCTAGACAGCTTGTAAATCATGGACATTTTTTAGTGAACGGTAAAAAGATAAATATACCCTCTTATTCAGTAAAAAGCGGGGATGTTATTACTCTCCGTTCCAAAGCCGCAGAAAATAAATATTTTAAAGAAAAACTTTCTTCTATAAAAGCGGAGAATATACCGGGCTGGCTTTATTTGGACGCTAAAAAGAAAGAAGCAAAAATTTTACACGATCCAAAAGAGGTTAATTTAGAGAAGATTTTTGACCCCCAGGCGATTATTGAGTATTACTCTCGCCGATAAACGAATTATATATTTAATAATAATTAATTTCTCTATATGCAAAAAGTCATTTTACCTAAAAAAGTCACCTTTATTAAAGGTGAGAACGACTTTGCGGGGCAGGTAATAATTGAGCCCTGCTGTCCGGGATATGGAACCACCCTGGGAAATAGCTTGCGGCGCGTATTATTATCCTCCCTTAAAGGAGCGGCAGTAACTGGAGTAAAAATTAACGGCGCTGACCATGAATTCACCACTTTGCCTGATGTTAAGGAGGATATTTTAGAAATTATCTTAAATTTAAAAGGTTTGAGGATGAAGTTTTTTGGCGAAGAGGGAGAGATTGTAAAATTGGAATTAAGAGCAAATGGAGAAAATAAGGTAACGGGAAAAGATATAGCAAAAAACAGCAAGGTTGAGATAATAAGCCAAGACATGCATATTGCCGAAATTACCGATAAAAAAGGAAAATTAGAAATGGACATTTATGTCGCCGGCGGATACGGATACAGCAGCATCGAAGGGCGGGAAACAGCGGAAAAAGAAGTCGGATATATTGAAGTTGATTCAATATTCAGCCCGATTAAAGCAATAAAAATTGACATTGAAAACGTCCGCGTCGGTCAGATGACTGATTGGGAGAGGTTAATAATAGATATAAAAACCGACGGGTCGATAGAATACGCAAACGCTCTTAAGCAGGCCGCCGAAATTTTAGTAGAGCAGTTTTCTTTTGTTTTAGATGAAACAAAGAAAGAGGTTGGCGAGAATCAAGTTGAAAGTAAGAAATCGAAAGCAAAAAGTAAAACTACGGACGATGATAACGATAAGGGCGCGGAAGCTGACGTCGAAGCATCGGGACTAGAAACTGAGGAAACTATCGATGAAGAAAAAAACAAAAAGAAAAAAGAAAAAAAAGATAAGAGTGAAGAATAATATCATATGAGGCACAGAAGCAAAATAAAAATTTTAGACAGGAAGAAGCAGCCGCGCGAATTAATGCTTAGGAATTTAGCGGCTAGCGTTATAATTTATGAAAAAGTAAAAACCACTGAGGCAAAAGCAAAGGTAGTGAAGAGCTTAGTGGATAAATTAATAACGGCCAGCAAAAAAAGCGATTTAACCGCCCGCCGGAAATTGATTGAAAAGTTGCCGCAGAAAATGGCCGTTAAAAAATTAATAGAAGTAGTGGGGAAAAGATATAAAGATAGAAAGGGCGGATACACCAGAATTATAAGATTGGAAAACAGGCAGGGCGACGGAGCTAAGATGGTGCAGATAGAACTGGTATAAGTTCATAAAGTAAAAAAGTTTGAAAGTTAAAAAATGGAAAATAAAATCACTAGACAATTACACAAGATTGACGCAACCGAAAGGGCGATCGGCAGAATGGCGACTGAAATCGCCAATATTTTGCGCGGCAAAAATAAACCCGAATACCAGCCGAATATTGATTTGGGCGACGCGGTAGAGGTAAAAAATATTAAACAGGCAAAATTTACCGGCAATAAACTAGAACAGAAGGAATACAAAAGTTATTCGGGATATCCGGGCGGATTAAAAACTAAAAAAATGAAAGAATTACTGGAAAAAAATCCAGCGGAAATTTTAAAAAAAGCAGTTTGGAATATGCTTCCTAAAAATAAATTAAGAAACGAAATGATAAAGCGTTTAGTTATAAAGTAAAAGGTTTATAAAGTTAGAAAGTTAATATGGAAGAAAATAATAAAATTGAATTTAGAGGAAAATATATCAGCGTTTCCGGAAAGAGAAAAACCGCAGTCGCCCAAGTGCGCCTATATAAAAACGGCAAGGGCCTGATTATAATTAATAATAAAAAGCTGTTAGAATATTTTCCCACCTCTGAATACAAAAATGCCGCTATTAAGCCGTTGCAGTTAGCTGGTTTGGAAAAAAGCATCGATTTTTCTATTGTAGTAAAGGGCGGAGGAAAGCATGGGCAGGCCGAAGCAGTCCGGCATGGAATAGCGGTTGCGCTCGTGGCGATGGATAAAAATTTAAAACCGATTTTAAAAGCGGAAAAATTATTAACCCGCGATTCCCGCAAGAAAGAACGAAAGAAACCAGGCTTAAAGAAGGCCAGACGGGCTGAACAGTGGGCGAAACGTTAAAATAGTAAATAGTAATCAGTAAATAGTAATTAGTACAAAGCCACCCTAAAAGGGTGGTTTTGTAGTTTTTAAATTCGTTTGTTTTTTTAGAAGATAAATGTATACTATATATTAGTATATTTGTGTTTAATTTGCCTGCCCGCAACGCGAGCGCCCGCCAGCAATGCAAGCATAGCTCTGCGGGCTGGCAGCGAGTCGGGCGGGTAATTTTTAATAGTCATGAAAGTTATAAATATTGCCAAAAATACCAGTTATTTCACATTGGCCTTAATACTGCAAAAGGTCATTTCTTTTAGTTATTTTATAATTATCGCCAGGTCGATCGGACCGGAAAATTTAGGAAAATATTATTTTGCCGTTTCTTTTACCACCGTATTCGCCATTTTTGTAGATATCGGAATGTCCTCCGTGCTAATACGCGAAATTGCCAAACGCAGGGAGAAAGCCGGAAATTATCTGCAAAACATCATTGGCCTTAAATTAATTTTATCATTACTGTCTTTTGGGACTGTATTCGCCCTGATTAATTTAATGGGCTATCCGGAGCTGACCAAGCACTTAGTATATTTATCTTCAATCGCCATGATTTTAGATTCATTTACATTGGTATTTTTCGGAGTAAGCAGGGGATTTCATAATTTGTCATGGGAGAGTTTCGCGGTAGTATTTTATCAAGTTATTATTTTGATTTTAGGGATAACATTTTTACAGCTTGATTTAAGTCTGCGCTGGCTTATCAGCGCGATTGCCATTGCCAGCATTTTAAATTTTATATATTCAGGCAGTCTAATACTATTCAAATGGAGATTAAAGTTAATGCCTCGGTTTGATGGAAAAATAGTAAAACAAATAATTACCATGGCGCTGCCGTTCGCTTTATTCGGAATTTTCCAGCGGTTCTACACTTATTTTGACAGCATCTTGCTTTCCATACTGGCTGGAGATACGTATGTCGGATTATACAGCGTAGCTTTTAAAATGACCTTTGCCCTGCAGTTTTTGCCGCTGGCTTTCGTGGCTTCCCTTTATCCGGCGATGAGCGCTTATTATGTGGATAATAAACAGCAATTAGTGCAGTCTTTTGAGCGGGCTATGAATTATTTAATCATTATTGCTTTGCCGATAAGCTGCGGCATAATTTTTCTGGCGGAAAAGATAATTTTAATTTTTAAATCAGAGTACTCCGGCTCAATACTGCCCCTGCAGATCATAATTGCCAGCTTGATTTTTATATTTGCCAGCTACCCGGTCGGATCCCTTCTTAACGCCTGCGACCGGCAAAAGATAAACAGCAGCAATATGGCGATAGTACTGGCCGTAAGCATAGCCATGAATTTAATTTTAATACCGCAATACCAGGCAGTCGGAGCTAGCATCACAGTTTTAACTACCAACGCGTTGCTGTTGATTTTAGGGATGGTTTGGGTGCCGAAAATTATTGAATATAAACCGAGAAAAAATTTAAAAGTATTTTTTAAATCCGCAGCTGCCGCCGCCCTAATGAGCGTTTTTTTGTTTTATTATAAAGAGATGATTGATATCTGGTTTATTGTTCCTTTGGGCGGATTGATATATTTTGGATTTTTGTACATGATAAAAGGCTATACCAAAGAGGATGCGTTGAGCATAGTAGAATCTTTTACTAAGAAGTAATTTTATTGAATTGTTAAATTGTTATCAAGATATGAATAACAAAAATACGCTTTTATTTACTTTGGAATATCCGCCGTTTAGAGGCGGGGTAGCGAATTATTACGGAAATATGGTAAAGCATTCCGACAGCAAGATTGAAGTACTGACTGGCGCAAAATTAATAAGACCACATTGGATTTTTAGTTTATGGCATTTATGGCGAGCAATTAAAAAATATAAAATAAATACAGTTTTAGTTGGGCATATTTTGCCGCTGGGAACAGTTGCCTGGTTATTGAGTAAAATAGTAAGATTTGATTACGTTGTTTTTTTACATGGGATGGATTTTGCCTTCGCGATGAAATCCGCGCGCAAGCGATGGCTCGCGCGGCGAATTTTAAAAAATGCGAAAAAAATAATTTGTGTGAATTCGTACGTAGCGAAGTTGGCAGAGACGCATTGCAATGCGTCTGTACGGGATAAAATAGCGGTGGTTAATCCAGGAGTGGAAAAAGGAATTAGGAATCAGGAATTAGGAATCAGGAACGCGCTAGTTGAAAAGTATAATTTGGCAGGTAAGAAAATATTATTGCAGGTGGGGAGGTTGGTGGAGAGGAAAGGGGTTGACAAAGTGATTGAGGCATTACCAAAAGTTTGGGAAGAAATACCAGAATTATTTTATATTATTGCAGGTAATGGTCCGGAAATATTCAATATTCAATATTCAATATTAAATATTAAAAATAAGGATAAAATAATTTTAATAAATAAAGCATCCGACCAGGAGGTTGCCGCACTTTACGAATTATGTGATATCTTTATTATGCCGAGTAGGGATATAGATGGCGATTTCGAGGGATTTGGAATCGTGTATTTGGAAGCGAATTTGCGCGGCAAGCCGGTAATTGCCGGCGATTCCGGGGGAGTGCGGGATGCGGTTGAAGATGGCGTGAACGGGTTATTAGTTAATCCGGAGGATATTAATGGAATCAGCAGGGCGATTGTGAAATTATGCAAAGACGATGAATTGCGATTGAAGCTTGGCAAGCAAGGCAAAGAAAGAGCGATGAATGAGTTTAGTTGGGAAAAACAAGTCGCAAGTATCAAATCACAAGTTACAAGTAACAAGTAACAAATAAAATATGCAAATATCAAAAGATATTATTAGACAAATTGAAAAAGAAGCAAGAAAATATTTTATTGGAGCTAGCGGTTGCCATGACTGGACGCATATTGAACGAACGAGGAATTTAGCTTTGCGAATCGGTAAAAAAGAAAAAGCTGATTTGCAAATTTTGGAAATAGCGGCGCTGTTGCATGATGTCGGCCGAAAAGAAGAAATGAAAGCTAAGGGAAAATTTTGCCATGCGCAAAGGAGCGCGGAAATTGCTGAAAAATTTTTGCGGAAATTAAAAATTAATGAAAATGATATAAAAAATATTCTGCATTGCATTATTTGCCACCGTTATCGAAATGAACATATCCCGCAAACCTTAGAAGCAAAAGTTTTATTTGACGCTGACAAACTTGATTCTATCGGAGCGGTTGGGATAGGCAGGGATTTTTTATTTGCCGGCAGCGCCGGATCAAATACAATGTACACAGGGAACGAAAAAAAGATAATAAAAGATTCAAAAGCTAAAGATTGTAGTTTTACCAAGGAAGATTCAGCAATAATGGAGTATGAATATAAATTAAAAGATATTAAAAATAAATTACTAACAAAAGAAGGCAAAAAGATCGGCGAGGAACGCCATAGGTTTATGACAGAATTTTTTAAAAGATTTTGGGAAGAAGTTTTAAATAATAAGTAACCAGTAACCAGTAACCAGTAACCAGTAACCAGTAACCAGTAGTTAAATTATTTGGAAATTAAATAAATATGAAGGAAAACCTAATTTCAATAATAATACCGATATACAACCAAGCTCAAGAAATTGAGAAATGTTTAGATAGCGTTTTGCATCAGACATATCAAAATTACGAAGTGATAGTGGTTAACGACGGCTCAACTGACGGTACTGCCTTAATTTTGGATAAAATAAAACATAAATTTTGGGATAAAAAAATCAGATTTAAAATTGTGTCGCAAAGCAATTCCGGCTCTAATGCGGCCCGCAACCGCGGTTTGAAAGAAGTAAAGCCGAATTTATTTAAGCAGGGCGGAAATGGGGATGAATATTTAATTTTTTGGGATGCGGACGTGGTCGCCAGATTAGATATGCTGGAAAAAATGTTAAGAATATTGCAGGATAATCCGGAAGCCAGCTATGTTTATTGTTCATTTATATTCGGCAAAAAGCAGTTTAAACTATGGGAATTCAATGAAGCTAAATTAAAAGAAATGCCATATATACATACAACATCCCTTTGCCGCAAGCATCATTTTCCCGGGTGGGACGAGAATATAAGCCGGCTCCAGGACTGGGATGTATGGCTGACAATGCTTGAATGTGGGCATGGGGGAGTTTTTATAGATGAGGGTTTATTTACGGTTATAAATGAACACGGTACGATGAGCAGGTGGCTGCCAAAAGCGGCCTATAAGCTGATGCCCCGGAATGATGATGTGAAAAAATATAAGGAAGCAGTTCAGGTTGTGAAGAAGAAACATAAAATATAAATTTTATGGATTTAAGCATAATAATAGTAAACTGGAACGTATCAAACCTACTTCGCCAATGCTTGAAGTCTATTTTTTTATTTACCAGGGATATTGATTTTGAGGTAATTGTGGTTGATAATAATTCATACGACGGCTCTATGCAAATGCTTAACGCTATGACTTTTGAATATAGCAACTTGCAAGTCATTTTCAATAAAGAAAATGCCGGTTTTGCCAAAGCCAATAACCAGGGGCTGGCGATAGCGCGGGGTAAGTATGTTTTATTTATGAATCCTGATATGGAATTGGTGGAAAATGCGCCGAAAATTTTAATGAATTATATTGAAGAAGCGGGTGATGTCAGCGCTTGCACCTGCCAATTGCAGTACGGCGACGGGCACCGCCAGCCGAACATTAAGCGTGATCCCGGATTTTGGTCGCAAGTTTGGATTTTATATAAACTTCACCATTTTTTAAAGCCGTGGTTTTTGAAAAAATATTTGGCTAAAGATTTTGATTATACCAAGGAGCAGGAAGTAGAGCAAATCATGGGCGCTTTCATATTTATCCGACGTGATATAATGAAAAAAATAGGCGGCTGGTCGGAAGACTATTTTATTTGGTGGGAAGATCTTGATTTATGCAAGCGGCTGCGCAAAATGGGAGAAAAAATAATGTATGTGCCTTATGCCAGGGTAATCCATTACGAGAGCCGCAGCTTTAACCAGCAGATGAGTTTGGCCAAGCAAAAGCGCTTTAACCGCGGATTATTAACTTATTTTAAAAAATATCATAATTGGTTTAGTTGGTTTTTATTAAAATTAGCTACTCTAGACAGCTTAATATTGGCTTGGCTGACGCAGTTATTCAAGGTTGAGCCCAAGACGCAGAGCAAGTTATGAATTATGAATTAGGAAAAAAATTCAGACTATATTTTTTATTAATTTTTTTGGTTGAATTAATTTCATTCAGCGGTTTTTATTATACTCAAGTCCGCGAGGCAACTTTTTTTGCGATATTGATAATAACATTATTACTGGCAGTGCATAAATTAGAGTACGGCTTGTTAGTTTTGTTCGCGGAATTATTTATCAGTTCAAAAGGTTATTTGTTTTTTTATGAATACGAAGGGACGCAGTTTTCTTTGCGCATCGGGCTGTTTCTGGTAATAATGTCCGCCTGGTTGGGCAAAGCGCTTTTGAAGTGGGCCAGCACTAAAAGCAGTTTTGATATTAATGAAGAGGTTGACAAATATGTTCTAAAAAGCAAAAAAGCATTCAAAGATTTCAGCGACTTTAAAAATTTTTCCGAAAACGCGAGAAAAAAGTTGCGGGGAGTAAGAGAAAGAAGCGGCTTGAACTTTCTTTATTTCCTGCTTTTTATTTTCATCGCCTGGGGTCTGGCAAACGGATATTTGCGGGGAAACAGCTTAAGCGACATTTTTTTTGATTTTAACGGCTGGGTTTATTTCGGCGTTTTATTTCCATTGCTTTATGTAATGAAATTAAAGCGAGAAGACGTTGAAAAATTTTGGCGCCAATTATTTTTAGTATTCAGCGCTTCCATAGTTTGGCTGGCAGTTAAAACATTATTTATAGTTTACGGATTTTCTCATAATGTATTGCCGGTAGTTTATGAAGTCTACCGCTGGGTGCGGGTTACGGGAGTGGGGGAGATAACAAATATGGAAAGCGGATTTGTCCGGGTATTTTTCCAGAGCCAGGTGTATGTTATTGTCGGCTTATTTGTTTTTATGTCCCTGGGTTTTTATTATTGGCTGCAGGGCGAGAAAAGAAAATTGTTAAATTGTTATATTGTTAAATTGCTAATCATATCAACTATACTAATTAGTTTTTCGCGGAGTTTTTGGGCGGGGTTGGCGGCTGGACTGGCGTTTTATTTTGTAATATTGATTATATTTTTCTGGCGGGAATGGCGGGCGATTTTGTGTCATGTCGGCCTGTTAATGGTAACGGGAGCGCTAAGTATTGGGCTGATTTACGGCGTTATAAAATTCCCATATCCAGATCCAAACGCTAATTTTTCCGCCAGCATGATTTCTGAAAGAGCCGGCATGATTTCCGGAGAAGCGGGAGCTTCCAGCCGTTGGAATTTATTGCCCGAACTTATAAGAGAAATAAAAAAAGCCCCGTTGCGGGGCGGGGGATTTGGCGCGACTGTAACATACATTACGCAAGATCCTCGCGTCCTAGAGCAGAATCCAAGCGGCGAATATACGACCTATGCGTTTGAATGGGGCTGGCACGATATTACCTTGAAGCTTGGAGGGCTGGGTTTGCTGGTATATGTTTTGCTATTAGGGAAAATTTTTTGGGATGGAATTGTATTAAGTCGAAAGTCGAAAGTCGAAAGTCGAAAGTCATTAATATATATAAGTCTGCTGGCTGGGTTGGTTATGATTGTTGTTACAAGTGCGTTTAGTCCATATTTAAACCATCCGTTAGGGATTGGGTATTTGGTGTTGGTTTCGATTGTTCTGATGAGCAAAAAGTAAATATTTTTAACTATATTTTATTTTACCTTCATTGCTATTTTTTCTTTATCTAGTGCAATTTCTACTTTATCATGGGCTTTGATTTTACCCTCAATAATTTCCAGCGCCAGTTCATCTAAAATTTTATTTTGGATAACGCGTTTCAGGGGGCGGGCGCCAAAAGTCGGGTCAAAACCTTCTTTGGCGATCATTTTTTTGATTCCATCTTTAAATTGCAGTTTTATATTTTTGGCGGCTAATCGGCTCTGGACTTTATCTAATTCCAAATCAACAATTTTTGCCAAAACATTTTCAGATAATGCTCTGAAGATAGTAATTTCATCAATGCGGTTTAGAAATTCCAGCTTAAAATGGTCTTTTAGAATTTCCATGATTTTATCGCGCATTTCTTTTTCTCGGATTGTAACCGCCTGCGCTTTAGTATCTCCGCGGTCGGCAAAACCGATGGAGTAGTCCTGAATTACTTTATTGCCCAAATTGGAGGTCATGATAACAATAGTATTTTTAAAATTAACTACCCGGCCCTTCGCATCGGTTAAGCGTCCGTCATCCAAAATTTGCAGTAAAATATTAAAGGCGTCCGGATGAGCTTTTTCAATTTCATCAAATAGAATTACGCTATAAGGCCGGCGGCGCACTTTTTCAGTAAGTTGTCCGCCCTCATCATGCCCGATATAGCCCGGGGGGGAGCCGATCATCTTAGAGACGGCATGCTTTTCCATGTATTCAGACATGTCTAGCCTGATTATTGCCTCTTCAGAATCAAACATCAAGCCGGCTAAAGCTTTGGCCAATTCAGTTTTACCCACTCCGGTTGGTCCGACGAATAGAAATGAGCCAATTGGTTTCCCCATCTCATTAATACCGGCGCGGGAACGGCGAATTGCGTTGGCAACCGAAACAATCGCTTCATCCTGGCCGACAACGCGTTTTTTTAATTCGTCTTCAATTTTAGCTAGTTTTGCGCTTTCGCTTTCTAACATTTTTTGAACCGGTATCCCGGTCCAACGAGAGACCACCAATGCGATATCTTCTTCATCAATTTCTTCTTTTAAGATTGCCTGTCCGGCTTTTTGGATTCCAGCTAGTTTTTTTTCATTAGCTTCTATATCTTTTTGCAAATTAGGAATTTGAGAGTATTTTATTTCCGCCACCTTATCCAACTCGCCAGCATTTTGTAGACGCTCGGATTCTTGTTTTAATTCATCGATTTTTTTCTTATTCTCGCGAATGGCGCTGATTATATCTTTTTCATTTTTCCAGTGCATTTCCAATTGCTTGGCCTCTTCTTTTAATTCATACAGCTTGTTAGATATTTTCTTAATAGTGGCAGCGTTTTTCTTTTTAGAATCAGATGTTCCAGATGCATTTTTATTTTCTTTTTCAATGCCGGTCCGTTCAATTTCCAACCTAGTAATTTCGCGTTTTAATTTATCCAGGTTTTCCGGCATAGAATCAATCTCCATGCGCAAGGCGCTAGTGGCCTCGTCAACCAAATCAATCGCTTTATCAGGCAAGAATCTGTCGGATATATAACGATGGGAAAGCTCAGCCGCGGCTATTATGGCTTTGTCAGTAATTCTTACCCCATGAAAAACCTCATATTTTTCTTTAATGCCGCGCAGAATAGCGATCGTATATTCAATCGACGGTTCATTAACCTGGATTGGCTGGAAACGGCGTTCCAGAGCCGCGTCTTTCTCAATGTATTTTTGGTATTCTTTAGTAGTAGTAGCGCCGATAGCATGCAGTTCTCCCCGAGCCAACGGCGGTTTAAGCATGTTTGAAGCGTCTAGGGCGCCTTCAGTGGCGCCTGCGCCCACAAGAGTATGCAGTTCATCAATAAACAAGATAACTTTTCCCTCTTGGGATCTTATTTCTTTTAAGACGGCTTTTAGGCGGTCTTCAAATTCACCTCTAAATTTAGCGCCAGCCAAGAGAGCTCCCAGATCTAAACTTATTAATTCTTTATTTTTTAAAGTTTCCGGCACATCGCCGCTGATAATTCTCTGCGCCAGCCCTTCTATAATTGCTGTTTTTCCGGTTCCGGCCTCGCCGATTAAGACCGGATTATTTTTTGTGCGGCGGGAAAGGACTTGCATTACCCGGCGGATTTCATCATCGCGCCCAATAACCGGATCAAGCTTCTGCTCCCGCGCCTGCTTTGTTAGATTCACCGCGTATTTTTCCAGCGCCTGGAATTTTGCCTCCGGCTCCGGATCGGTAATGCGCTGGTTGCCGCGCACTTCGGCTAAAATTTTTAAAATGCTATCATAATTCAATGATAATCTGGCCAATACCGCTTGGGCGGGGGACTTAACCAGGATAATCGACAAGAACAGATGTTCGGTAGATATAAATTCATCTTTCATTTTATCTGCTTCTTTCTTCGCTTCATTCATTATCATGGCGACTTCTTGAGTACCTTGAACTGTGCCAACTGTATTTTCAATTGGAGTTTTAGGCAGTTTTTCTATCTCGGAAAAAACCTCATTTTTAATTTTTTCAATATCAATATTTAATTTATCCAGGATAGTTTTAACCAAGCTATCCGGCTGTATTATTAAAGCATAAAGCAAATGCACGGCCGAAATTTGCTGTTGGCCGTTTTCCAAAGCGATATTCTGCGCGACAATTAAAGCTTCTTGTGATTTGTTTGTCAGTTTATTTAGCATATTTATAAGTTATAAAGTTGAAAGTTAACATTAGCAGTCTATGATTAAGAGTGCTAATTTCATTATAAATAGATAGATTACGTTTGTCAAATCCCCATAACAGTTCTAAAGTTTTAAAGTTTAAAGTTTTATATCGTAAGTGATACTTCCAAATTTTTTTATTATGTAATTTAAAACTTATAATTTAAAACTTAGTTAGCTAATATTAGCCATTAAATATAAAAATAAAGCAAAACATTTGACTTATTTTTAGAAATATGATATATTATTGCTATAAATAAAACTTGAATTATATGATTTAGTCAATGGATGCTTAATTGGCAATTCAATTTTATGGACAATAAATCAATTTTAGACACAATTTTAGACAACAGCATTAAAGAGGAGGCGGCTATTTTAGACAGTCGGATTATTTTAGACACTCTTTTTAGTGTTTTACGGGAAAAAGAGCGGGATGTGCTATCCCAGCGCTTTGGCTTGGAAAATAATAAAAAAGTTACCCTTGAATCAATCGGCGCCGCTTATAATTTAACTCGGGAGCGCATCCGCCAGATTGAAAATACCGCTATAAATAAAATCAGGAAGCATGAGGAATTTGATAAATATACCGCCAGTTTGCGGCGCATTATCAATAGCTTGCTTGAAGAACACGGCGGAATAATCGAACACCAATATTTAATTGATAATTTAAGCCATTTATCTTCTTTGGCGAATCAAGAACAAAATCATGATTTAGAGGTTTTAAGAAACCGCTATGGCTTTATTTTAGCCAAGC
>JBAZGH010000010.1:0-25504 GCA_041652935.1 Patescibacteria group bacterium | reverse complement strand
CAACCGGGGTTGTGTTTTTTAATTTTAAACCTGAAGCAAAAGCCGCCGAAAGTTATATCAGCTTAAGCGAAATTTATGTTTATGGCGGAAGCGAATGGTTGGAGATTTACAACGCCAGCGATTCGCCGATTGATATAAATGGATATAAGATAAAGGAGGGAGTTGCGGCTGATGCAAACCTTAGAATAATAAATACGAGCATAATTGTGCCGGCCGGCGGTTGGGCGGTTGTAGAGCAGATAAATACAATAAGCAGCAATTTTGTTTTTGATGACAATGGCGGAACAATAATATTTTTAAATTCAGACAGTGGGGAAATAGAGAGAGTAAATTACGGAGGATCTACCGGGTTGGACGCGAATATGGAAGGAAAATCTTTACAAAAAATATTAGGTGGGTGGCGGATTGAGCCGACTACTAGAGGAGCAGTAAACAAAGACATAACTCCGCCGGTTATTACGATTGGCAGTTACAATGAAGACTGGACAAATGAAAATATAACGGTTACCGCTACTTCAAGCGATGGAGAAATAAATGCGACTACGATGACTTTCACAGCTAATGGCTCTTTTGATTTTGTCGCTTGGGACGATTCGGGAAATTTTTCCACCACTACGGTCGAAATAACAAATATAGATAAAACTGCGCCCTTAATCGCAATTTCAAGTCCGGCTGGGGATATTGAAACAAGTTCATCATCTTATCCCATAAGCGGAACCGCGGATAGCGGAATAAGCCCTGTTGCGAGCATTTATATCAGTTTAGATAATGAAAATAGCTGGCAATTGGCAAACGGCGCCAGTATTTGGAGTATATCAGCGGAATTATCAACATCAGCTCCGCAAAATACAATTTTAGTAAAAGCAACTGACGAAGCCGGAAATATTGCAACCTCAACCGGTTCTGTTATTACTTATATCCGTCCGGCAGTTAATAATTTTTCCGCGGGTGATGCAACCGCAAATTCAATTGATTTAACCTGGGACACTCCGGCGGCAGACGGGCATGATTACACCTCTTTTGATATCAGGCGTTCAACCAGCAGGATAACCGAAGAAAATTTTTACAGCGCAATTATTTGCGATAAGCCGAATCCGGTAGCCGGAACTT
Source organism: Patescibacteria group bacterium (assembly GCA_041652935.1). GTDB lineage: Bacteria > Patescibacteriota > Patescibacteriia > Patescibacteriales > XYC2-FULL-47-12 > JBAZGH01. The sequence goes on along the minus strand of JBAZGH010000010.1, from coordinate 24,394 downwards.
CACAGGGAATAAAAATAATCGGGCTAAATTCAGAGACAACTTATTATTTTGCCATAAAGCTGCACGATTATTTGGCAAGTTCTACGATTGTCGTTGCTTCGGCTAGCACTTTAGCGTCTAATCCTGCCGACACTGTAAAGCCGGGGGATATTGACGATTTATCTTATTCTCTTGGCTCTGCCCCTACTCAAGTAATTCTTAAATGGACCGCCAAAGGGGACGACGGAACAATCGGGCTGGCAACAAAATATATTCTTAAATATCGGACTGATGTTTCTATTATCAATGATAGTAATTTTGGCAACGCCTTTTCTGTATATAATGCTTTAATTCCAAAAGCAAGCGGTTCGGCCGAAACTTTTACTATAAGCGATTTAACTCCCGGATTGACTTATCGTTTTGCAATAAAGGCGCAGGATGAGGCAGGTAATTTATCAGAAAATGTAAGCAATACGGTAACTGCCGCTATTCCAAACAACACGCCGACAGTTTCTTCTTTTTCTCCTTCTTCCGGAGCAAATAATAGTCTTGCCGCCGTTTCCATAGCAGGAACAAATTTTATTAATGGGGAGAATTTAGTGAGATTTACTAATAGCGATAACACTTTTGATATTCTGGGAAATTATGTCAGCGCCACGCAACTTACTGCTATCATAGCTACCGGCGCTCCGACAGGAATTTATAATGTCAAAATAATAAATAGTAATGGGACCTCGGCTGCCAGCGCCGATACTTTTGAGACAACCGGCTCATCTCTGCCGGAAGTTACAAATGTCAATCCTGCAATTGGCTCTAACGCAGAAAATATAAATATTACTATTTCCGGATCTAATTTTACAGGAGCTGTCGGAGCTTCACTTGATGATTCTTTGAATACGGTTTTAATAAATTTTACGGTTGTCAGTTCAACAGAAATTACCGCCACTATTCCGCCGGGGGTTGCGTCTGGAGAGTATAATATAAAAATAAGCAATCTGGCCGGAGAAAACAGCATTAGCGCCGTAAAGTTTGCTGTTTCCGAACCGATTGTGATAAATTCAAGTAGTGTTTCTAATTTAAACACCCTAAATATAATAGATTTGGGCGACACAAACACCATTCCGGCGGAAATAACTCTAAATAACGGCTACACGGCTACTTCGAGCGAGCCATCGGGCGTTTCCGCTGAGGTCAGTATTACAATTCCAAGCGGAACCGCAGTTACTGACGCAAACAACGCAGCTTATACCGGAAATATAAATCCTCCGCGTGTTGTAAAGGCCGATTCTTCACTGCCGGACTTGGGAAGCGGGTCAGTGGTAATTGAAATGGGCAATCCGCAAGAAAAGTTGAATTTTAGCAATGATTTCGTCGCCACAATAATCTTATTTTCAGATTCAACCCCTCTTATTTGGTATTACAATCAAACAACCGGCAAGTATGAGCTGGCCGGAAAAAACGGAACTAAAAACGGAGTCGCTTATAGCCAGGGAGGAACCGTCCTGTCGCAGAACGGTACACGCTATACAGTCGGCTTATTACTGGACCATATGTCGAGTTATGTCGCCGGCGTTAAACCAGCTATCTCCTCAAGCGTTCAATCAGGCGTTGTTGGCGGCAGCATAACGCTTCAGGGCGGTAATTTTCATCCGAATATTACGGTGAGCATAGGCGGAACAACTGCCACGGTTACGTCGGTTGATTCAACTAATCATGATGACCTGATATTTACTATCCCTTCCGTAAGCGCTGCAACACATGATATTACAGTTCAAAATCCAGACGGAAGGAGCGCAACTTTAACAAATGGTTTAACCGTTACCAGAAACTGCATTACTTCTGATCTTGCCCATTCAAGCGTTGTCAGCGGTGAATATCCTAGTTGTGTTGCCACTGATTGCGTTAGCGGTTATACGTTAAGCGCCGGGACATGCGTCGCTATTGTGAATAGCGGCGGCGGAGGTGGAGGTGGAGGGGGGGGCGGCGGAAGTTCTGATATCTCTTACTTTCCTGCAAGTCCAGCAAATAATGCCAATACCGCGCAAACAAATGACGCCATTGACGTAACCCCTAAAATAGACGCGCCGATTGAAGTTTTAGGCACAAAAATAACAACAGAAATAAATTCTTTTATTACCGCTGAAAAAAATCTTTTAAAAGCAATTGATAAAAAATTAACCGCTAAATTATCAGGTAATATATTATTACAAGTGGAAGAGCATGGCGAGACGTGGTATGTTGACCAAAAAAGCGAGCAGAGATATTATTTAGCCAACGGCCCGACCGCTTACGAAGCATTGCGTAAATTCGGACTGGGCATAACTAACGCCGATTTAACAAAAATTCCAGTTGGGATTGAAAAGCGTTTTGAAGATATTGATACTGACGGCGATGATTTGGCAGATAAATTAGAGGAGGGTTTAGGAACTGATAAAAATAAAATTGATACCGACGGCGATGGAATATCCGATTATGATGAAATAATTAAAAATAAAACAAACCCGCTTGGCAGCGGAAAGATTTCCCTTGATTCAAGATTAACAAATCGTTTGCGGGGGAAAATTTTGCTGCAGGTTGAATCCCGTGGAGAGGCGTGGTATTTAAATCCGAAAGATGGAAAAAGGTATTACATGAAAGACGGCAGCGCCGCTTACCAGATTATGCGATTTTTATCTTTAGGCGTAACCAATGAAAATATTAGAAAAATAGATATCGGAGATTTATAGCAATTTTAAAAAAAGCAACCAAAGGAGGCGCGCAAGCGCTCTTTTTTTGTTTGAGCGTCTTTGTCTAGCAGGCGAGAGCAATGCCTTAAATATTATAAAATATCTTTAAATAGTATTTGAGGCATTCGCATAGCTGCATGTCAATCAAGACAGGTATAAAATATTCGCATTAATGGTTTGATATATTAATTAGTCCGTATAAAGATACTTGAATTTGAACTTGACAAAAACATAAACAAGAGTATAATTGTCTAGGATAATAACTATCTTAGATATATGGTTGTAAATTTATCAATTGAATACGCGCTTTTAGGGCTTATATATTTGGCAAAAAATCCCCAAAAAAACGTAAAAATTTCAGAAATAGCAGAAGCGGAAAACATACCGCTTCCTTTTCTGCAGAAAGTTTTTCAGATTTTAAGCAAAGCTAAAATCGTAGAAACAACTTTCGGCCCCAATGGAGGCTACAAGCTGGCGCTTTCGGCGGAAAAAATAACCATGGAAAAGCTTTTTGATGTATTGCGCCCGGTTGTTAACCGCCGCTACTCCTGCTTTAAAAGCGAGCTGTTAAAACACAGGGACGGCAAAATGCTGGCTGATTTTATAACTTCCCTGCACAAGGAAATGAGCAAATATTTAAATAATGTAAATTTAAAACAAATAATTTATAACAAAAAATAAAAAAAACTATATGGAAAATAATTTTTTGGAACAGCTGGAAGAACAAACTCCTAAAATTACAAATTCGGGGTGGCATAAAAATTTTAAAATTATTGCGCCATTGGCAATTATTTTAATTGCCGGCGGAATTTACGCCGCTAAAACTTTAAGCGGCAACGGGGAGGTGGCCGGTGAAAAAATTGATAATTTGGCAAAAGAAGTTGAAATTTTAATTTTAGATTCTAACGTCCAAAATGCCGACGAAATAAAAACTTCGGGAATTGTCAAGGCCGACAGCCGGGTGGACGCAGTGGCGATGGCTAATGGAACAATCAGAAGCATAAATTTCCAAGTAGGGGACTATGTTAACGCCGGCCAGCCGCTGGCCTATTTGCACAACAGCAATGCCTTAACCAATTATGGAACAGCGCAGGCGAATTATAGCAATACTCAACAGAGCTTGTCTTCAATCGGGAGGATTACCGATGAATCAATCAGGCAATCGCAACAGGGCGTAACCAACGCGGGAATTGCCCTAAAATCAACGCAGGATAACTATAATAATGCGGTTGAACTCCAGAAAACTAATAAAGAAGATATAATAAATAGTTCAGTTATCGCTTATTTCGGCTATTTAAATACAATACAATCCGCCCTGGACCAGGTTGATTATATTATCGGCGCGGACGGCGGGCAAAGCGGGCAGTTAGCCGGAATCAGTGATACTTTAGCGGCAAGAAATGTCCAGAGCTTGTCCAATGCTAAGGATGATTATTTTGATGCTAAAAATAGTTTTGATAAATTACCCCAGGAGAATATCAGTAACAACGCTTTAGTAAATATGAAAAAAGCTGCTAACTCCTTGTCGTTAACTAAGCAGGCGGTTGATGCCACTATTATAGTCTTAAATAATACAATATCCAGTCATAATTTTTCAGACAGCGCTTTTAAGGCGGAAAAAAACCCCTTTATTACTCTGCGCAATACGGTAGTTAATTCCCAGTCAGCGCTCCAAACTAATTTGCAAAGCTTGCAGAATATTGATTTAAACCAAAAACGTGAATTGGATTCGTTGAAAAATGCGGTTGATGCGGCCAAAAGCCAGCTGGAACAGGCAAATATCGCTTTAAAAAACGCGCGGGAAGGAAAAGAACAGCAGCTTATTTCCGCCCGCAGCGCGCTGAACGCCTCGCAGGGCCAGCTTGATTTGGCTAATAATCAGCTGGCTGATTTAAGCATTACCGCGCCTATTTCCGGGCAGATAACAGCGAAATACGCCGAGCTGGGAGCGGAAGTTTCACCCGGCCAAAAAATTGCGGAAATTTCAGATATGAACTTGGTAAAAGTTGAGATTGATTTAACGTCCGAAGATGTGTACCGCGTTGAGCTTGGGCAGTCCGCGATGATAAACGGCATGTTTGAAGGCGTTATTAGCCGAATGAATCCGTCAGCCGACCCGGTCAGTAAAAAAGTCAAAATAGAAATCGCCTTTGACAATGCCGATAAATACTTAATTCCGGAAACTTTCGTTGATATAACAATCCCGGTAGACGGCCGGAACGGAGCGAGCTATAGCGAAGGAAAGTTTATTATTCCCCTGAAAGCGGTTACGATAACCCAGACGGAAAACTATGTATTTATAGCCAAAGATAATAAGGCTGTAAAAACCTCGGTGGAAATAGGGGAAAGCGAAGGCGATAAAATTGAAATTATTTCCGGCTTGCAGAATGGGGATGAGCTCATTATTGAAGGGAACAGGGGGCTGGAAGGGAATGAAGTCGTGGAGATAAAAAACTAAAGAATCCCCACAAATCTACAAATCAGCTGCGAATACTACAAATTCTATTCGTGATATTCGTAGCTGATTTGTAGATTTGTGGGTTAATAATTATTTTAAAATCACAATGGCACATATTAAACTAAAAAAATTATTAACTCACGAAAAAATAGACCAGATTCTGCATAATGAAGAAACCAATTTCTTCGGCTTTTTTATTAAGCATTACCGCTTTACCTACTTGATTTTAATCGCCATATTTCTGGCTGGTTTTTATGCTGCCTTCACTTTGCCGCGCGAAAGCGAACCGGAAGTAAAAATACCTTACGCCATGGTTTCAACGGTCTACCCGGGCGCTAATCCCAGCGACACCGAAGAATTATTGACGAATAAAATTGAGGAGAAAATCAAAAATTTAGAAGATTTAAAGCAATACACCTCGTCATCCGGCGTGGGCGTGTCTTCGGTATTCGTGGAATTCAATGCCGATGCCGACCTGCGGGACAGCATGCAGAAATTGCGCGAGGCGGTTGACCTAGCCAAGCCGAACCTGCCGAGTGACGCCGAAGACCCGATGGTATCGCAATTAAATTTCAACGACCAGGCGCTGATTACTTACAGCTTGGTAGGCGAGAATTTTAGCGAACCGGAATTAAAATATTACGCTGATATCCTGCAGGAAAAACTGGAAGGCATTAAAGACGTGTCGCGCGCGCCGGTTATCGGCGGCCTGGAGCGGGAATTCCAGGTGGTAGTTAACCAGTCCCGCTTGCTGGATTACAATTTATCTTTAGGGCAGATTGTAAACGCCATCGCCCGGGCTAATTTTAATTTGCCGGCCGGAAATATTGATATTGACGGTTATAAATACAACGTGCGCGTACAGGGAAAATTCAGCGATACCGGCAGCTTAGGCGATATTGTAATAGCCAGCTTTAACGACACTCCGGTTTATCTGCGCGATGTGGCGCAAATTAAAGATGCTTACCGGGAAAAAAATTCTGAATCCCGCGTCGGCGTAGGCCATAACGCCCCCAATAGCACCGTATCCCTGCAAATTTACAAAAAAACCGGCGGCAATATTTTAAAGATGGTTGACGAAGCCAACCGCATTGTGGAAGAAACAAAAAACAGCCCCGGCTGGCCGGAAACTTTGGATATTTTAAAAACAAATGATTTGGCGGTATTTGTGCGGGATGATTTTAATACACTGGGTTCAAGCGCCATTCAGACTATAATTTTAATAGTTTTAATTCTTTCGCTCGCCATCGGCCTGCGCGCTTCAATTATCGCCAGCGCCTCGGTGCCAATCGCCTTTTTAATGGCTTTTGTTGTTTTAATGCTCCAAGATATGACCTTAAACAGCATGGTGCTGTTCTCTTTGGTTTTGTCGTTGGGGCTTATGGTTGATAATTCAATTATTATTATTGAGGGCATTTCCGAATATATGGGCAAATACGGCATCTCCGCTTATAAGGCCGCCCAGCTTTCCGTCTGGAATTACCGCTGGCCCGTAATTTCCGGCACAATGACGACTGTGGCCGCCTTCGCGCCCATGCTGCTGGTTTCCGGCATTTTAGGAGAATATTTGGGCACTATCCCTAAAACAATCATGGCGACTCTTATTTCGTCTTTATTCGTCGCTTTGATAATTTTGCCGACTATGGCCGGACGTTTCGTTAAAAAGACTTTATCGCAAGAGCGGTATCATGATGCCAATGGCAACAACGGCGATGGCGCACCGGCTGGCCATAAGCCTGAAAAAACAAAATGGATGGAAAAATTAAAAGACAGCTATGCCGTTTTTATGGAAAAAATTCTGCCCCACAAAAAGAAGCGCCGCGCGGTTATTTTAACCGCCTGGGCCGTATTTATAATTTCCGCTTTAATTCCGGTGGTCGGCTTGATGAAAATAGAAATGTTCCCCAAGGTGGATATTGATTTTATTGTGGTTAATATGGAACTGCCGGCCGGTTCAATTTTAGACAAAACCAAAGAAGTGGCGGCGGAGGTGGAAAAAATAATAGTGGAACAGGTGCCGGAAATTGATAATTATGTCACCAATATCGGCAATTCTACTTCCTACGATTTGGGCGGCGGAAGCTCCGGTTCGCACATCGCTTCTATACTGTTAATCTCAATGAAGACCGCGGCCGAAAAAGCTATGAAATCGCCGAAAGCCTGCGGCCGCTGATGAAAAAAATCAACGGCGCCAAGGTCACTGTGGAGGAACTTTCAGCCGGCCCGCCTTCAGGAGCTCCGATTGAAGCGCGCATCTATGGTTCTGACATAAAAGAAATTTCAGTTATTTCCCAAGATGTGAAAAATATTCTGGAAGGCGTCAGCGGCTTGATTAATATTGACGACAGCCTGGCGGACTCAACCGGCGAATTTACTTTTACAATCGACCGGCAGAAAGCGAATTATTACGGATTGGATGTCGCCAGCATCGCTTCCACCCTGCGCAACGCGATTTATGGAACCAAGGCGAGCGCGGTTTTAATCAACGGCGAAGATATAGATATTACCGTTAAATACGCCAAAGAAAAATTCACTAATATTTCCGAGCTGGAAAACCTTTTAATTATAACGGCTAAGGGAGCGACGCCGTTAAAAAATATTGCCAGTGTGAAGCTGGAGCCGTCCCTGTTGTCCATCGGCCACCGCGACGGGGAAAACGTCATAACGGTTTCCGCTTATACTGAAGAAGGCGTCAACCTAAATAACGCTCTGGCTGAATTTGACGCAAAACAAAAAGAATTAAATTTGCCCTCCGGAATCCGCATTGAGGTCGGCGGCGAAACCGAGGATATCCAGCAGTCGTTTACCGAGACCTTTGAATCTTTAATAATCGCCATTATTTTAATCGCTTTTATTTTGGTCTTGCAATTCAATTCTTTTAAGCAGCCGCTTATCATTATTTTCACCTTGCCTTTAGCAATCCCGGGCGTTATTTTAGGATTAACTCTATTGATGCAGCCATTCTCTTTCCCGGCTTTTATCGGCATTGTGGCGCTCGCCGGAATTGTGGTTAATGATGCCATTGTTTTGATTGATAAAATAAACAAAGAAATCGCCAACGGCGTGGAATTCATTGAAGCCATCATTGACGCCGGCGTGTCGCGCATGCAGCCGATATTCCTTACATCTTTAACTACTATTGCCGGCATCCTGCCTCTGTATTTCGCCAACGAAGTCTGGCGCGGCCTTTCCATTACCGTTGCCGCCGGCCTGGCCTTAGCGACAGTTTTAACTTTAATCGTCGTGCCGGTGATGTACGCGAGTATCTGCCGGAAGGATTATGAACGGATGCATAATAATAAATAAAGCTATTTTATATATCTTTGCGCACTTTAATAAATATGGTATAATATAAATAGTTATAAATTATCATAAATATATGAGTGAAATCTCAATTCAAATTAACTGGATATATTTTCTTGGCATTATAGGGTCGCTCATATTAGTGGCGTGGTATTCCGGCGGTCGTTTCACAAAACTAGAAACCGATGTGGATTGGATAAAAAATATACTTAAAAATTTAAAAATCATATTTGATAATAAAGAATTTAAGGCATTTGAAAAGGGTTCTCCAGTCGAATTAACAGAAAAAGGTCATGAATTACTTGAGAAAAGCGGATTTAAAAAATATATTGATGATAGGAAAAAAGAATTCGCATCCAAATGTCAGTCTGCCGAACAAATTCGTACGGCCTATGATGTTTAAGAATATATTCTCGATTTAATAGATAAATGGAAATTTGATATTGATTTTGAAAAAAAATTGAAAAATTTTTCTTTTACAGAAGGTGTTGAACTAGATCTCATGAGAAGAATTGGGGGGATTTATTTAAGAAACATCTGCTTGTCAGAAATGAATTTAGATAAACAAGATATAGATAAATATGAAGAAAAAAGTGAATAATAAAAAGCACTGCCAAGGGACGGAACCCAGGGCTGTGCTTTTTTGTATGTAAGGAGAGGATTGCATAAGGACGGAACCTTATAAACGCTCTCCAATTCTAAAATAAATTATATCAAAATATTTAGTCTAGTCAATATTTATCCACATACTAAAAAGTCGGCCGAAGGGTTGACTTTTTTCGCTCAAAATGCTAAAGTATATCCATAAAAAGTCCTTTAAAACCTAGTAAAATCAAGACAATCGGATAGCTGCTCTCTGAAGTACTTAATAGTGAAAGAGAGAGGAAAGTCCGGACATCTACCCGCAATATTTCGCTTAAACAATATAGGCGGTTCATTAACGGTTAGTGGGTAACGCCCACCGGGGGCAACCCCAGGGAAAGTGCCGCAGAGACAATACTAGCCCGCCGATTCGGCGGGCGAAAGGTGAAAAGTCGCATAATGTTTAAGTTGTATTGGGATATCCATACAACATAGGCTATATGCTTTTCTTGCTGGCGACAGCAAAGAATGGTAAACCCTAACTGATGCAAGAGCAAATTTCCCCGCCGAATTAGCGGGGGAGGAACGTAGCTCGCAAGATCCCGAGAGCAATTTCGGGACTAGATAAATAGCTATCTCCTTAAAAATTAAGGAACAGAATCCGGCTTACGCATTGTCTTGATTTTTGTAGGTTTTACACTAGAAATATAACTGTATATTTTAAGCGGACGTCAATCGCTTAATCCGAATTCTTTACACTTATTTTAATCCTCATGCAACTATGGGAATTTCATATTTGGGGCATTCGCATAGTTGTACGTCCAAATTAATCTGAAAGATTATTTGGATTAAGGGTTTGACGTAGATTTAGATACGTAAAAAGTAACTTGAATATGAAAAAATTTGAATTATCATTTACATTCTTGCTGCTTCCGCTTGACTTCGTAATGTTAATGTTGGCGGCAATTTCAGCTTACCATATCCGCTTCGCTGAAATTACCGCTGAAATTAGGCCGGTTATTTTTAATCTGCCTTTTTCTGATTATGCGGCGATTGCCGTATATATTTCCCTGTTATGGCTGGTAATTTTTGCTTTTGCCGGACTGTATAAAATAAACGGCTTTGTAAAAATAGTTAATGAAGCATACCGGATTGTCCTGGCTTGCTCAACCGGCTTTATGGCTGTTATAATATTGATGTTTTTCAGGCGGGAATTATTTTCTTCCCGTTTTATTATTTTAGCGGCCTGGATTCTGGCTATTATATATGTGGTAGCCGCCAGAATAGCCGTTAGGTGGCTGCAACGGCATCTATATAGCAGAGGAGTAGGCGCGCACAATATAGCGGTCATCGGAGATATGCCGATTACCGATAAAATGATAAAAATTTTTAGCCTTAACAAAGCACTCGGCTATAAAGTCGCTAAAAGATATAAGCACTTTAACGAAGAAGCGGAGAAGGAATTAAGGGGCTTGATTGAATTAAAAAAGATTGATGATATAATCCAGATCGACCCGAATCTTCCCAAGGCGGAAATTTTAAAAATTATAAATTTTTGCGAGGAAAACCACATAACCTTTAAATACGCCGCAGACCTGCTCGGCACAAAAATTTTAAAAACCGATGTTAATATGATAGCCGGCGTGCCGATAGTGGAGATAAAAAATACCCCCCTTGACGGCTGGGGCAGGATTGCCAAAAGAATTTTTGACATTATTTCATCTTTATTTTTTATTATTATTTTAAGCCCGATAATAATTGCAACCGCCTTATTGATAAAATTTGAATCGAACGGACCGATAATTTATAAAAATGAGCGGGTTTCAAAAGATGGATATTTTAAAACTTATAAATTCCGTTCAATGCTTATTAAGTATTGCGTAGGTCAAGAGTACGGAAATAATGATACAGCGTTAAAATATGAAAAAGAACTGATAGAAAATCAGAATACGAAAGAGGGCCCGGTCTATAAAATAGGGAACGACCCCCGCCTGACAAAAGTCGGCAGATTTATCCGCCGCTGGAGCATTGATGAATTTCCGCAATTTTTTAACGTATTGTTCGGCAGCATGAGCTTGGTCGGCCCGCGCCCGCACCAACCGCGGGAGGTGGCAAGATATGAAAGGCACCATAAAAAAGTTTTAGCGATAAAGCCGGGAATTACCGGTTTGGCGCAAATTTCCGGGCGCAGCGATCTTACCTTTGAGGAAGAGGTTAAATTAGACACTTATTACATAGAGAACTGGTCGCTGTTGCTTGATATCAGTATTATTTTGCGTACGCCGATAGCAATGTTAAGAAGAAGAAAAGCAGAGTAAAAATTTTTGCGCATAATTAAATTTACAAAACTAATTTAAAATAGGCAAGGGGGCTTGTCTTTTATTTTATCCAATAACATTTATCATGAAATTAGCATTAGTCCATGACCATTTAGCCCAGGAGGGAGGAGCGGAACGGGTTCTTAAATCTTTATTTGAAATGTATCCGCGGGCGCCCCTATATACGCTTCTTTATAAAAAAGAATGTTTGGACCCGTTAATATTAAATAAAGAAATTAACGCTTCTTTTATCCAGCACATTCCTTTCGGCGTAAGAAAATACCAGTGGTATATGCCCCTTATGCCGATGGCGATTGAATCGCACAACTTGCAGGATTATGACCTGGTCATTTCCTCCGCATCTTCGTTCGCCAAGGGCGTAATTACCAGCCCGCAAACAACTCATATTTGCTACTGCCATACGCCGACCAGATATTTATGGCACTATACCCATAAATATATTGAGGAGTTGCGGTTTCCAAATCCGATAAAAAAAATAATCAGCTTATACATTACCCGAATACGCCAATGGGATAAAATGGCATCGGAGAGAGTGGATTATTTTATTGCCAACTCAAAAACAACCCAGTCCAGGATAAAAAAATATTACAACAGGGAAAGCATTGTTATTTATCCGCCCGTTAATACCGGTAATTTTTATATCAGCCATAATGCGGAAAATTACTTTTTAGCCGGCGCGCGCTTTATTCCGCACAAAAGATTGGACTTAGCCATAAAGGCATTCAATAAGCTTAATTTGCCCCTAAAAATATTTGGCGACGGACCGGACTTTCCCAGGTTAAAGAAAATGGCGCAAGAAAATATAGAATTTTTAGGGAAAATAAGCGAACGAGAAAAAGCTGAGTATATGTCAAAATGCCAGGCCTTTATCCACCCCCAGGAAGAAGATTTCGGCATCAGCGCCGTTGAAGCCCAGGCCAGCGGCCGGCCGGTAATAGCTTTTAATAAGGGCGGAGCCAGCGAAACAGTAATTCATGGAAAGACTGGAATTTTATTTAATGAGCAAACATGGGAAGAGCTGGCTGATGTTGTTTTAATTTTTTTGCATAAAAAAGAATTTGAATTTGACTCAGTTTTTATCAAACAACACGCGGAGCAGTTCAATGCGGATAGATTTAAGAGAGAAATGAACAATTATATTAATATTGCGTTTCATTCCTGCGAAAGCGGGAATGACAATAAGGTATGAGAATAGGAATAGACATCAGAACTTTAATGGACAAACATTATTCCGGCGTATCAGAATATACCCTTAATCTATTGCGGGCAATTTTTGAACAGGATAGAATGCATCAGTATAAGCTTTTTTATAATTCATATCATGACATCAGCGACAGAATACCGAAATTCGATTATCCTAACGTTGAAATTATAAAATTTTCTTATCCCAATAAAATTTTAAATTATCTGCTGTTTAAAATATTCAAATGGCCCAAAATCGATAAAAAAATAGGCGGCGTTGACATTATGTTCATGCCGCATATTAATTTCATAGCACTCAGCAAGGAATGTAAAAAAATAATAACCATCCATGACCTTTCTTTTTTAAGGTACCCTTATTATTTTTCCATCAGGCATAATTTTTGGCAGAAAAACATTAATACAAAAAAATTGCTTAAAAAATTCAATAAAATAATAGCTGTTTCAGACAACACAAAAAAAGATATTGAAAATTTATGCAAAACGCCCCCAAAGAAAATCAAGCCGATTTATTCAGGCATCGGCGAAGAATATAGGAAAATTAATTTTCAAGATGAGTGTTTGGCGGCTGCCCGGAAAAAATACGGCCTTCCCAAGAGATTCGTCCTTTATTTAGGGAATTTGGAACCGCGCAAAAACGTTGAGGGAATTATTGAAGCGTATAAAGCTTTCCGCGGCCAGCAACACAGCGATTTAGTCCATTTCGAGGGTGATTCGGAAATAGCATCCAATAAAATAAGCTTGGTAATAGCCGGCAATCCGGGCTGGGGATACCGGGGGATATATGAACTGGCAAAAAAAAGCGAGTATGCCGATGATATCATTTTTACCGATTACGTTAATGAAAAAGACAAGCCCTGTATTTACAATTTAGCGGAGATGTTTATTTATCCCAGTTTTTACGAGGGGTTTGGTTTTCCGCCCTTGGAAGCGGCTGCCTGTGGCACCCCCTGCATAGTAAGTAACAACTCTTCTTTGCCGGAAGTTATGGGCAGAGCCGCGGTTTTAGTAGACCCGTATAATATATCTGAAATGGGGCAGGCCATCGCCCAGCTGGAAAATAATCCCAGATTGCGGATGCAGCTATCAAAAAGCGGGCAGGAAAAAGCATCCCAATATAACTGGCAAAAATGCGCCAGGGAGGTTTTAGATACTTTTGAAGAAATGGTATAATAAAAATATATAATTCTGCAAATGAAATTAAATAATATTCTAAAATTGCGCATATTTTTATTCAGTTTACTGGGGCTGATAATTTTATTTTTGATTTATCAAGCTGTCGTCCCGTTTGGAAAAATAACATATAAAGGCAATGCGTGCGGTAATTCCTTTTTTATTTCCAAATTAAAACCAACAGACAGGACTAGCGGAGAGTGCCAAAATATCATAACAGGCGACCCCGTTTACTTTAACTTAAATACTCAGCGTACTTTCGACAGCGCAAAAGTAACCGTAAACTATAAAACCAGCGACCAAAATTCCATTATTGAACTGGGCGTTTTAGCGGATGCGCAAAAGCATTATTTGTTAAAACCGCTGGAAAATAAAATTTTAGATAACTTAAATTGGAGCACCCTGTCTGAAAACGGCATTTATTTATTACAGAAGAAGCAAAAATATGAAGATGTTAGCAAATTTTTAGATAATATAAAAGAAATTCCGCGGGATAAAATCGCTACTTATTATTATAATTTACCAAACGCAAATGAAATTCCAAATTATGGAAACTATTTAGCGTCATCAAAAGCATTTCCAAGTGATAGCATTCCGGCATTACGCGGCGCTTACCAATTCTACACCTATCTTGAAAGGGGAAATTTAGATTTTATTTTTAAATTTAAAAAACTGGATAACGACAAAAATGAAGCGGGAAGTATAGATGTTTATTACAAAAATAATTTGATTAAGCAAGGGGACATTTCGGCTAATAGTCCCATAGAATTAACAATGGAAAACCAACCGACCGGATTTTATAAAATAGCCGTTAATACCTCCGATAATATAATTACTGAAAAAATAAAATCAACCCAGCGGATTATTTCTTTTATAAATAAAGTTCAATTGGCAAAAACGCCGGAGCCGGGATTAATAACCATGACGACAGATTCTTCAGAAATTTTTATCCGCACAGTCAATCCTGATAGCTTGCAGAAAATTAAGATTGGAAACAAAATTTTGAATATTACTGAAACATACAAACAATTTTCGCAAATTACAAATTCAGCTCCGGCGGATATCAAATTAGCTAAAGATGGCGTTGAAATCGCCGGCGACGGCCTGTTCAGCTTTTCTGCGGAAGCTTTATATAACCCGAGTTATAAAAAAATAAACAAAAACGCAAATTTGGAAAATGTAGATTATATCATAACAAAATACGCCCCTAATAATTCCACTGATTTATGGAAAACAAAAACCGTTGAATTTGATTTAAAAAATTCTTTCCGTTATGAAGGCGCCTATGGATTTATTATTTCAATTCCGGGGCTTTTAGCGGATGACGAGATTGATGATTTTATTGAGTTGGGAAATATAGAGATTAAATTAAAAGGCAGAACGCTTTTTGAAAAAGTTTTAAGTTTTAAGTTTTAAGTTCTAAAATTTTATATGACACAAATAATATATTTAATTACAAGGGAAATATTTTATGTTTTGCTGGTGGCGTTGATTGTTTTTATTGCCATGGAAATGCTAAAGCCGAACATGGTTCAGGCGTATTTTAGCTTAAATTTTGTGTTGATTTTGTGGCTGGCGAGTGGTATGGTGTTATTAGTCAGTCGTAAGCTCTAAGTTGTAACTCTAAAACTTATAACTTATAACCTTAGAACTACAAATAATATGATCAACGGCGTAATAATTAAAAAACTAAATAAATATAATGACGAACGGGGCTGGCTATGCGAAATTTGGCGAAATGACGAGTTAAAAGATTATAATCCTGCTATGGCATACGTTAGCATAACCAAACCGAGAGTTACTCGCGGACCACACGAACATAAAGAGCAAAGCGACTGCTTTATATTTATCGGGCCAGGTGAATTTGAATTACACCTATGGGACAAGCAAGGCGCGCATGAAGTTATAAAAGCGGGGGAGAGCAATCCTGTTTTAGTTGTTGTTCCGCCGGGCGTGGTGCATGGATATAAATGTGTTTCTGATATAGACACCTTAAGCATTAATTTGCCCAACGAATTATATAAAGGCGAAAATAAACAAGGAGAGATTGACGAAATAAGATGGGAAGATAATCCAGAGTCGCCGTATATTATTAAATAGTTACTACTAATTACTAATTAATTACCAATATACTAATAAACTATCATTACAGTATTTGTATATTCGTAATTAATTCGTAATTAGTGGGAATGTATGAAATTAACATTCATTACAACCAATAAACATAAAGTTGAAGAAATACAAGCAGTCTTAAAAGATTACGGAATAGAAATTGAACAAGCCGTTATGGATTATCCAGAGGACAAGGAAAAAGAAATGACGGAAATCGCCAAAGAAAGCGCTAAAAATTTAGCCGAGCAATTGCAAAAACCGGTTATAACAGAGGATACTGGGCTGTATTTTAAGGCCTACAATAATTTCCCGGGCGCTTTGCCAAAATTTATCTTTCAGGGCATCGGCTTTGCGGGAATTTTAAAACTGTTAGAGGGAAAAGATAGGGAAGCTTGTTTTAAAACTGTAATCGGCTACTGCGAGCCGGGGAATGAGTCGGTTATTTTTGCAGGTGAAATGCAGGGCAGAATAGCGGAAAAAGTAATACTGCCGGAGGCGGACGCAATGCCCTATGACCATATTTTTATTCCCGACGGTTATGAAAAAGCAATTGTAGAAATGACAATAGACGAAAAAAATAAATTTTCTCAGCGAGGCAAAGCGGCGAGAGAGTTGGGGGAGTATTTACGCAAAAAACCAACGTTATGAAATTCACTCTAAAAAATGCGACGAATTTATTTTATAGGTATTTGTATATTTGTAAAAAATTTGTAATTTGTAGGAGATAAATTATATTAAAATCACAAAATATGAACAAAGACTGTATTTTTTGCAAAATTATAAAAGGCGAACTGCCAAGCTATAAAATTTATGAAGACGATAAAGTACTAGTTTTTCTGGACATCAATCCGATTAATAAGGGGCATGCTTTGGTTGTGCCGAAAGAGCATTATGAGAGTATTTTGGAAACCCCTGACGATTTGGTTCAACATATAGCCGTAGCGGTTAAAAAAATATCAAAGGCAGTAATGGGGGCGACCGGCGCGCACGCCTGCAATATCGGAATTAACAACGGAGCGGAAAGCGGACAGATTGTTTTCCATACCCACTGGCATATTATGCCGCGATTTAAGGGCGATGGTTATGAACTCTGGAAGGGAAAAGATTCGGCGTATATGGCGGGCGAAGCGGAAGATACGGCTGAAAGGATAAAAAACGCGCTAAAATAAACTAATAAATAATGCCAAATAAGATAAAAATTTTATACGGAGTTGCGGGGGAGGGTTCCGGCCATTCTTCGCGTTCAATAGAGGTCGGCAGATATTTAGAGAGAGGGGGTTATACAGTCAAGATGATTTCTTACGGACGCGGATATAAAAATTTAAAGCCGTATTTTGATGTTAAGGAAATTTTTGGATTTACGTTTGTCCATGAAAATAATGAAATTAAAATATTGCCTACGCTGATTAAAAATTTTCTTAAAAGCAAAGAAGCGGCTAAAAGTTTAAAAGAAGTATTGGAAATTACAAATAATTTCCAACCGGATGTCATCTTTTCCGATTTTGAACCGATAACCGCGCTGGCCGCCAGAGCAAAAAAAATTCCCTTAATTTCAATCGGCAATCAGCATCGCCTCACCAGAATGAAAATCGGCTTTCCAATGAAATACCGCCGGCATGCCAATATTGCTAAATCAATTGTCAGGATGATGATTTTAGGGGCCGACGCTTATTTGGTTACCGCTTTTATAAAACACAAAATAATCAAGAGAAATACATTTGCTTTTCCGCCAATTTTAAGAAAAGAGATAATAGACGCGCGTTCGGAAAGGGGGGATTATATTTTAGTTTACGCCACCTTCGGATTTGAAAAATTAATTCCCATTTTAAAAAACATTAACAAAAAATTTATCATATACGGATTTAATAAAAATGAACAAAATAAAAATTTAATTTTTAAAGAGCATAGCCAGAAAAATTTTATAGAAGATTTAAAGAATTGCCGGGCAGTTATCGGCAATGCCGGCTTTTCCCTTATCAGCGAAGCGCTATACTTAAAAAAACCGTACTTAGCGCTTCCAATCAAAGGGCAATTTGAGCAGTTGCTAAACGCCTATACGCTTAAAAAGACGGGGTGCGGAAAATACCACAGCAGGCTAAGTAAAAAACATATTGAAAATTTTTTATCAAATTTAAATATTTATGAAAAAAATCTGCAAGAATACTCCCGCGAGAACAATGAAAAAATATTTAAAAAAATTGATGAATTAATTAACGAATTAGTAAAATAATATGCAAAACATTTTAATAACCGGCGGCGCCGGATTTATCGGCTCTAATTTTATCCATTACTGGCTGAATAAATATCCCGAGGACCAAATTGTTAATCTGGATCTTTTAACATACGCCGGCAATCTAGAAAATTTAACCGAGGTGGAGAATAATCCTAATTACAAATTTATCAAGGGCGATATTTATGATAAGAAAACCGCGGCAGAGGCGATGGCGGGCGCTGATATAGTGGTGCATTTCGCGGCGGAAAGCCATGTTGATAATTCCATAAAAGATAGCTCTCCCTTTGTAAGAACGAATGTCCTGGGCACGCAGGTTCTTCTGGATGAAGCCTTAAAGAATAACACCAGATTCCACCATATTTCTACCGATGAGGTATTCGGCTCTCTTAAGCTCGGTGACCCCGCTTTCAATGAAAATACGCCATACGACCCCCGCAGCCCTTACAGCGCTTCAAAAGCGGGCTCAGACCATCTTGTCCGCGCGTATTGGCATACTCATAAATTGCCGATTACAATTTCCAATTGCTCCAATAATTACGGACCGCGCCAGCATACGGAAAAATTAATTCCGCTGTTTATCACGAATCTGTTGCAAAATAAAAAAGTGCCGGTTTACGGCACGGGGCAAAACATCAGGGACTGGCTTTATGTTGAAGACCATTGCTCAGCCATAGATATAATTATTAAGAAAGGCAAAATAGGCGAAACTTATTTAATAGGCGGGCAGGGAGCCAAAGATAAGGAAATTACCAATCTGGAACTGACAAAAAAATTGATTGAATTATTAGACAAAGGCGAAAATCTAATAGAGTATGTAACAGACAGAAAAGGGCATGACTTCCGCTACGCGATTGATGATAAAAAATTACGCGCAGAATTAGGATGGCAGCCAAGTGTTAATTTTAAAGAAGGGCTGGAAAAGACCATCAAATGGTATAAAAATTCTAAAGAAAATAAATAACGGACTTGCCACGCTAAGACCCCGAGTTGGAAGTCTAGACAGGCAAGCCCGCGTAATGCGAAAGAGCGATTGAGTAGCGGTTCGGGAAGGGGGTTCGGCGATGGTCGGGAGAGAATTTACCCCCGACTACTTGTTGTTTAAACTGTTACCGTAAGAAGAAATAGAAGGTGTATCCGCCCCCTTCCCGAATCCGCTAGAACGATAAATTTCCGTGCATTGTTAATATTATATAAAATATTTTTTAAATTGTCAAATCCAGTCCGTAAAGTAAGATAAAGCCCCGGCCTCCTGAAGGAAGCGACCGGGGCGTGAGCTCTCTCGCTTACGCGTGGTGTGGTGAGTTTTTTGTACCTGATTTCTTTCCGGAAAAGGAAAAACGATAACGAGGAGGGGGCGAGAGAATAAACAGCTAAGAATTGCGCAGAATTCGATTTAATTGCTAGGAAAACTAGATATTAAACCGAATAAGATAGTGGGAATTCTATTATATTATAAAAATTATTAAGCGTCAAATTAATTATGCAAAAAAAAATACTAATAATCGGATCGCTGGGAATGCTGGGGCAAGAGCTATTGAAAACATTTCCGCAAGCGACGGGCTGGGACCGCAATGAAATAGATATTACTGACAAAAAACAAACTGAAGAAAAAATTGCAGCCCTGCGGCCTAATATAGTAATCAATGCTGCTGCCTATAACGCGGTTGACCAATGCGAAACAATGGAGGGATTTGAAACAGCAAAAAAAATAAATGGGGATGCATCCGGCTTCTTAGCTGAAATTTGCTCGGAAATAAGCGCAGTTTTCGTCCATTATTCAAGCAATTATATTTTTGATGGAAATAATAAAGAGGGTTATAATGAAGACAGCATCCCGAAGCCAATAAATAAATACGGGGAAACAAAACTGTTGGGTGAAGAAAAAATATTGAAAATAAAAGGATTGAAATATTATATTATCCGCACTTCAAAATTATTCGGAAAAAAAGGAAGCAGCGGGGCGGCTAAAGATAATTTTTTTGATATAATGCTTGATTTGTCAAAAAGCCAGCGGGATATAAAAGCGGTTGATGATGAATTAAGCAATTTTACCTACGCTCCGGATTTAGCCTGTTTTACCAAGAATATATTAGAAAATGATAATGCATACGGTATTTATCACGGAATAAATGAAGGCGCCTGCACATGGTATGAGGGCGCAAAAATGCTGTTTGACATAACGGGCAAAAATGTTAATCTAATACCTGTTAATTCCAGTGAATTTTCCAGACTGGCGCAAAGGCCGAAATACGCGGTTTTGAACAATAATAAATTGCCAAAATTAAGGGGTTACGAGGAAGCACTTCGTGAGTTTTTAACTAATAAATTATGCGCGGAATAATCTTGTCGGGCGGCTCGGGCACGCGTTTGAGTCCGCTTACTAAAATCACATCAAAACAGCTCCTGCCGATTTATAATCGGCCGATGATTTATTATCCCTTAAACACGCTTATTAAAGCGGGAATAAAAGAAATTTTAATTATTGTCGCTCCGGAGAGAGCGGGGGATTACCTTAATTTACTGGGGAGCGGTAAAGAATTCGGCTGCAAATTCAGTTATGAGGTGCAGGATAAGCCAAGAGGACTGGCGGAAGCTTTGATTATCGGAGAAAATTTTATTGATAAAGAAGACGTGGTTATGATTTTAGGCGATAATATTTTTGAAGACGATTTAAGCGAAGAGATAAAAAATTTTAAAAGCGGGGGGAAAGTTTTTGCTAAAAAGGTGTCTGACCCGGAAAGATTTGGGGTGGTAAAATTTGACGAACAAATGCGGGCGGTTAAAATTCAAGAAAAACCGAAGGAATGGATTTCAGACTATGCTTTAACCGGCCTTTATATTTTTGACAATCGAGTCGTAGAGGTGGCAAAAAACGTTAAACCCAGCGAAAGAGGAGAACTTGAAATAGTTGAATTGCATAAATGGTATTTAGAAAAAAACGAACTTGAAGTCGCAATGGTTAATGGGCAGTGGATTGATGCCGGCACCTTTGACAGCTTATTAAAAGCGCAAAATTTAGCCAAAGAAAAATTAGCAGACATGCTTATTATATAGTTTTTAATGTCATTCTGAATGAAACGTAGTGGAGTGAAGAATCTATTTTTTAAAAAATATTATAGATTTTTCGTCGCTTCGCTCCTCAAAATGACATAAAGAAAATATGACCAAAATAAAAAAAGTGATTATTCCCGTAGCGGGGGCCGGAACCAGATTCCTGCCGGCTACTAAAGCTCAGCCGAAAGAAATGCTGCCGATTATTGATAAGCCGGTAGTGCAGTACATCGTCGAGGAGGCGGTCGCCTCCGGAATTGAAGACGTTATTTTAGTGACGGGCGCTTCAAAAATTTCAATTGAAAATCATTTCGATTACAACCACGAACTGCAGCACTTATTAAAAAAACAAGGCAAGGAAAAGCAGCGCCAGGAGGTAAAAGACATCGCCGATATGGCTAATTTCATCTATGTCCGCCAAAAAGGCCCCTATGGCAACGGCACTCCGGTCTTAAACTGCCGGCACATAATTGGAAATGATCCTTTCGCTGTTTTATGGGGAGATGAACTTTTTATCGGCGAGGACAAGCCGCGCCTGAAGCAGCTTATTGAAGCCTATGAAAAATACACCGACCCGGTAATATGCTGCCAGGAAGTTGACGAGGCGGGAACTGAAAAATACGGAATTGTTGACGGAATCGAAATTGAAGAAGATATAATCCAGATTAAAGGCATAGTGGAAAAACCAGGACCGGAAAAAGCGCCCTCCCTAATCGCCAGCCGCAGCGGCTATATTTTAACGCCCGATATTTTTGATGCGCTGGAAGAGACGAAGATGGGCAAGGACGATGAATTATGGCTGGTTGACGCTATTTTTAACCTGTCGAAAACAAGGCCGATATATGGAAAGAAAGTAAGGGGCCAAATTTTAGATACAGGTTCAAAAATCGGCTGGCTTAAGGCCAATATAGAGTTTGCCATGAGAAGAGACGATATGAAGGATGAATTAAGGGAATATATTAAAACTATAATTTAAAAACCCGCAAATTAACAAATCCGCTGAGTACAATACAAATTGCATTTGTAATATTTGTAGTGGATTTGTTAATTTGCGGGTTATTTGATATCTAAATTATATAAAGCTCTTTTTTCTCCAAGCCATCCTAGAAAATATATGCTTTTGCCGCTGCTGATTAAGTACATATCGGAAGTTCCGCGCCAATCCGATATCTCAAGAGAGCTTAAATATCGAGCGCCGTCAAGCTCCATTATGTTGACGCTGTTATCAGTATTAAAAATAATATAATTTTCTCCCGGATAAAGTATCGCTTTGTTTATTTCCTCGCTGATGCGGGTAACTAAGGCCCTGTTTTTATTTTCCTTATCGTAAAGCCAAATTTCGAAATCATTCCAATAAACGATTTTATTTCCGGATAATGAAAAATCTTTTACTCCGTTAACGGAATCATATATTGGAAACATCGACCAGGGATCGATTGTATATAATATATTGTGCCTTTCGTCATGCAGATAGATAAACTTATTATTTTGCTCTATAAATTTATAATAATTTGAGCTTGGTATCGGGATGCTTTTGAGCTGGCGGTCGCTGTTATAGGCATTTAAAAAATTTTCATTGCCGATTTTTTCAATGGCAAAAAGGTTGCTGTCCTTTATCGTGAAATTATAGACCTCTTTGTTAAGAAATAAATTTTTCTTTTTAGCGGCTAAGTCAAAATGATAAATGTATAAATTTTCCTTTAAATAAATTTCATTGTCGCTGAAATCATCCCAGAAAATTTTTGTTATGTTGCCGGGAAAATAATCCTTCAGCTCCGTTTCCCTGGAATTATTTTCAACATTAAATACCGGGTAAGAGCCAAGGGTTAAAATAATCTTTTTATTGCTGGGCGCCCACAAAACATCAAAAGACTGGGTTGAAAAATTATTATCCAGGTCGATTTTATTAACCGTTTTATTGTTTATGTCAAAAATAAACAGTTCCTGCCCGGCAACAGCGGCGAGCTTGCTTTTATCGGGAGACAGCTCCATTTTTATTATATTTTGGTTGAGCGATATTTCCGGATATGAATTTTTAAACAATTCCAATTTATCCAACACTAAGGTTTCGCCCGGGTTAATTTTAATTTTCCTTTGATAATCAAAATAACCGTTTTTGGTTAAAAGCATCTCATACTCATCCGGCAATAAATTCCTGATTTTTTGTGGCGTTCTCAAATCTTCTCCGGGAGAAAAAAAATTATAAAACCAGTTGGATATTTTTTCTCTCCCCAAATCAACCAGGGCGTCTTTGGGGTCGGTTTTTATAATTAAAATTCCGGTCCGTTGCACTTTTCCCGAACTGAAATCAAAGTTATAGCCGGCCGCGTAAAAAGAAATTGCCGGAGTAATGACAATGAAAAGCGTTATAAAAAAAATGTATAATATGCGGCGGTGGGTTATGGTCATAGTTTAAAGTTTTTATAATAAGCGCGCCCGCTTGGCCTAATTGATTTCTTTTATATCCGCTCCTATAAGACGCAGACGCTCTACGATATTTTCATATCCGCGTTCAATTTGATAAATATTATCAATTTTGCTAGTTCCTTTAGAAATTAAAGCGGCGATAACCAGGGCAATACCGGCCCTAAGGTCGGGGCTTTCAACTTCTTTGCCCCTTAATTTTGACGGTCCTGTTACAAGCGCGCGGTGCGGGTCGCACAAAGTTATATTAGCTCCCATTCTAATGAGCTTATCAATAAAAAACAGACGGCCCTCAAACATCCATTGGTGGATTAAGGTTGTTCCCTTTGCTTGGGTTGCTAATACGATAAAAGGGCTAATGGCGTCTGTCGGCAATGCTGGCCAAAGCCCATCCTGAATTTTTTCAATTGACTTTAAATTAGAAGGTAGAATTTCTAAGTTGCTTTTCCCCAAATTATATTTTAAATTCATTTTATCGAAAATTATTAAGGCCATTCTCAAATCACCCGGCTCAATGGCCGTTAATCTTATTCTGCTTTTTGTTGCTCCCGCCAAACAAGCGAAAGATACGGCCTCCACATGGTCTGGGACTAAAACGTGGGAAACGCCTCTTAATTTTTTTACTCCATTAATTTCCATTATATTTGTCCCATGGCCTTTAATTTTCGCGCCCATCTTATTTAAAAATTCAGCTAAATCCCTGACGTGCGGCTCGCTGGCGGCATTTTCAAGGATAGTTTTTCCCGGCGCCAATACTGCCATTAAAATAGCATTCTCAGTAGCGGTAACCGACTGCTCTTCAAGGAATAATTGG
>JBAZGH010000009.1:0-27821 GCA_041652935.1 Patescibacteria group bacterium | reverse complement strand
TTAAATAAAAACTTTTCCTCAAGCAATTCCGGAATTCCGCCAATATCGCTGGCGATTACCGGCAAATTATTTTGCTTGGCTTCAATTATAACTGTGGGCTGATTTTCATAACACAGCGACGGCACCACTAAACAATCTGCTTTTTGCATTAATTCCTCTATTTCTATGGAACTCTTTTGTCCTAGAAATTTTATATTATCTAATCCTAACTTTTGACTTTTGACTTTTGACTTTTGACTTTCGCCTCCATCTCCAACAATCCATAATACATTCTGCTCTTTTAATTTTGCAGAAGATCGCAATAGCACATCTATCCCCTTATGCTTTTCAACCTGCCCGACGTACAGAAAAATAAATTTACCGTCGTCATCTCCTCTCCTTACCAAGGAGGGGCTGGGGGAGGTCTTAATCGGATTCCGCATTACCACTTTTTTACTATCTTTAAAAAATCCCCGCTTCACATGCTCGTTAATAAGCCACTCTGACGGCGAAATTACAACATCTACGCTTGCAAATAATTTTTTATTTATTGCTTGATAAATTTTAGCGAACACGCTGTTGATTTTATTTTCCTGATTAACAAATATTAAACCGGACGGATGAATTAATTGAATGTCGTGCAACGTATGAATATGCTTGACTCGCCGAAACTCTGCGGAGGCGGTTTTAACACCAGAACGCCCGATCGCCAACGGCGTTAAAAATCCCACGCCCGTTAAATTATGCGTCATGACTAAATCTGGCTTTTCGGTTTTTAAAATCTTTTTAACTTTAAAATAACTTTGTAAATTAAATATATTTATTAAATGCCAAAGCGGCCGGAATATTTTTGGCAGTTTGCCGAGGTTGTAATAGCTGATAATATTCCAAAAATAAATATTTAACATTAAGTATTTATTATTAAATACTATTTTTTTGCCAAAAAACGGTTTGGATGCGATAACGGCCACTTCGTGTTTTTGCTTCGCTAACTCATTAATAATCGTTTCTGCGACTCTTTCCGCCCCGCCACGCGCGTATGGCTTATATAAATTGTTGATTAAAGCTATTTTCATATTTTATTAAAAACGTCCTTTATATTTTTCGCTATTTTTTCCCAATCATATCTTTTTTCCACTAATTCCCTAGCCGCCCGCCCCATCTTCCACCGCCTTTGCGGATACTTTAAATATTCCTCAAGTTTGGCGCGCAAATGCCTTTCACTATTCGGCGCGACCGTATAACCCTGCACTCCGTTTTCAAACACACTGCGCACGCCCGGTAAATTTGAGGCCATCACCGGCACTCCGCAAGCCATTGTTTCAACTAAAACCATGCCAAATGCTTCGCTCTTATCAATAGACGGTAAAACAAAAATATCCGCTAAATTATAATGCAAAACCAATTCTTCATCTGCCACTCGGCCGGCAAAAATAACACTTTTATCAATGCCTAACTTATGCGCTTGATTTTTATATTCTTCGCGTAAATCTCCATCACCGACTATAATTATTTTAATATTTAATATTGAATATTTAATATTAGATATCGCCTGCAACAATATATCTACTCCCTTAAACCTATGCGCCTGGTCTAGACCGCCAACGAACAAAATTATTCTGTCCTTTTCTCCTATTCCATGTTTTTGGCGCAAATTCTGCAATTCCAGAATATCGTGCGGCAATACGTGGAATTTATCCAAATGCACGCCGAAGGGAATTTCCACGAATTTAGCCGGATATTTTTTCCAGACTTCCCTGATGCTGGAATGGGCAACGTAATCCAGCGACGCGCTGATAATTTTATCCGCCCGTTGCATCAAACTATTTTTTATCATCCGCGACGGCAAGCTTAAAATTTTTCCCCACCATTTTAGATTAGGAGTGTCCATATGAAAATGAATTATCAACTTTGTCTTGGGATGCAATAGTTTATAAAGCCAGACAATTTCCGCCGTGCCGTAAAAAGGGTAATGCAAATAAACAACATCAAATTCTTTTAGCTTACGCCATAATTTTAACAGCACTGCCCCATTGCCTATTTTCCAGGTCGGTTTAATGCGTTCTACTACCATTTTGTCATTGCGAGGAGCGACCGAAGGGAGCAACGTGGCAATCTCGTCGTCGGGATTGCTTCGCTCCGTTTCACTTCGCTCGCAATGACAAAGAGTAGTTAATACCGTCACCTCATTTTCCATACTTAAAATCTTCGCTATTTCATAAGCGCTGTTGCCCATACCGCCTTTGTAGGGCGGGAAAGTTGAAACTATTAATGCTATTTTCATAAATATCTTCTTCCTTTTAATTTATCTGGAAAATACTCCTGCTTTTCTTTATAACCATATTCCGGCGAGTATTTATAACCTTTTCCGTAATTTAATTCTTTCATTAATTTGGTCGGCGCGTTCCTGATATGCAATGGCACCGGCAGGGCGCCGTACTGTTTTACATCCGCCTGCGCTTTTCCGTAAGCGGTATATAGTTCGTTGCTTTTTTTGCTTTTAGCCATATAGGCGACCGCCTGCGCCAAATTAACGCTGCACTCCGGCATCCCTATATAATGACAGGCGTTGTAAGCGGCCACGGCCTGCTCCAGGGCAAAAGAATTGGCGATGCCAATATCTTCGGAAGCAAATCTGATTAAGCGCCGGGCAATGTACAGCGGGTCTTCCCCTCCCTCCAGCATTCGCGCCAGATAGTACAACGCGGCGTCCGCGTCAGAACCGCGCATTGACTTATGCAAGGCGGAAATAATATTATAATGCTCCTCGCCGGCTTTATCATAAGCTAATGATTTTTGCAAAGCTTGTTCAATTATTTTTTTATCAATCTTCTTTGCCACCTGACTGGCAAATTCTAAAGCGTTTAATGCAACCCTAGCATCCCCATCTGACATATCGCCTAAAAATTGCAAAGCATCATCTTTTATTTTTACATTTTTCAAATCCGATACAGTTTTTAATGCTCGCCCCGATAATTTCTTTATATGTTCAGCTGTTAATTTTCCCAAAACAAAAACCCGACAGCGGGAAAGCAAAGCTGAATTAACTTCAAATGAGGGATTTTCAGTTGTAGCGCCGATTAATGTGATAATCCCCCGTTCTACATGCGGTAAAAGCGCGTCTTGCTGAGATTTATTAAAACGATGAATTTCATCAATAAAAAGAATTGTCCCAATACCCAACCGCAAACTCATTTCCGCCCCACCGACAATTTTCCTTATATCTTTTACTCCGCTGGTTACCGCGCTGATTTGACAAAATTCAGCCTTGGTCTTTTGGGCGATAATGCGCGCCAAAGTAGTTTTTCCGCACCCCGGAGGCCCCCAAAAAATAATAGAAGGGATATTATCCCCCTCAATTGCCTGGCGCAAAATTTTTCCCGGACCGATGATATTTTCCTGCCCCACAAAATCTTCTAATGTTTTTGGGCGCATTCTATCGGCCAGTGGCACGTTATATTTTGAAAATTGGTTATTGGTCATTGATTAAAAATTGTAAATTGGTAATTGAAAATTAAATTTTAATTCCCCCCAAACCTCCTCTCCCTATTATTATACTCCTCAATTATATGGACTACGTCCATCTCTTCAAACTCCGGCCAGTACTTTTTTAAAAATAAAAATTCAGAATAAGCCGCCTGCCATAATAAAAATCCCGAGATGCGCTGTTCCCCGCTGGTTCGGACTATTATATCCGGGTCGGGCAGCTGGCCGTTATATAAATACTTTCTGATTATTCCTTCGTGAATCTGCTCTTCGGTTAAACCATTTTTAACTATTTTTTTTATCGCGTCTATTAATTCCGGCCGACCGCCGTAATTAAAACAGATATTAAAAATTCCCGAGGCATTATTTTTTGTTTTTTGCACCGCGTTGTCATACAATTCCGGCAACTCTCCCGGAAGTTCCTCTAACCGGCCGCTAAAAACTATTCTATAATCTTTTTTATGCATCTCGTCTAAATCCTCTTTTATCCTGTCGCCTGCTAATTGCATTAAATAGTCAACTTCTTTTTTGTCCCGCTTCCAATTCTCGGTTGAAAACATATAGGCGGATAAAACTTTTACTCCGCGCAAAAAAAACCAATCTAAAGAATATTTTAATTTTTCATATCCTTTGAAGTGCCCCTCAAGCGTTGGCAAATTCCTCTCTCGCGCCCAGCGCCGGTTGCCGTCGATAATTAATCCAATATGGGTAGGAATTTTTTTCTTATTTTCTTCATTCATAAAAATAATTCAAATCCTCAAATTTATGCAAATGCTTCAAATATTTTTATGCAAATTATTCGCATTTATATAATTTGAGGCATTTGAATAAATTTGCAGATTTGCATTATATTTTTACTTTAACCAATTTAATCCTCTCTGCTCTTCCACCTATTATAACAATACTATCTTGATTAACATCAAACTCTTTAGCTAAAAATTTTACCAGTTCTGTATTTGCTTTATTTTTCTCCGGAGTCGCCGCTATATTAATCTTAACGGCATCATCTTCTAGGATATCCTTAACTTCTGTTTTGGGAGAATTGGGATGCGCTTTAATTTTCAAATATAATTCGCCGTCTTGCCGTAATTGTTTTTTAAATTTGGTCAGCATATTGACAAATTAATAAAATATGTTTAAATAATTAATATTATATCCGAAATTGTTGAAAGGAGCTTGCCATGTTTGGATTTAAAGAGGGAATTTCCCTGCCGGCGCTTTTCTGCGCTGTTTTGTTTTTCACCCCCTCTTTTGTTCTCTTTTTTCTTTGGAATAATTCCTTAAAAAGAAACATGGAACCCGAGGAAAGAGGATTGCGGAAAAGGGCTTTGTTGTGGAGCGCGGCATTGTTTTGGGTTGCTGAGATACCCTATATTTATTCTGTCGGCTTCAATTTTTTCTCAGTGACCGGAATTCTTCTCACTCTTGCGTCTACTATCCTGTTCTTTGTTTCGTTGATTCCAAAACTTGGGCGAGGGATGCCTCCGGGCATCCAATCTACCGCCGAAAAAATAAGGGACATTTCAATTGCCCTGTTTATACCCGGATTATTGATACAATCACCCGCCCTTTGGATATGACATAGCCCATCCCGAACAAATGTCCGGGATTTTTATTTTACTTGCTATCTATTATCCCCGCTACCCCCTAATTTTCCGCGCTCCATTCGAGAAAGTAGTTTTTCTAAATTCTTGGCGGCAACTTCTTCCAATTCTACACCTAATTCAGTCGCAATTTGCGCAATATACCACATAACATCCCCCAACTCTTTTTTAATTTCTTCTCTTTTTTCTTCACTTACTTTTCCGGAATCATCACGCAAAATTTTTTTCATTTTTTCCGCCACCTCTCCGGATTCGCCCACTAAACCCAGCACTGGGTAAATCATATTATTACCGGTGTTGGGATAAATCGCAGTCTTGCGCGATTCTTTTTGATATTCATTAAATGTCATATTGTTATAGCCACAAATCAACAAATCCACAACGTATATTACAAATAATTATGAATCCAATTTGTAATATTTGTATTGGATTTGTTGATTTGTGGCTTGATTAATCATAAAATTTAATAAAATGCTCTTTCGGTTTGAGCTCTTCGGCCACAATATTTTTCCACATCGACTTTGCCTCTGAATTTTCAAAATGTCTAACTTGGTCGGGCTGACTGGATTTGAACCAGCGACCTCATCGACCCGAACGATGCGCGCTACCATCTGCGCTACAGCCCGAGATAGTGGACCTGAGGAGACTCGAACTCCTTGCCTCTACGATGCGAACGTAGCGCTCTACCAGATGAGCTACAGGCCCGTAAATAATTTTCAATTTCTAATTTTTAAACAATTACCAAATTTATTAATTTTTAAACACGACGTCGTATTTAAAACATTTGGTAATTAAAAATTGTTTGAAAATTGAAAATTAGAAATTGAAAATTATTTACTATTCCTCCGTAGTGCTCGCCGCATCCTCTTCTATAGATGTGCTCTTACTATTTTCTAATTCTTCCAATTCTTCTTCATCTAGCTTATACCCGTCATCGCTGTTTAATAATATGATATTCTCAATAATAACATCTTGCGTTGGGTGGCTATTGGCGTTCACTTCTATTGACTCAATCTTATCGACAACATCCATACCTTCAATAACCTCGCCAAAATTAGTATGCAGGCCATCAAGCCATGGGGTCGCCTCTTTAGTTACAATAAAAAATTGCGAACCGTTAGTGTCCAGGCCTGAGTTGGCCATCGCTAAACTTCCCCTCACTAATGCGTGCTGGTTTATTTCATCTTGAAATTTATATCCCGGCCCTCCGATTCCATGCGTATTCCAGTCCTCGTTTTTTGAATTGGGATCGCCGCCCTGGATCATAAAATCTTTAATTACCCGGTGGAATTTTGTCCCATTATAAAATTCCCTCTGGGATAAATTCATAAAATTATTTACTGTTAAGGGAGATTCTTCATAAAATTGCACTTTTATATCTCCGAAATTTGTTTTTATCAGGGCTTGATTATAAGTAGAAAATAAATTTTCCAGTTCAATTCGCTCGCCCTGGACGGCGCTTGTTTGCTCATTATTTTCCCCGCTTTGGCTTGGCTGGCTCATATTACCTGTTTTTAATTGGTTAATTTGGTATAAAATATCGCTTTCATTATAACTCGCGGGGATAGCCCCGTTTAATTTTGTCTGCCCCTCCGGCAAATCGCGCCCCAGAGCGCATCCGCTAAAAATTACCGAAATAAAAAAAAGAATAAAAAAATTTTTCATATCAAATATAGTAACTGGTAATCCGTAAACCGTAATTAGTAATATCTTTCAGATTACTAGCTGCTGATTACTTAGTTATTTAACATAAAACCCCCTCTTCATTTTACTATCATCAATCTCTCTTTTCTCTTGTATGACATCTTTCGCTTTAACGCGCAATTCTTCAAGCTCCATCTTATTAAGTTCTTTGCTTCTTTTTTCCAGATGCTTTTTATTATTTAATTCCGGGTCTTCAATTACTTCCGCCAATAAAACTTCAAGTATCGCCCCTATTTTAGGGCCTGGTTTAATTTTTAGCAAGGGCATTAATTCATCTCCGTTAATTTTAAGCATCTTAACAGAAACCGGGTCATTTTGCACCTTTTCCATCATATACTGCAAATGGCGCAGCTTATACGGCATTGCTTTCGGCGTACCAGAGCCCAAACGATCGGCTACGCGCAAATCAATTAAATCCTGTAAATTTTCTTTGCCAACTTTATTTATTAAACGGCGAACAGATGCGGCGGTTACTTCGTCCGTATTATAATAAAACATGTGGTGGCGGATTAAATTCGTCACCCGGTCAATATCATCGCGGGAAAATTTTAGTCTCTCCATTATTTTCTTGGTTATTTTAGCGCCGGCATATTCATGGTTATGAAAAGTTGCTTCTTCGCCTTTGCCGTCCTTGGCTTTTGGCTTGCCGATGTCATGCAAAAGAGACGCTAAACGCACCTGATATTCTTTATTTTTTATGTGCCGCAATGATTCAACGGCGTGCTTAAAAACAGTATAAGTATGATGCTTATTTTGTTTTACGCCAACGCAATTTTCCAGCTCTGGGATAATATATTGCAATAATTTTGTTTTTTGTAATAATAAAATTCCCTCGGCCGGCTTGTCTGACTGTAAAATTTTTACCAATTCATTATGGATTCTTTCTTTGGAAACGAACTTAATAGCCCCCGCTAGTTTAATGATTGCCCGTTCGGTTTTTGGTTCTATCTCAAAACCCAATTGCACGCTGAATCTAATGGCTCGCATCATCCGCAGCGCATCTTCTTTAAACCGGTCAACCGGCTCACCCACCGCCCGTATAATTTTTTTCTTAATATCTTTCTGTCCGCCGAATAAATCAATTATCGCATAACGCGTATCGCGCAACGCATAGCGACTATCATTTTTCGGCGTTATGCGTTTTGTGTTATGCGTTATGTGGCCGATGGCCATAGCATTAATCGTAAAATCTCTCCGTTCCAAGTCCTTATTAAGAGAATCTTCAAATTTAATCTCATCCGGATGACGTCGGTCAGAATACCCCTGTTCACTGCGGTAGGTTGTTACCTCTACTGCCTTAATTTCGGGTTCCGTACTTTCAGCTTTCAACTTTTGACTTTTGACTATTACGGTGCCAAACTCATTTTCATACTTGCTGTTCGGAAAAACTTTCATAATTTCTTCCGGCTTTGCATTGGTTGTAATATCCCAATCCTTGGGTGCTCTGCTATCAGTTTGAGCGTCCTTTGGTTCTGTTTTTATATTTGCATGCGCCGCATTTGTAGTGCGGTCGAACGAAGCGAGCAATAACAAATCACGCACGCATCCGCCCACGATATAAGCTTCAAAATTATTCTTTTCTAAATTTTGTAAAATATTCCGTATTTCCTTGGGAATTTCCATATACTTACACATTACCCTAATTAAGCTTTATTTTCAAGATTTTTGACAAATGCGAATATAAAATGGATAATTAAACAAAGAAGCGCGAGCTTCTTGTATTTCTATTTATATTAAATAAATAATTATGAATATAGGAAAACGGCTTACTGATGTTTTTGAAAAATCAGAGACCATTCTGCTTGACGGCAACTCAAAATTCATTTTATTCAGCGACTGCCACCGGGGAATAAATAATTGGTTTGATAATTTTTCGCACAACAAAAAAATATTTCTGCGCGCTTTAAGCGATTATCATGGGAGGGGATTTTTTTATATAGAAATCGGCGACGGCGATGAGCTTTGGGAAAATAAAAAATTTTCTAAAATTTTTAAGACTCATCAGGATATTTTTCTGCTCATGGAAAAATTCCACAAAAAAAGAAAACTCCGGCTTATTTGCGGCAATCACGACATTGCAAAAAAAGAACGGAAGTTTGTCACTAAAAATTTATATGATTATCATGATTACAAAACAGGAAAAAAGAAGCCGCTATTCAGAAAAATAAAGCCGTGTGAGGGGATAATTTTAAAAGATAAACATACAGAAAATAAAATTTTTCTTGTGCACGGCCACCAGGGCGATCTTTTATCGGACCAATTCTGGTGGGTGGGAAAATTTTTTGTCATGATTTTTTGGCGCTATATGCAGTTAATCAACATCCCCCATCCCGCCAGTCCGGCTAAAAATATCCATAAAAGAAAACGGGTTGTAAAAAAAATAAAACACTGGGCGCAGAAAAACAGCCAGCCCATTATCTGCGGACATACCCATCAATACATAATGCCTGATTATGATAAAACGCCCTATTTCAATACCGGCTGTTGCGTTTATTCCCGCTGCATCACCGGCATTGAAATAGAAAACGGCAATATATCGCTTATTAGATGGGGGGTTAATCCGAAGGATAAAACTAAAATTGAAAAAACTGTTTTGGCAGGCCCAAAAAAAATAAATTTATTTTTTAAAAAATAAAACAAATATGCAAACAAAGGATATTATGGGGAGGATAAAGGAGGATAATGTAAAATACGTCCAACTGCAGTTTACCGACATCTATGGCATTGTAAAAAGTTTAACTATTTCAGTCCGCCATCTGCCGAACGCTCTTGAGCACGGCGCCTGGTTTGACGGTTCGTCTATTGAGGGTTTTGCCAGAATCGCTGAAAGCGATATGTACTTAAAGCCGGATATAAGGACATACGCGGTTATTCCCTGGCTAAATTCTAACGCTGGGAATACTGCCCGTTTTATCTGTGATATCCACAAGCCGGACGGAACCCCGTTCGAGGGAGACCCCAGATTTATACTTAAAAAAACCATTAATAAAGCCAGGAAAATGGGTTTTGCCTATTATACCGGCCCTGAACTGGAATTTTTCTTATTTAAAAAAGATAATGGAAACATAAACCCGCTGCCGCATGACCACGGCGGTTATTTTGATTTAACCACTGATGATGCTTATAAAATCAGGCGGGATATGACCGAAGCTTTGGAAAAATTCGGGATTGACGTTGAAGTTTCCCACCATGAAGTCGCCCTTGGCCAGCATGAAATAAGCTTTAAATACGGCAGCGCCTTGCGCACCGCTGATAATGCCGTTACTCTTCGCTTTGTTTTAAAAGCGATTGCCCAGCAAAACGGCCTCCATGCCACTTTTATGCCAAAACCGATTGCCGGAATTAACGGCTCCGGCATGCATGTCCACCAGAGTTTATTTAACATTGAGACTAACCGTAATGTTTTTTATGATGAAAATAATAAATATAAATTGTCAAAAACCGCCTTTAATTTTATCGCCGGCCAGCTGAAGCATGTTAGGGAAATGTCAGCCGTTCTGTCGCCGACAGTAAATTCTTATAAAAGATTAACTCCCGGCTATGAAGCCCCGGTCTATATTTCCTGGGCAAGCACTAATCGATCAGCCCTAATAAGAGTCCCCCGCTTCTTCAGCGGCAAAACGCAGGCGGCCAGAATTGAACTAAGAAACCCCGACCCGAGCTGTAATGTCTACCTTGCCTTTACCTGCATGCTGGAAGCCGGTTTGAATGGAATAAAAAATAATTTAACTCCACCCCCTCCGGTTGAGGAAGATATTTATGATTTTAATGAGGACCAATTAACCGCCAAGCGAATTGGGATGCTTCCCTATTCGCTTTGGCAGGCGATAAAAGAAATGAGGAACAGCTTACTGGTAAAAAACGCTTTAGGAGAGCACACCTTTAACCGCTACATTGAAGCGAAAACAAAAGAGTGGGACGAGTTCCGCCTGCAAGTTACGGCCTGGGAGAGGGAAAAATATCTTGAAAAATACTAATCCCGCAAATAAATAAATCCACTGCAAATAACATAAATTCCAATAACAAATTTTTATGGGAACTAAATGTCCGCGTCATAAAATAAAGATTCCAAAAAATAGAGAGGTTGTTAAAACTGACCGTTTAAAATTTCCCTGGCAGCAGGACAAAAATGGATATTTTTTGGTTAAAATAGAAGATGGCCAGATTTGCTGCGGCTTTGTTAATAATAAGCATGAAATGATTCTTGAATTACGCGGCAAAAATATGGAAAAAATGATAAAAGAAATAGCTAAGCGCAAATTAGTCGGGCTGGAACAGATGGGCTATATAAGTTCAGAATTAATAATTGCTAAAGACTGCTTGAAAAATAATAAAAAATATATCCAGCGATAAGGGTTTTATTTCTAACGTGGGCATACGTGGATTCGAACCACAGACCTCTTAAATGTTAATCAAACGTTCTAACTTCACCCGCCTGAGCGCAAGCTTCGAGCGGGCAAGACTGAACTATATGCCCGAAATATAAAATCATCATAAATAAAAAATAGAATTTGTGAAAGATATAAAAATAATATATAATGTAATTAAGAAACTAATTAATTTAAAACCATGCAAGAAATTAATGAAAAAAATATTGTATTTTTTGAAGTAGAAAAAGAAGACCGGGAAAAAGTAATTGGAATGTTTCCAGAAGCGACTATTTACCAGCAACCGTTTGGAAAAAAATTTATCAGAAAATTAAAAAGAGCCGAGATACTTTGCGGCATGATTTATTCCGACTTCTCCGGCGAACTGCTGGCTAAATGCCCTAATTTAAAAATGGTAGCAGTGCGCACTGTCGGCTACAACCAGGTTGATTTGAAATGGTGCAAAAAAAATAATATTCCGGTTTCCAATGTCCCCGATTACGGTTCGCACGTAATCGCCGAACATGCTTTCGCGCTGCTGCTCGCTTCAGTAAGAAATGTAGTAGGGGGAGTAAAACGGATTGAGCGCAACCAATTTGTCTGGCCAGGGCTGCGCGGAACCGCTTTAAAAGGCAAAACCATGGGCGTTATCGGGACTGGAAAAATCGGCCAGCATGTTTGCCGCATAGCTTCTAAAGGATTTTTAATGAACGTCATTGCTTATGACGTCTGCCAAAATAAAAATAGCGCTAAAACAAATGGTTTTAAATATGTAAAATTGGATGAGATCTGGAAGAATTCCGATATTATAAGCTTACACATCCCCCTTTATCCGGAAACAAAACATCTTATAAATGAAAAAACAATAAATAAAATGAGAGATGGCGTTATTATAATAAATACCGCCCGCGGCGGGTTAATTGACAGCCGAGCGCTTATAAGGGGAGCGAAATCTGGGAAGATAGCCAGAGCGGCCCTAGACGTTATTGAAAACGAAGAAAATATCAGGAAAAATAAAAAAATACTCCATACTAAGAATATTTTAATTACTCCGCATATCGCTTTCTACGCTGACGACTCAATGGATTTAATGTTTTCCGAGGCGATTTCGTCTATCAAACAGTTTATGGCCGGAAAAAAAATATTACATGAGGTGAAACGATAAAAAATTATACCAAATTATTCCAAAATTCTAATTATTTAAATCAAATCTAAAATTAAAATGCCAAACATGACGACGCCTTGTTTGGCATTTATGTATTAAGTGTTGATTTGAATAATTTGGAATAATTAGAATTTTGGAATTAAATTTTCCCAAACACCTCAGTCATCTCCGCCAGTCTATTACTATATCCCCATTCATTATCATACCAGGCGACTACTTTAACCAAATCTCCGTCAACAACTTTCGTTAAATTCAAATCAACTATGGCTGATGCCGGGTTGCCTATTATGTCGGTCGACACTAATGGCTCTTTTGTCACAATTAATATCCCCCTTGATTTTCCGCCGGAATACTTCCGCAAAGCTTCGTTTATTTTTTGTTCGCTTACTTTTTTATCCATTAAATATACCGCGTCAACGATTGAGCCGCATGGAACCGGGACCCGCATCGCCATCCCGTCGAACTTCCCCTCCAACTCCGGTATCGTCTCTGTAGTCGCTATCGCCGCTCCGGTTGTAGTCGGCACGATATTGATAGCCGCCGCCCTCGCCCGGCGCGGATCTTTGTTAGGACCGTCGACTAAATTTTGGCCGGCAGTATAACCATGCACGGTAGTCATTATCGCCTTTTTTATGCCAATGCTCTTTTGCAGGCAGTCGGTAATCGGCGCCAGGCAGTTGGTTGTGCAGGAAGCCATTGAAATTATCTTGTCGGTTTTCTTGATTTTATTTTCATTTACTCCCAGAACTATCGTTTTAGTCATTTTGTCTTTGGCGGGAGCGCTAATGATAACTTTCTTAGCTCCGGCTTTCAAATGTTCTCCGGCCTTTTCGGTTGTGCGGAAGATTCCCGTGCACTCTAAAACTACATCAATGCCCAGCTGCTTCCACGGCAGCTCGCTTGGATTTTTAACTGCATAAACCGGATATTTTTTTCCGTCAACCAGCACCCCATCTTTGGCGCCGGATATTTTTTTATTATATTTTCCATAAACGCTGTCATACTGTAATAAATTAACAAGGACATCCGGTTCAACTAAATCATTAATTGCCGCTACTTCGATGTTTGGATTGTTTAGTAATACTTTAAAAGCCGCCCGCCCTATCCGGCCGAAGCCGTTAATGGCAACGCGAACTTTATTTTTTGAAACTAATCTTTTTAACATATTAAATATATAAAAAATTATAAACTTTTTACTTTTTAACTTTCAAACTTTTAACTAATTTCAGTATATCACAATTATCAACAAAATAAAAAAAGCGTCCGCTAGGACGCCGCTATTTTTTAATTTTAACTTTTATCTTACTAACCGGTATATCAAATAATCTCTCAAATCCGCCGTCTTTGCTTTTTACTTTCAAATCAACCGACTTCTTAAGCGTATGCCAGCCGATAACCTCCGCGGGCAAACCTTCATATTTTACTATCGATCCTGTCGGGGGCAAATTTTTCGCCATTTCCTGGTAGCCCTCATTTTCAAATTGCAAGCAGCACATCAAACGGCCGCAAGTCCCGGATAAACGTTCGCTTCCCCGGTGGGCTATTTGCTGGTTCTCGGCCATCTCTGAATTTATTCCGCCCAACTCTACTAAAAATTTTTTGCAGCACATAGTCATAACGCCGCAACGTCCGATATCGCCTGAAATTTTCGCTTCATCGCGGATTCCGACTTGGTGTAAAATAATTGATTTTTGGTAGTGCCGCGCCAAGTCTTTAACTAATTCGCGGAAATCTATGCGTCCGTCGGCGATAAAGGCGAATTTAAGCCGAGAATCGTCATAGGAGCAATGCACATCGATAATTTTCATTGGCAGACTATGCCTTTTTACCAAGCTGCGGCAATAAGCCATCATATCTTCCTTATCCTTCTTGCTTAAGGACATTTTTTTTATATCATCAGCGCTGGCTAAACGGGAAACCGTCTTTAAATCGGCTTTTTTGCTGTTTTCAACATCTTGAACGGAAATGACCTCGCCCACATCAACGCCGATGTCTGTTTCCACGATCGCTTTATCCCCCCTTTTCAGCTCTAAATTATTCTCGTTGCTAAAATCATATTCTTTATCCCATGGACAGAATTTTATTTGAATAATTTGCATAATTTATGATAATGAAAATCTAATATATTCTAAAATTTTTGCATCTCCCAAAACTTCCTCGACTTTTATCTTATCGTCTTTGATATATTCTTGTTTTATGAGGCAGACATCTCCGTAATATTTATTAATTTTTCCAACAATAATTTTTTCAATCATTTCTTCCGGTTTGCCTTCTTTTGATAATTGCTCGCGATAAATTTCCTTCTCTTTTTCCAATTCTTCGCTCGGCATGTCCTCCGGTTTTAAATATTTGGGGTTGGCTGCCGCTACCTGCATCGCCATATCAATTGCTAATTCTTTTTGGCCTGGTTTATTTAAAGAAATTAAAATTCCTATTTTTCCGCCCATATGGAGATAACTGCCGACAGTACCGGCTTCATTTTTTATAACCGCCGCGTTTCTAATCTCTAATTTTTCGCCAATAACCCCGCTGAAGCTTTCCAGCTGTTCTTTGACATTTGAATTTTCCATATCCGCGCCTAAAAGCTCTTCGGCTGAAACGCATTTCTTTTCTTTTAATATAGTAAAAACTTTATTGGCAAAATCCTGGAATTTCTCATTGCGAGCGACAAAATCAGTTTCGGAATTTACTTCCAACATATAACCCTCGGTATTATTTTCATTTACCGCCGCTAAAATTATGCCTTCGCTGGCTTCCCTATCCGCTCTTTTCGCGGCTTTGGCAATGCCCTTTTTACGTAAAACTTCAGCGGCCTTATCAATATCACCGCCTGTTTCTTCAAGGGCTTTTTTACAGTCGCTGATTCCGCATCCTGTTTTGTCGCGGAGTTGTTTTATTTGTTCCATCATATTTAGTTAGTTAAAAAGTTAAAAGTTGCAAAGTCAGTTACTTTTAAACTTTATGACTTTACAGACTTTTGACTAATTTTAGTTTTCCCTTCTTTTACCGCCTCGGCAACTAGCTCTAAAATTAACTTAACGGCCTTAGTCGCATCGTCGTTCCCTGGAATTATATACTTTATCCCGTCGGGATTTACATTGGTATCGCAAACAGCAATTACCGGGATGCCTTTTTTCTTCGCTTCAGCTAAAGCAGTTTTTTCTTTTTTAATATCCCAAATAAATAAGGCGTCCGGAATTTTTTTGATATTTTTCATTCCGCCCACTATTCTCTCCAACTTTTCAATTTTGCGGGCGAAATCCAGCTGTTCTTTCTTGGTATATTTTAAGAGCCTGCCTGATTCTTTTTGCTCTTTTAAATCAAGATAATTTTTAATAAGTTTTTTTATTACCGGAAAATTAGTTAAAGTTCCGCCGATCCAGCGATTGTCAACATAGGGAAGGTCAACCTGGGAGGCGGCCCTGATAACCTGGCCCCTAACCTGGTCTTTAGTCCCGACGATTAAAATCGTTTTGTTTTCTGAAGCTAATTTTGAAATAAATTCAAGAGCTTCAGCAAGCAGTTTTTGCGTTTTGCGCAAATCAATAATATGCACTCCCAATCTTTGGCCAAAAATAAAAGGCTCCATTTTAGGGTGCCATTTGGATGTGCGATGCCCGAAATGCATTCCAGCTTTGAGCATCTCCTCTAGTGAAGGAATTTTTGTCATATAAGGGTTTCCTTTGTCCTCTGCCCCGCTTTATCCCGATCCCGAGTACTCGGGGCGGGACAGGAAATCATTGCGCAGGGCATGAGAGATTAAATAAATAATTAATAATACTTTAATATATTTGGTAAAAAAAGTCAAATCTTGCCAAATTCTAATATATGTGCTAAAGTTCAATTTGTAAATATTTTAATAAAATTTATTCGCGGCATTCGCATTCATCTGAGCCGATTTAGGTCCAAATAGAGAATTCGAATTAATAGTTCGCAAACTTATTTAATCCGTACTAATTATCTTGAATTATGAAGAAAGATATCCACCCAACTTATTACCCGGAATGTAAAGTAACCTGCGCCTGCGGGAATTCTTTTATTACCGGCTCAACCCAGCCAGAACTAAAAATAGAGCTTTGCAGCGCCTGCCATCCCTTTTATACCGGCAAGCAAAAATTAGTTGATACTGCAAGACGCGTTGAAAAATTCCAGGCAAAACAAACTAAAAAAACTGAATTGGCCGATAGAAAAGGCAAGACTGCGAAACGAGCCGCAAAAGCCGCTAAGAAAGAAAAAAAAGAAATTGTTGTAAAAATGAAGCCGGAAGATTTGAAGAAAACATCTAAAACTTCAACAGGTAAAAAATAACTACCCTGACATAAGCCAGCTTATTCTTTTGTGGCGTTCGTGCTACAATATAGATAGGCTGGTTTTTAGTTTTCCTCGAAGTAACCATTATAGATTTCTCTCCGCCAGCTGGCGGATTTGAAATGACAAAAATTTTATAAATATGACTTACAATGAAATAAAAAAACAATATAAAGAAATAGAATCTGAACTTAGCAATTCAGCTAATTTTAATGATGCAAAAAAAATGGCGGAGTTGAATAAAAAATACAGCGAACTGAAATATCTATACGAAAAAATATGCGAATTGGAAAAAATTGAAAAAGAAATAAAAGAAAATAAAGAAATCGTCGCCAATGAACTGGATAAAGACCTGAAACAAATGGCTGACGACGACCTGCCGGTATTACAGGCGAAGCTGGAAGAAATACAAAAAGAAATTAATGATGAGTTAAACCCAAAAAATCCGCTTGATAAAAAATCAGCTATTATGGAAATACGCGCCGGAACTGGAGGAGACGAATCCGCTCTTTTCGCCGCCAATCTTTACGGCATGTACGCAAAATATGCGGAGCAGAGGGGGTGGAAAATCAATATTGTGAGCTCAAACAGGACCGGCATCGGCGGTTTTAAGGAAATAATCTTTGAAATCATCGGCGAGGGCGCTTACGGTGATTTTAAATACGAAAGCGGGACTCATCGAGTGCAAAGAGTGCCTGATACGGAAAAACAAGGGCGAATACACACCTCAGCTGCCACTGTAGCCGTATTTCCCGAGGCAGAGGAGGTTGACGTGGAAATAAAACCGGAAGACCTGCGGATTGATATTTTCCGTTCTTCCGGCCCGGGCGGTCAGAGCGTTAATACTACTGACAGCGCAGTGCGCATTACGCATATTCCAACCGGCACAGTGGTTTCTTCCCAAGACCAAAAATCCCAGCAACAAAATAAAATTAAAGGGATGCAGGTATTGCGTTCCCGAATTTTAGCTAATGTAGAAGCTGAACGCCACGCCAAAGAAGCAAAAGAGCGCAAACAGCAAATAGGCAGCGGCGACCGCAGCGAAAAAATACGCACTTATAATTTTCCGCAGGACCGCATCACCGACCATCGGATTAAGAAATCATGGCACAATATTGATACTATTCTCAACGGCGGATTGGATGAGATAATTGAAGAATTAAAAAAAGAATTATAAAAAATAATTAAACAATAATTTTATAATAATTTAGCAATAATTACTGTTAAATTATTTTTTAATTATAGTTAAATTATTGTATGGGCACTATTAAAAAAAATTTAGGATTTGCTTATAAGAAACTACAAAAAAATAAAATATCTTCTGCCTTTCTTGACGCGGAACTTTTATTATCTTTTGTTCTGCGTAAATCCAGAGAGTACATCTTAGCGCATCCAGAAAAAAAATTAACTAAAAAACAAATTATCAAATTTACTGATTTAATAAAACAGCGCGTTAAACATATGCCAGTCGCCTATCTTACAAATACTAAAGAATTCTACGGGCGAGAGTTTTATGTGGACAAGCGGGTGCTGGTGCCGCGGCCGGAAACGGAAATGATAATTGACGTCGCCAAGCGCGCAACGCGTAACGCACAACGCGTGGGCGACATCATTGATGTGGGCACTGGCAGTGGTTGTATAATTATTACACTCATCAAAGAACTACAAAATCTAAAATCTAAAATCAAAAAACTGAAATTTACAGCGATTGACATTTCTAAAGACGCGCTAATCGTAGCTCGTAAAAATGCTCGCTTGCACAATATAGATAAAAAAATAAAATTTTTGCGGGGAAATTTATTGGAACCCTTTTTAAAAAATAAAAAATTGGTCATTGGTTATTGGTCATTGGTCATTACTTGCAATCTTCCCTATCTCACCCCCACTCAAGTAAAAAATTCTATCTCTATAAAACATGAGCCCAAACTTGCGCTCACAGCCGGGAAAGATGGATTAAAATATTACCGTGAGTTGACTGAGCAAATTAACCTTTTGCAAAAACAAAATCCTCAAATTAAAATAACTCTTTTATGTGAAATAGACCCCGCGCAAATTAAGGGTATAAAAAAAATATTCTCTTTTGCGAAAAACATAAAAATAAAAAAAGACCTTGCTGGGCGAGATCGTATTGTTGTTGTTAAATTGTAATTTATAATTCGTAATTTTTAATTGGTAATTGAGATCTCCCCTCCATATTGCACAATTTCAATCCAAGTTGTGCCGGCGTTAAACTCTATTTCATTGCCGTTATTATCGTAAATTATTTCTCTGGTATCGCTGTTTTCTTTTTTCCATTTTCCTGTTTCGCATTTTCCGTCAAAGCAATACCAAGCTTTTCCTCCGCCGATATCATACATTTTGCGCCTTAGCTCTTCGTCTAAAATCTCAGATTTCATCTGCATAATAATTATATTTTTAGCGATAATCGGCGTGCCGTCCGCGTCTTTATGCTGCGCGCCGGCCATATAACGAGAATAATTATTTTCTTCTTTGCCATACTCCCAATCAACCAAATAATCATTAACAGAAAAATTAATTTCAATATTCTGCTCTCCGCGATTATCTTCCGCGGCTTCATCCTTGTATTTCCAAGAATTATAACTGTCATTATCCGCGTTCAACTTGTCTAAATATTTTTTAAAATTTTCTATTGAACTATAAACATTGTGCGGCGCTGCTTTGTTATTTGAACGCCAAAAATAATTCCCTTGGTAAAATTCATTTAAGTTAAGCATATTAACATTTTTTAAAATACTCAATGCCTCCGGACTGCCGCCGACATGGACATATAGAGCATCATATCCCCGCGCCCAATCTACATAATAAGGACGAGCGCTCCTAACCGGGCCAATCTCCTTTGATTCTTCTCCATCTGTAAAAATCGCCAAAAATCTGGTAATGCCACTCTCGGCTTTTGCTTCATAAACAACCTGCGCGTAGGCCAGGCCTGATTGCAATCTGGCCGCCGGGTCATTATCAATCATAACCGCTATTGGATAATTATTAGCATTTTCAGACTTAACATAAACTCCGTCAATCCTCCGCCTTACATAATCACCGGGCGTATTATCCTTATTTTCTGCATTTTCATCTTTTGTTTCGCTTATAATGGATTCCTGATTATTTTTAGAATTCTTACTCCAATCTATGAATGAATAAACTCCAAAGGAAATTAAATAAACTAAAACTAAAATAAATAATAATAAAATCGCCCTATTTTGCCATGTTAATTTATTATATTGTACTTCTAATTTAGCTATTATTTTCTTATATTGTTGTTTGATATCGTTATGCATATTTTAAAATTATGCCAAATTACAAATTATGCCAAATCAATTCAAAAATCTAAATGCCAAACATGACGGAGTCAAAATTTATTTTAAGCATTTACCATTGAATAATTTGGAATAATTTGAATTTTGAAATTAAAAAAGTGACCTATTAGATAATTACATTGTAGCATAGTCTTACTTACAAGCAATTACCTTGATATCACTTTTTGAGTAGTTATTTTTTTTCTTCTTCTTTTTTATCTTCGGTTTTTTCCTCGCCTTCAGCGCTTTCTTTAACTTCTGCGCCCTCCGCAGCTTCTTCAGCTACGGCAACCGGGGCTTCCTCTTCTTTTCTAGGTTCGGAAACATTAACAACAACTTCGTCCGGATCGTCTAGGATGGTTATTTTATCGGAAATTTTTAAATCTTTAACATGGATAGCGCTGTCAAAGCTGTCTAATCCGGAAATGTCAACTTTATAATCTTTAATTAAATCCATCGGCAAACACTCAATTTCAATTTCGTCAAGATGTTTTATCACAATTCCGCCTTCGCTTTTTACAATAGGCGCTTCGCCCACTAATTCAATTTCAACCGGAGCGGTTACTTTTTTCTTTAAGTCAACCTCGTAAAAATCAACATGTAGAAACTTATTCCTTACTGGTTCTCGCTGAATTTCATGAATA
The DNA here is from genome assembly GCA_041652935.1 of Patescibacteria group bacterium. GTDB lineage: Bacteria > Patescibacteriota > Patescibacteriia > Patescibacteriales > XYC2-FULL-47-12 > JBAZGH01. The sequence goes on along the minus strand of JBAZGH010000009.1, from coordinate 7,250 downwards.
AGTACTTTCTTTGCCTGGCCGCCCTCCATAACCAAATCAATCAAGCTTGATTCTCCTGCATGCTCATATACTTTTTCAAATTGGATGTAGTTAATGGATAAATTATCAGCTTTTTCACCTTTGCTGTAAACTACTGCCGGTATTAACCCCTCTCGGCGAATTTTATTAATATTATCCTTAATTTCCCTTGTTTTTGCTTTTAGTTCTGTCATATATTATTAGTCCTTAAAGTCTAAAGTCAATAAAGCCAAAAGTCTTTAAAGTTTTTAAAATAAAATTATTTTTAACTCCTACACTATAATGCTATTATATAAAAAAGTCAAGTATTAATGATAATATATTGTTTATGTAGATTTGCTGGTTTTATGACTTTTGACTTTATGAACTTTGCGGATTAACTATGCCTGGCATATACAACAACACTCTCGGCAATGCCTATTAAAAGCATAGTAGCTATTAAAGAGCTTCCGCCGTAACTAACCAGCGGCAGCGGAATTCCAACTACCGGCAAAAGGCCTATATTCATTGATATATTAATAAACATCTGTGTAAACAATAATATTATCACGCCCAATATTATATATATGCCGAAATTATTGTTTAAATGCTTGACCCAATATACTAAACGAAAGAATAAAACGGCAAAAAGAGCAAGCAGCAACCCGGCGCCCAAGAAACCAAGCTCCTCGCCGACAACCGCGAAAATAAAATCAGTCTGGCTTTCCGGCAGGAATTTTAACTGCGATTGCGAGCCGAAGCCAAGGCCTCGGCCTAAAATCCCCCCTGAACCGACGGCAATAATGGCTTGCGCTACATTATAGCTTTGGTCAAGCGACTGCAAGTTCGGATTAAGAAAGGTTGTAATCCTTTCCCGCTGGTAATCCTTTAAAAGAAGAAAAAAGCTTAATATGAAAAGCAGCAGGGCGATAGAACTGATAATTATAATTTGCCTTCGGTTAAGACCGAAGATGCCTAAAATCGCCAGCCAAAAAACAAAAATAATCATCGCTGAACCGAAATCCGGTTGAAGCAAAATAAGCGCTATCGGCAAACCGACAATCAGTCCGGTATATAAAATATGCTTTATTTGATTCGTCTTATAAGAAGCTGCGGAAAAATATTTTGCCAGTGCTAGTAAAGACACAATTTTAATAAACTCTGACGGTTGCAAGCTGAATCCGGCAAAATCAAACCAACCGCGAGTTCCACGGATTGTTTCTCCAAAAATCAAAACCAAAATTAAAAGAATCATGCCGCCAATATAAATCCAGACGTTTAAACTATATAATAAATGAAAGTCAAAAAAACTGAACAAAAATAAAAGCAACAATCCGATTCCGGCAAAAACGCATTGTTTTTTAAAGTTAAGCAAACTGGCTTCCCCGCTACCCAGGGCGACGCTGTAAATAACTGCCAAACCAAATCCTATTAAAAGAATCGTGGAGCTGAATATTATCCAGTCAATTTTTTTAAGATGGTTGAATAAACGATGGAACATAATTAGTCCATAAAGTCTAAAGTCCATAACGGCTAAAGTAAAAAAACCTACTTTATGGACTTTATGGACTTTAGACTTTAAACTATTTGAGTTGCCCCGAACCGAGGTTGAAGGGCATTAAATTTTCTTGGTCAAAAATATTAACCGATGGTATTACTTCGACTTGCGAACCGCCGGAGGCGCCCAGCCAGCTGAAGCTTATTTCCTTTTCTTCGCCTGATAAAAATTTTTCTATCTGGTATTTATTTATTCCCACCAAACGGTATCCGGACTTTAGGGCAAAATAAAAATCAACTGACCAAAAATTATATGGGGTATTATTTTTTGCTTTAAGGATCATTGCACTGGCGGCTGAAACGCTAACTGCTCCGGCGGGATTTATCTGTATATCGCTGATTTCTATATTGGCATTATCCGCCAAATAACTTTCAACGCTTGAACCGATATCTTTCGGGCTTATTCGCCGCCATTTTAAATTCGCAATATTTATTGAAGCGCCTGTCGGCCTGGAACCTTCATATAAAAATTCGGTTAAATATTTCTTTTCTCCCGGAAGCATGAATTCGCTTTTAATCTCTGTTTCCTGCTGGTTTATAATAAAAAAATAATCAAAAACCGCGTACCAGCTACTGTTTAAATTTTTAATCTCAACCGCCAAATCGCTGGTATTTTTTATCCCCGGCAGCACATTTATACTTCCTAAAACCAAATCTTGGGCAGCCGTGCCGGAGGTGTAATTATGGCTTATTTTTGGAATAGATATTAAATCTTGCGCCAAAACTTCATCCTCCTGTATTCCCTTATATGCATAGTAGCCAAACCCGTAAATAGTGTAACCCCAAAATAATGTTCCGGCAACTATTAAAATAATAATAAAAATATGCCGTAAAAGCATCCGGTTTTCAACCCACCACAGCCCCCATTTCAATTGCCACAGTTCCGGACCTTCAATTGGCCGATAATCCTTTAGGGATTTTTCTATATTATTTTCTTGTTTTTCCTCCTTTTTCATCGCTTAGTAATTAGTAACTAGTAATCAGTAACTAGTTGCTAGTTGCTAGTTGCTAGTTGCTAGTTGCTAGTTGCTAGTTATAGATTACTGTCATATTATACCACAAAACAAATTATTGAGTAAACAAAAATAATACTATAAATTAAAGGTTCTCACATATTATTAAAATTCTGTCAACTTCCATTGCTTTAATATTCGTGATAAAATAAAGTCAGAAATTAACAGTTTTTATTGTCATCTTTAGCGTAGCGAAAAATCTATAATAGCTTTAAAAATTTATTATAGATTCTTCTCCCGCAATAAATTGCGGAATCAGAATGACAAAAAAAGTGTTTTTTATTTATTGTTAAAATTGATAAAATACAAAATATGCCTAAAAAAGAAGTAAAAAAAGCTATTAAAAAAGACGAGTACGACGCCTCTAGCATTACGGTTTTAGAAGGATTGGATCCGGTTAGAAAAAGGCCGGGTATGTATATCGGCTCAACCTCGGCAACCGGGCTGCACCATTTAATCTGGGAAGTGGTTGATAATGGAATTGACGAGGCCATGGCCGGATATGCTGATGAAGTCTCGGTCGCGCTCTTGGAAAACGGTATGGTGGAGGTAAATGACAACGGACGCGGAATTCCGGTGGGAATGCATCCTGTTACCAAAATATCCGCTTTGGAAACGGTTATGACTAAACTGCATGCCGGCGGAAAATTCGGCGGCGGTGGTTATAAAGTCTCCGGCGGTTTGCACGGAGTCGGCGTCTCGGTTGTTAATGCTCTGTCCGAGTACACAAAAGCTGAAGTTCACCGCGAAGGAAAAGTGTGGGTGCAGGAATATAAAATCGGCAAACCAAAAGCCAAGGTAAAATCAATCGGCGCATCTAAGAAAACCGAAACAACCATTACTTTTAAACCTGATTCTTCTATTTTTTCTGAAATTGAGTTTAATTGGGGAACTATTTTAGACCGCATGCGCCAGCAGGCATATTTAACAAAGGGCATAACAATTAATGTTGAGGACCGACGCCCCAACCATCGTCCGAAAAAATTCAAGTTCCATTTCGAGGGCGGAATAAAAGCTTATATTAAAGCCCTGAACCAGCACAGCACGCCCAAGCATGACACTATATTTTATGTGGAAAAAGAAATTAACGACTCAAAAGTTGAGGTAGCCCTGCAGTATAATGACGAATATAATGAAGAAGTTTTTTCTTTTGCCAATAACATCCATAACCCTGAGGGCGGAACTCATACAGTAGGATTCAGAACCGCCCTAACCAGGGTTTTAAACAGCTATGCCCGCAAACAAAATTTATTAAAAGAAAAAGACGATAACTTAACCGGAGACGACACTCGCGAGGGCTTAACCGCTATTATTTCGGTTAAATTAACCGACCCGCAATTTGAAGGGCAGACAAAGGGCAAGCTGGGCAATGCGGAAATGAAAACTTATGTTGACCAGGTTTTTGGCGAAGCGTTTACCATTTTTCTTGAAGAGCATCCCAGAGAAGCGGAGGCGATAATATCAAAATGCACCCTGGCCGCTCAGGCGCGCATTGCCGCCCGAACTGCCCGCGCTAATATCTTGCGCAAAGGCGCTTTAGACGGCATGATGCTTCCGGGAAAATTGTCCGACTGCTCATCCCGCAAAGCCGAAGAGTGCGAACTCTATATTGTTGAGGGAGATTCCGCCGGCGGATCAGCCAAGCAGGGGCGCGACCGAAAATTCCAGGCGATACTTCCTTTACGCGGTAAAATTTTAAATGTGGAACGAGCCCGCCTGGATAAAATGCTGGCTAATAATGAAATTAAAAATTTAGTTATTGCTTTAGGAACTAATATTAATGATCAATTAGATCTTGAAAAATTGCGCTATCATCGCGTGATAATTATGACTGACGCTGACGTTGACGGTTCGCATATCAGGACACTGCTGTTAACTTTATTTTACCGCCATTTTAAACAGCTGGTGGAAAAGGGGCATTTGTATATTGCCCAGCCCCCGCTTTATCAAGTTAAGAAGGGAAAAGAAACTCACTATGTATATACTGAGGAAGAAAAAGATAGAATTATAAAACAGCTTGGCGGAGTAGCAGAAGAGGTGGAGGAAATATCAGAAGAAGAACCAGAGGAAATTGAAGCCGAAACTGGAGCTGAAATAAAAACAAAATCAGCTAATAAGTTGCATATTCAGCGCTATAAAGGTTTGGGTGAAATGAATCCTGACCAGCTTTGGGAAACGACCATGAGTCCGGAAAACAGAACTTTACTGCAAGTCTCGGTTGAAGACGCCGCCCGGGCTGATGAGACTTTTGATATTTTAATGGGTTCAGACGTAGTTCCGCGCCGTAAATTTATCCAAGCGCAGGCAAAAAATGTTCAAAACCTGGATATTTAAATCTACAAATTACCCGCCCGTCTCGCAAAGGCTTCGCCGAGGCGAACAAATATACAAATCCTAATAGTGACGTTATACGCGCATTTGTAGTATTTGTACTGGATTTGTATATTTGTGGATTAAAAATTTGACATATTTTAAGATATGCTATACAATGTAAGCAGATAAAAAACGCCTGCAAGGGCTGTTTTTTAAATACAAAAAATATGAATATTTTACCTAAAATTAGCAATTATTTAAAAGAGTCGATCGAAGAAATAAAAAAAGTTACCTGGCCGACCAAAAAAGAAACCAGGCAATATACTATCTTAGTTATTATTGTTAGTTTATCAGTAGCTATTTATCTGGGATTGCTTGATTATATTTTTAACTTCCTGTTGGAGTTAATAATAATTAAATAAACACTCCTCTCGCCCCCTGAAAGAGGGGGGTGGGGTGAGGAAAATATATGTCAAAACAAACAGGAAATTTAGGAAAAAGATGGTACGCTATCCATACCTACAGCGGGTATGAGGAGAATGTGGTACGCAACTTAAAACAAAGGATTGAATCGATGGATATGGAAGATAAAATTTTTGATATTATTGTGCCTAAGGAGAAAAAAATTAAAATAAAAAACGGCAAACGCCAAGTTATAGAAGAGAAGATATTCCCCGGATATGTTTTGGTTAATATGCTGGTTACTGATGATTCATGGTATGTTGTCCGCAATACGCCCAATGTAACCGGCTTTATCGGAACCGGCACTATCCCCACCCCCGTTTCAGAAAAAGAGATAAAAGATCTGCAAAAAAGAATGGGGGTTGATGAGCCGAAATACACTATTGACGTTTCCGAAGATATGCCGGTCAGAATTATTGATGGACCGTTTAAAAATATGGAAGGTAAGGTTACCGAGGTTGATAAAGAAAAAGGCAAAATTAAAGTTTTAGTCTCTATGTTCGGCCGAGAAACACCAGTCAACTTGGATTTCCTACAGATAAAAAAAATATAAAATAGTTAAAAGTTAAAAGTAAAAAGTTTATAAAGTAAATGATTAATCATTCCTTTGTAAAAGCTTCTCTTTATTACTTTTAACTTTATAACTTGCAAACTTTTAACTAATTATATATGGCAAAAGAAATATTAACAAAAATAAAACTGCAAATTAGAGGGGGCCAGGCGAACCCGGCGCCTCCGGTAGGTCCTGCCCTGGGCCAGGCCGGCTTAAATATTCAGGAATTCTGCACAAAATTTAATGATGCTACTAAGGATAAGATGGGACAGTTGGTCCCGACTGAAATAACCGTTTTTAAAGACAGGAGTTATAATTTTATAATGAAAGAACCGCCGGCATCAGAGCTTATAAAGCAAATCGCTAAAATTAAAAAGGGTTCAGGCAAAAGCTTAACCGAAAAAGCCGGCCGTCTGACTGGGGCGCAATTAAAAGAAATTGCTGAGAAAAAAATGCCTGATTTGAACGCCCGCGATGTCGAGGCCGCAATGAAAATAATCGCTGGCACTGCTCGACAAATGGGTGTTGAAATTAAATAAACCCCTACAAACCTACAAATTTTTTACAAATATACAAATATATATTTTGTATATTTGTAAAAAATTTGTAGGTTAGCGGGAATAAATAATTTAAAATACTAAAAAGTGGAAGATTAATTAAAAATAAATTAATCATTAGCACCACGTAAACTTATGTCAAAACGAATGAATGAGCTGAAAAAGCTTATTGATAAAACAAAAATTTATTCAATTGAGGAGGCGATTGAACTGGTTAAAAAAACCTCTAAAACTAAATTTGATGCTAACATTGAACTGCACGTTAAGCTGGGTATAGACCCTAAAAAAGGAGAGCAACAAGTAAGGACTTCGGTAACTTTTGAAAAAGGAGTTGGTAAAAAAAGAGTGATTGCCGCTTTCGTGGGTCCGAATGACGAAAAAAAAGCAAAAGATGCCGGAGCTGATATTTTCGGCGGAGAAGAACTTATAAAAAAAATAATCCAAACTAAAAAAACCGATTTTGACGTTGCCATTGCCACGCCGGAGATGATGAAAGTTTTAGCGCCGGCCGCGAAAATTCTCGGCCCCCGCGGATTAATGCCTTCTCCGAAAAATAACAGCGTCACTCCCAACATTGCCGCGGCTATAGAAGAATTTAAAAAAGGAAAAATTGACTTTAAGAATGATGCCGGCGGAAACGTCCATATCGTTTTAGGCAAAGTTTCTTTTGAGGGTAAGGATTTAATAAATAATTTTAACGTCGCTATTGAGGTTATTAAAAAAGCCAAACCAAACTCCTCTAAGGGAGCTTACATAAGAGGCGTAAGCTTATGCTCTGGAATGGGGCCCGGAATAAAA
>JBAZGH010000008.1:0-29183 GCA_041652935.1 Patescibacteria group bacterium | reverse complement strand
CGCCGGTAAAAATTTTATATTTTAATTCTGTTGATTTTAAACTTTTGTACAATAAATTTAAATACGAAAAGAAAACAAGTGAACCCATAAAAGGATAGATGATGCGCGCATAAATATTAAAATCGCTGTAAAATAAAGTTTTGTGATAGACAATTGAGTAGCCGCCAACCGCGGCTAAGGCAATAGTTATAGATAATAATTTATTGCCGGAAAATTGTAAAACTAAAAAATAAATTAATAAAATAACAAAAAAAATGCCGATGAAATTATAAGTATAATATAAAGTTACAATATTTATTTTTTGCGATAATCCCAATAATTTTATCGGCGCTAATAATATATAGTCATTATAAGCAAAATAAGGGTCTCTTTCGTTCTTTCCTTCTTTAAGGACGGGATTACCTAAACCGTTGCCGTCCAGCACTTCTTTGGCCCGTGAAAGATAAAAATGCGTGTCACTTCCGAAAGGAATAATATTAATCCCTTGATACTCGCTTTTTATAACCTTTGGGAAAGCTAGCAATGGCGCAAAGATTAAAATTGTTAATAAAAAAGAGAGAGTAACAGCTAGGCGATGTTTTTTAATGCTACTACGAACTTTATTTAAAAAATTTATCACGCTATTCTTCATAAAATAATTAATTAATTTTTAAAAATTTTTTTAATCGAGGAGACAATATACTGTGCTTCGGACATAGTTAGTTTAGCGCTCAAAGGGATAGAAACAATTCTTTCTCCAATATATTCAGCGTTGGGATAATCACCTTTTTTAAAGTCCCAGCGTTCACGGTAATACTTATGCAAATGCGCCGGAATAAAATGGACTCCGGTACCAATACCATGCCAATGCATTTCTTGCATAAATTTATCCCTACTAATACCGCTTTTATTTTTATCAATTAGCAAAGTATAAAGGTGTTTGGCGTGATGAATATTTTTAGAGCACGGGGACGACAAGCTAATCGGCAAATCACAAAAATTTTTATTGTAAAAATCCCAAATCTCTTGCCTTTTTTTATCATATTTATTAATCCTTTTTATTTGATGAATGCCGATTGAGGCCTGAATGTCAGTCATATTATATTTATACCCGGGATAAATAACTTCATAATGCTTATAACCGTCATCAGAATAGCGCTTCCAGGCGTCTTTTGACATGCCATGCAAGGCATAAACTTTAATTTTATCGGCAAAATCTTTGTTATTAGTAGTAACCATTCCACCCTCCCCGGTAACGATATTTTTGGTGACATAGAAACTAAAACAGGTTAAATCTCCAATACTGCCTATCGCCCTGCTGTGATATTTTGCTCCCAGGGCATGGGCGGCATCTTCAATAACAAATAATTTATGTTTACGGGCTATCTTTAAAATCTTATTCATCTCACAAGGGCGTCCAGCCATATGAACCGGCATAATCACTTTTGTTTTTTTGGTAATTACCGCTTCAATTTTCTCCTCGTCAATATTCATTGTCTCTTTATTTACATCAACGAATACCGGTTTAGCGCCGCAATGAATAATAGCGTTAACAGTGGCGCAAAAAGTAAGCGGTGTGGTAATCACTTCGTCACCGGGCTTAACACCGCAGACTAAAAGAGATAGGTGCAGCCCTGCCGTACATGAATTTAAAGCCAAGCCGAATTTAGAACCGACATAACTGCTTACTAATCTCTCAAACTCAGCAGTCTTTGGACCGGTTCCCAACCAGCCGGATTTCAAAGTTTTTACCACTTCATCTATTTCTGGTTGCTCAATACTGGGCGATCCGAAAATAATATATTTTTTTGGTTTGGGCATATTATTTTGAAGTTATTGTAAGTTTATTCTAAATTTAAACTAATATTAAATAATAATAGGTAGTAGTTTTAAACTTAAGTTCTGCCCCACAAATCAACAAATCAGCTACAAATAATACAAATGTGCGCATATTGTATCATTACTAGAATTCGTATTATTTGTAAAAAACTTAATAGAAGTTCTTTATCAATTATAACACAATAAAACTGCGCGCTTAAATTATGGTTTAATTATCTTTTCAGCTCGTTTTTGCCAGGTGTAATTTTTAACATCAAGCAAAGCTTGTGTGGATATCTTTTTTGCTAATTCATTATTTTCTAAAACTCCTCTTACACCTAAAGCCAATTTTTCCGGATTATTCGGCTCAACCATAACCGCGTTAGTTTCATTTAAAACCTCTCTGATTGACGGCAAATCAGACGCCACAATTGGATTGCCGCTTGCCATATACTCAAACAATTTTAATGGCGAAGTGTAATATTCGGAATTATCATCGCCCTTTTTATTGGGCAAAATTAAAGCGTCAGCGACCTTTAAATAAACAGGAATATTTTCATGGGGTTGGTGCTTAATTAATATTAAATTTTTTGACTGATATTGTTTTCTAATCTTATTAAACTCCGATTCATGCCCGCCGACTAAAACGCACAGCGCATTATTTATATGTTCCAGCGACTTTAACAGAATATCAACTCCCTTCCAATCATGCACATAAAAATTACCGCAATACATTATTATTTTTTTATCTAATGGCAATGATAATTTTTTTCTCGCTTCTGCTTGTGACAGATTTATTTGAAATTCTTCTAAATTAACCGCGTCTGGAGCGATTATAATTTTTTCCGCTTGAACTCCACGATTTACTAGTTCTTTTTTTAAAAAAGAAGTTAAAACAATTATTTTTTTTGCTTTTTTAAATACCTTTTTATGCCATTGTTTTAAGCGCGGCGGCAATTCATGCACTTCTAAATAAAAATTATTAAAAAATATACCAATCAAAGGAGTCCGAATATATAAAATATCATATTTTTTAAATAATAATTTCAGCTTGGTAAAAAAAATAAAACTAAATGTCCGCATTAAAAAATTTAATTTGCCTGACCCTTTGCTAGAAAAATCAAAATAAGGAATTTTAGTAATCTTAAATTTAGTTTTAATATTATAATAAGAAAAAATTTCCTCGTCGTCTCCCCGTTTCATTCCGGTAATGAGCTCTGTTTCAAGGCCAATTTTCTTAAACGCTTCGCACATTTTCATTACCTGAATGCTATGCGCCCACATGCCCGGTATATAAACATTGGTTAAATAGATTAATTTCATAAATTTATTATATGTTCTCAAATAATTTAAAGTAAATTTCTTTTGTCTGTTCAGCAGTCTGGGTCCAGGAAAATTTATGAGATTGTTCCAGCCCCCCGGCAATCAAGCTCTCTTTAAAATTTTCATCGCTTAAAACCTTATGTATGGCTGCGGCGATCTCTGCCACGTCAAGCGGATTTATTAGAACAGCTGCTCCACCAGCCACTTCCGGTAGCGAAGTTGTGTTGGATGTAATTACTGGGGTGCCGGAAGCCATCGCCTCTATAACCGGCAAGCCGAAACCTTCCACAAATGACGGAAAAACTAACAAATCAGCTGCCGAATAAATATGGTTCAAATCATCAGCTTCAACATAATTAATGAAAATTATATCGCTTTTATAGCCGGACTTATCAGCTAGCTTAAAAATTTTTTCTGTATCAAAATCGCGCGTACCCACAATAACTAATTTTTCATTTCTATTATATTTATCTCTAAAAATTTTATAAGCGCTTATCAAACCAGTAACATTTTTATGAGGTAAATGCCGGGCCATTCCTAAAATAAAAGGCTGATTAACTCCATATTTCTTAAAAATCACCCGCCACGCCACAGTCTTGGGAATAACTTTAAAATCTTCACCGCCACCGCAATATGTGAAAAAAATATTCTCACGAGGTGCATGGTAATATTCCTCGATTTCTTCGCAACCATATTTTGACACGGCAATTATAGCGTCAACTTTACGAACAAATTTAGTTAGGATAAAATTAAATACCTCGCGAGAAAAAATAAATTTGTTCGCTGCGGTAATGTTGCCCGCCCCATGGGTAGTGATGGCAATTTTTTTAGCTGGCGCCAGCCAGAAAAAAGGATAAACCCGTGGTTGAAACCAATGGATGATATCAAACTTATTTTTTCTATATTTCCAGAAAAATAACATTTGCGAAACAAAATGTGAGCCGTAAGGTAGTTTTATTTTTGGCATCATAATTTCTTTAGCTTGAGCGTAAAGCGGGTCGTCCACTTTATCATAATGAACCAAATAAAAATCAAACCGGTCATCCGCCAAAATATTTTCTATCAGTTTTCTGGTATATAAAGCCGTACCTTTGGCTTTTCTATTATCCATGGGGTAACTCATTATAGCGATTTTTATTTTTTTTTCTTTTGATATTTGCATAAGTTCAATTTAATAGCGATAATTAATAATTATTTTTAAAAAATTAACAAATTTTATTATTTAAACAGTAATTTTTGAATTTTTCTCACGAATCTTTTAAGCTTATAAGGCAGAAAACTTCTCGCTTTTTCATTAAAATATATTCTAGCGGAAAAGGAAAACGGATGTTTAAACACGTATTTTATTTTTGCTTTTTTGTAACGCTTTCGCGCCTCACTCGCAAGATTATCTAATTCTTCTTCGGTAAAATTTTCCGTGCCGTAAACTGCGTTTTTTAATCTAGTGTAATCAACATTTGCATCAATACGATAACCGCGCTCCGCAACTATGCGCCAAAGTTCGGTGTTTGGCATAGGAGTGACGCACATAAATTGGACATCGTTCGGTATAATTTTTTCAACAAAGGAAATCGTTGTTTCAATATCACCTTTTGTTTCCCAGGGAAAGCCGAGCATTATAAACGCCTTGCTTACAATGCCGACTTTTTTGCATAGTTTTATAATATTTTCTGAATCTTCAACTTTTGTCCTCTTTTTCATTAAATCCAAACTTTTTTGGCAGCCCGACTCAACGCCAAAGGCAATTTCAAAGCATCCTGCTTTTTTCATTAATTTTAAAAGTTCCTCATTTAACGTATCAACCCTTGAATAACAACGCCAAACCATTTTTATATTTCGGCTAAGCAATCCTTCGCAAATATCAATAAGCCGTTGCTTGTTTACGGTAAAATTATCATCATAAATACTAAAAGCCTGAAATCCGTATTTTTCTTTTAGAAACAAAAGTTCGGCCAAAACATTTTCCGCGCTTCGCGGACGATAAGTGCGACCCGCCATATTAAAACAGTATATGCATTCAAAGGGACAACCGCGGCTGGTAATTATATTGGTCGCTTTGCGGTCGCGAAGATACATTTCATAAAGAGAAAGCGGGTAAAGATCGCGCGCCGGAAATGGAAGTAAATCCACATCTTTAATTAATTCTCTGTCTTGATTATGAATCACTTTCCCGTTTCTTAAAAAAGAAATGCCGTGAATATTTGAAAAATCATTTAAACTAGACAAAGCGTCACAAAATTCTAAAATACTTAACTCCCCTTCTTTCCTAAAAACAATGTTATTTTCTGCAAGTAAAAAACTTTCCGGATCCATCGTAGCTTGCGGCCCACCATAAAATACCCATTTGTAAATTTTAGAGAAAATGCTTCCTAAACGAAGGGCTTCATTCGTTGAGGTAATTGTTACCGTAAACCCAACTGCATCCGGCTGAAACTCATTTATCTTTTCAATCAATTCTTGGTCGGAAAATTTTTGCACTTCCAAATCAAAAATTTTCGCTTTATGGCCATGCTCAATCAAAAAAGCGGCTAAATAACCAATTCCTAAAGGTAGAAAATTATTACTTGAATTTTTTACTTTCGGTTGAATAAAAACAATCTTCATAACTTTATAACTATATTAATAAATAGTTAATTTTCACAATCTATTGCGAAAAAAACAAAATGTTTTAACTATAGAAGAATATTTAATCACATATAAAACTTAACATGAAAAAATAAAACTTAAAGATAAAGTCTTTTTTATTTTCGATGGGCTAACACAAAAGCGATGTTCTTTCAAATGGGTTTGGTCCTATTTTTTAATGTCTATTTTTTAATTTGTATTCAGTAATAAAATATTCTTCTAATTTCTTTATATAAATTGATAAACCATATTTCCCCGTTGTTTGCTTACCCGCTTGAGTAACACGAATGCGCAAATCGTCATCTTTTATTAATTGGCTGATTTTCTTAGCTAAAGAATTTTCATTTTCAGACTCAGCTAATAATCCATTTTGTCCGTCAATTATGATTTCCGGAATTCCACCCACTTTAGTCGCTACTACCGGACAGCCCCCCGCCATTGCTTCTAACATGGCGATTGGCTGACCTTCCCACAGTGATGAGATGGCGTATATATCTAAAATAGTTAAAACATCCTTAATATCTCTGGCTGAACTTATTATTACTCTTGGTTTAATATCTAAATCATCTATTAATTTTTCTAATTCCGCTTCCATGGGGCCATAGCCCACTATTAAGAAATATACATCCGAACGATCAGCATCTTGCAAGACCTGAGCTGCTGCCTTAATTAAATAAACCAGCCCTTTCTGTTTAACAAATCTGGCTACTGTACCAATAATAAAACTATTTTTAGGCAAATTTAAATCTTTTTTTAGCTCAGCCGGATCAATTTTTTTATGTTCAGCCAATTCAATCGGATAAGGTAAAATAGCAAACTTTTCTTTATTTATTTTTTCCTGTTTAGAGGTAAAATCTAAAATTGCCTGGGAATCCACAAAAATCTTAGTTGTTTTTTTAGCTAACCAGCGGTCGGCTGATATTTTCCACCATTGTTTTTGCCAATAAATATTATGTTCAAAAATAAAAACCGACTTAACGCCGATAAAAATATTCAATAAACGAATAATGAAATTTGATTCAAATAAATGGCAGCATAAAATATCAAATTTTTCCCGACGTAATAGTAAAAAAACCTTAGCCCAATTTATAATATCCCATGGCCCCTTAAATAAAAATTGGTGATAAACAACCCCCGATAAATCTGAAAATATTTTGGAATAATTATTTTTATCAGTTGGGAATAAAGTGCATAAATGCGGTTCAAATCTATTTTTATCTATATTTTTTATCTGATTAATTACTAATTTTTCCGCGCCGCCGATATTAAGGTTGCCAACCGTAAATAAAACTTTTATTTTTTTCATAATTTAATTAATTTGATAAACATCTACTACTGGGCCATTATGCCTTAATTTAGACAGATTTACCCATGGATTGTCAAGGGTCGAGCTGATATCAATGCTTGTGGTATTTTCATCTGCCCAATCCGGAAATCTTTTAATTAAAGCTAAATTTTGACTGTTTAAATTAAATTCTTCTAATTTAGCTAAACTATTCTCTAAATCATTTTTATCCCACCAGCTAATAATTGCATAATTAAACTCTTTTGCCAATATCTCCGGCGGCACTTCATTGTAATGGGGGTAGAAAAAAATGTAATAATTCGGCCGGGGTAAATCCTGAGAATTAAAATTTAAAAGATATGCTCGTTTTTTTGTTAAAAAATTTGTGTATTTTCCAATATCTCCCAGTGATTGCTTATTCTCGTTAAGTTCAAGGTAGGCGTCGAGATTAATAATGCTTTCGCCTGAAGGAATATTTTGATAAATCCACTTCATTGCTTCGGGCCGGCTGGACGGCAAAATGAATTTGTAGTCCCAAAGCAGGGGCGGATATAAAAGAAAAATAAATAAAATGCCGATTAAAATTCCGGTAAATTTTTTATAATTAACTTTATAATAAAGCCATGCCAAGCCATACGCCGAGATAATCGCCATAAACGGAACAACCGGCAATATCATGCGGGCGCCCTTGATGCTTATTGAACTGATGCCTAAAAAATAAACGATAATAAAAGAATAAATTATAATAAAAACATCCCTCTTTTTAATAAATAAAATGATAGACCCAAAAACAGCCAGCAAGACCAGCAACGGCTCATATTGCCAAAGTATATTAATGTAATACCAAATATGACTGCTAATAGATGTTTGATTTTCAACCAACGGCTCAATCCTGTCAACTACCGGGCTGAAAGTTCCCGATAGAGACAGCATGCTATTTAGATTTGGGAATGCTCCGCCCAAGTAGCGGACAAAACCATAAGTATTAAGATAATAAATAATAAAATATAAAATTATAAATAAAAAATTTGCCGACCAAAATAATCTATGAAAAATAATATTGCTTAATTTCTCTTTTTTATGTTTCAAATAATGAACGGCTAAAAAAGAAGCGTAGATAAAAATTCCCACGACGTGCGTGCCAAACGCCAAAGCGATTGTTAAACCGCACCATAAATAATCTTTTAATTTTTCTCTTTGCGATTGAAATAAACTGACTATAAAATAAAATGCCAGTAATATAGTCAACGTCTGCGGCAGCCAAATTTTAGCAAAGTGGGAGGTCTGCACAAACAGCAAACTAACAGATAATAAAAAAGCGGCTGCAAGAGAAATAAATTTATTATTAAATAATTTTTCACAAATCTTATAAACTAAGTAAACACAAACCGCGCCGCTCAAAACTGAAATAAATCTAGCTAATGGCAAAAATTTGGCAAATTCAATTTGGCCGAATTCCTTGATTGCATCCAAGCTTGAAAACATTCCTGAAATTCGCATCAAGATTAAAATAATAATAAAAAACGGCAAATACAGATAAGCTCCGACTGGCAAATGGTAAAATGAGGGATAGTTCGGCCTTAGGCTATGGTCTGATATCATTTTTAAAGTCGCGCTTAAAAGAGGCGCTTCATCGCCAACCGTGTTAAAAAGCGGATAATTAAAAAAGATGCCGATAGATCCAACAATTAAATAAAAAACTATAATTAAAACTATTCCTTTTTTTTGTAAAAAATTCAATAACAACATATAATTATTCTTCATCTTTTTTATACAACATTATATTTCTAATATATATTAATAAGGCCAACCCCTGGCCCAGGGAAAACACTAAGTCTCTAATATGCACCGCGTAAATTAAAAGGATAATCGCCCCGCCAATGCTAAAATACCAGAAAGAAAAGGGTATCATGCTTTTTTTATTTTTCTCCGAATGAATCCATTGGATGAAAAATCTTAAAAAAAATATAAATTGCCCAAACAGTCCTAAAATTACCCAAAAATTAATATTAATGTTAAACATAAATTATATAAATTAATTAAAGTTAAAAACTCGGCGCAAAATACTCTTATCTTGGGAGGAAATATATTGTTTCTCGTAAAAACTATTATCTCTATTTACTTCCTGAATAGTAAAATATTTGGAGCTAGGAATAAAATTATAAGAAGTTTTTTGCCCGCAATAAAAATCTTTTTCTGCGATTTGGGCATTTACCTCATCCTTAACTGTAACATTATTATCGGCAAAAATAAACTCCCGCCGAAAAGAAACCCCGACTGAATTTTTATAGGTAATCATTTTTTTTCTTAAAAAAGATTTTAATAATTTTTGTAATCCGCCGATTTTTCCAAACAACATCTGCCACGTTTTAAACAAAATCATAAGCGGTGTTGCCATTAGGGCCTCTTTAATCGGCTTTAAAACGCCCTCCACCTCCATTGAATTAATTTTATTTTGAATTTTATTATTGTAATCAAGAACATTAGAAATAAGGCGCTTCCCTTGGTATTTTATTTCAATCCCGGAGTCAAGATATATTTTTTGTCCGGCATACAGCCTAAAAGCGCCGCCCTTATTAAGATTAGCCACAAAATAATATTTATCATTTTGGATGACTCTTAATCCTGAATCTTTAAAAAATATATTTAATTTTCTGCATTTTAAATAATCCTTAATATCAATGCTGGGATTATAATTATTTTGGCTTAAAAAAATTCCCGCTTGCAACCAGTTGTAAAGAATGTAGCAGGTATATCTGTCATCTAAATTAACGGGCCCCAAACCAGACCCCCCATCCAAAGAACAAATGTTAAAAGCGGTAATTATTTCAGCGTTATTATCCATATTAGCCAAAAAAGCCAGACCCGAAGGAATAATATACTCAGTATTCCTGGACATATATTCTCCGCCAACAGTTAAATTTGGATGTAAAAAATTAACTAAAAAAGCATTAGCTTTTTTCAAAACATCTAAAACATCATTCGACTGTTCAATTTTGTAATATTTGGTTAAATAATCAATCATTAAAGATAAGTACCCCGCATCCGGGCCTTTATACTCGCTCCACCATCCTTCGGATGATTGATTTTGTTTTATTATTAAAAATTTATCGCGAGCGGAAATTCTGTAGGATTCATTATTAGTTAATTCAGCAATATTAGCTAAAGCTAAAACACTGCCTGCTAATTGATTAAAAACTAAATTTTCAGAATTATGCATAAGCCAACCAGCAGATTTATTTAAACAATCTAATATTTTTTCATATTCCCTAATGTTTTCTTTTTTTAGAATTAAAATTGTTTCAGATAAAGCTGCGGACACAAAGGCCGTACAGACGTAAGATTTTTCGTTTAAATACCATTCGTTAAATGAGCCGTCTTTATTTTGGATTGAACAAGTAAACTCTAGGGCGGCATTAATCCATTCTAAGATATTTTTATTATTATAATATATATTCCCCTCAAAATTATAAGTGTAAAGTAAGGTGAGTGTTAAAACAGCTTCTTGATAACGAGCACTACTGATATCATTTATGCGGTAATGCCAATAAGCTCTGTCAAAGGAGCCATAAGAACAGGATGAAACATTGCGATTCAACTGACCTAAAAGCCGTGGAATATTGCTTAATGATTTCTTTAAAAAAATATTATTTTTCATGAATAACTATTTTATCTTTAATTATGTAATTTTTTTTATCAGACCCACCTTGACGAATTACCAATTCGCCCAAGCATCCTAAGGAAAATAATTGCACGCCTACAAAAACCAACAGCATGCCCAGAAATAACAACGGCCTACCGCCGATTAAAACATCTTGAAAAATCTTTATCCAGCTTAAATAAGCTAAAATAATAAATCCAATAAAAGAAAGAACAACTCCATAAAATCCAAAAAAATACATCGGCCGATCAACAAAACGCCGTAGAAACATTAAGGTCATAAAATCAAATGATCCGTTTAATAATCTTTTTAATCCATATTTTGACTTGCCATGCGCTCGTGATCGATGATTTACTTTGACTTCGTTAACAACAAAACCTAGGTTAGAAACAATAGCCGGAATATATCTATGCATATCGCCGAATAAACGCAGGTGTTTGACTACTTCTCGCTTGTACCCCTTAAAACCGCAATTCATATCATGCACTGACGTCTTGGTGAAATATTTAGTTACAGAATTAGCGATCATGGAAACAAATTTTCGCCCAAAACTATCTAGTCTATTGTACTTCCAGCCGCAAACCAAATCCGATCCCCCTTCTAGCGACTTGATAAAATTGGGAATTTCTTTGGGATCGTCCTGCAAATCGCTGTCTAAAGTAATAATATAATTGCCGTCAGCTTCATCAAAACCCGCCTGCAAGGCCTGGGATTTGCCAAAGTTTCTAGCAAAGGAAATAATTATTGCCGGCGACAATTTTTTTAATTGCGTTAAGGTGCCGTCGCTTGATCCGTCATTAATAAAAATAATCTCATAGAAATATTCTATTTTGTCCATTACTGTTGTAATTTCTTGGTGTAACCGAGCTACTGATTCCACCTCGTTATAAACAGGTATAATTATGGAAATTTTTTTTGTTTTCATATGCTTTTGATTATTAATTATGAAATTTTTTAACTAATTTGTCAGTCAGGGGCATTATTGCCTTTTTAACGAAAGACGGTAAAACAAAATAAATTTTTTTTGACCATCTTTTTAAATAAATTTTAGCGGAAACTTTTTCTCCCGGCCAAATAAATTTATTAACAGATAAAATATCATCTACTTTATGCTTTCTAAGCATTTCCTTAGGGTTAACTTCCGGATAACCAAAAATGATATAAGCTATCGGAGTATAGGATTTGGAAATATTAAAAATCTTTCTTAATTTCTTTTTACTGGGCAAGTGGCCGATCCAACATCCACCTAATCCTAAGTCGTGAATAGTCAAGAGCATATTTTGAATAGCAGCGGCTCCGCTTTGAATCCAGTCTTGATATTCTAAATTGTCGCTTAAAGCGCTGTTGTATAAAACTAAAATTCCATAAGGAGCGTTTTTTATTGCATAAGAACCGCCAGCCGAATACATCTCTTCTTTAATTTTATCATCATTAACAAACACAAACTTCCATCCTTGAGTATTACAATGACTGGGTGCGTGATTACCAGCTTCAATAATTTTTTCCAAGACTCCTTCAGCTAATTCTTTATTAGAAAAATGGCGGATACTTCGACGAGTTTTTATAGCTTCGGCTAATTCCATATTTATTTTTTTATTAATCCTAATCGGTGCTTAAATATTAATACTACCATTTTTAACCCTACCTTAACTGCCTTAATTCTGCTTCCCGTAACCGACGACTCTCCCACTCTTTCTTTATAATTCATCGGCACTTCAATAAATGCTATTTCATTTCTTACTACTTGGAGCATCATGTCTAAATTAAACTCATTGCCGGTGATAATGAATTTACTGTCAAGTTTTTCTAAAGCATCTCGCTTAATCAAGCGGTAAGTGCATCCAACATCAGTTAATTGCACTGTATTAAATAGAATCTCGACAATTTTAGCGACCATAAAATTGCCCCATTTCATAAAAAATCCCATGTTAGCGCCGTCGCCAATTAAAATGCTGGTGGTCCTGGTTCCAAAAACTACTTTAAAATCATCAGAATAGGCAAGTAACTTAAAAATATCATCCGCTACAAAAGTTCCATCAGGTTCAGTCATTATAATGACATCTCCACTGGCTTCTCTAAGCGCTCTCATGTACCCATGGCCAAATCCCTGTTTTGTCTCCAAAAAATATCTGGCAGATGTTCCGAGTATTTCCTCCTTAGTCCCCGGCGCGGCATTATTATCAACCGCGATAACTTCATCAACGATTCCGGTTTTAAAAAAATCATTAATGCATTTTTTAATTGACTCTTTTTCGTTGTAAGTTGAAAAGACAACTGAAATTTTTTTATTTTTCCACATATCTTTGCGTCTTTATTCCTTTAAAATAATTAAAAATAAAATTAAAACGCCAATATAATTTTCTGCCCAATAAAATTTTTTTTGACAGCAGTGAGCTGGTGATAAAAAGCGCATTGGAAAAGATGGGTATGTATCTTCTTTTTAATTCCGGATGCAAATCCGCAAAAACTGCCGCTGACTCTCCCACCCTTTCCATTCGTTCGCAAAACTGTTTAAAATTATAATGGTGGACATGATTGACTATCGCATCGGAGTTATATATCACTCGCAGTCCGTTCCTTTCCAGGCGATATCCCATTTCAATATCTTCCAGCCCGTATCCTTTAAATTTCGAACTGAATTTTTCTGTTTCAAACCATTTCTTTTCCAAGGATATGTTGGAAGTATAAAAATGAAATTTTACATTGTTTTTATCTTTTATGTTTTGATAATGAAACTGTATTTTAGCAATATAGTCCATAAATTCATCGCGAACTTCTTCCGCCCACCGTACCTGGCCCAGCACTGCGATGCCCCGGTGCTGATTATGCAATTTCATATGCTCTTTAATTAAATTTTTATCAGGGATGGTGTCATCACCAATAAATAGCAGATATTTCCCTTGGGCCAAATCAATAGCTTGATTACGGACCATTCCTGCTCCAGCATTCTTTTCCATTCTAAAAAATCTTAAGCGATACTTAGTCTTTAATTTAGATATTGAATGCTCGGGGCTATTATCAGAATAATCATCAACCACCAGCGCTTCTACTTCATTTAAATCATAATTTTGTTCATCTAATGCTTTCAAGGTTCTTATTAGAATATCTTCGCGATTATATGTTGGAATAATAACAGTTAATTTTATTTTTTCCATTTTAAAAAATAATAAGGAATTTTAAATAAACTTTTTTTATCATTAGCAATAGACATGTTTATAAAACAAACGTGGGTGCAGCCGCATTTTTCAATAATCTTAAACATTCGGCCGGCTTTTTCATTTTTTAATAATTCTTCAATATCATAATTATATTCCCTTAAATTTCCCACGCTCGGATGTAATTCGCACAACCTAACATCTCCGTTGGGCTCTAATACTATAACATTTTTTCCGGCAGAACATTTAATCTGTTGGGCTCCAGTTTTAATAAACTTTTCTTTTAAAGACTGGGTATACTTTACCACTCCTAAAACAATTATTTTCTCTAGTAATCCTGAATTTTTTTTAATATAATAATTTCTAATATTAATAGCTTTTAAATGAATTTTTTTAATTTCATCCAGGGGCGGCAACAAAACGCTTTTTTCCTTTGGATTTCCCCTTAATAATTCAAAATTATGGTAAGTGATATTGAATTGTTTAAAAAAATCTATAATATCATCAATATCGCGATAATTAAAATTAGATATAGTGGTATTAACAACTATTTCCACATTTTTCCTTTGCTTTTTTATCTTTTCCAATTCTTTAACAGTTTGAATTGATCTGGTAAAACTTCCCTGAACCCCCCTTAAATCATCATTTTTTTCATACAAGGCGTCAATTGAAGGATTAATTGAAAAAGTTATTTTAGGAAAAGCTTGGGAAAGTTTTTGCGTTATTTCAGTTATTTTGTTTGTCAAAAGGCCATTAGTAGGAATAGAAACTACTTTAACGCCGTTATTTTTAATAAATAAAGAAATAATTTCAAATAAATCATCTCTCAAAAACGGCTCCCCTCCCGATAGCAGTAAAACTTGTGTTTGGCCGAATTTACTAGATATTTTTTCAATTTCATTAATACTTAACTCATTGCCAGAGTTTAGCTCTTGCCAATAAAAACAATGCTTGCACTTGGAATTGCATCGGTTAGTTACAAAAAAGATAACATAACCCCACTTAACTTTTTTTAAATTTTTATTTAAAAAATAATTTAAATATTTTCTGTAGTAAGCCATATCTTCATAAAAAATTAATGCTTTCGCTATTTTAACCGTTGAATCGCGCTAATAATATTAATAATAAAACCCTCTAGACTGTGGTTTTTCACAATAATTTCCCTTAAATCCTTGCCCAATTTTATCTTCTTATTAATGTCCATTTCCGCAATAAATTTTATTTTATCCGCTAATGCGCAATAATCGCCTTTATTATACATTAACATTTCTTCATAATTTCCTAAAACTTCCTCCAATGCTTCATTGCAGGTTAAAATAGGCAACCCGCAGGACATGGCCTCAGCTATTGCTTTATCCAAACTGCCTGTGTGGCTCATATTTACAAATAAATCAGATGATTGCAGATGCTTAACTATATTTTTATTTGGCACAGGGCCGATAAAATTTACTACATCTCCTAATTCTTTATCTTGAACCATTTTTTCTAAACTAACTAAATACTTTTTTTGTTCCGGTAAACCGGCGCCGCCGATAATATCAACTTGTAATTTCATACCGGCTTTATTTAATAATTCAACTGCCTTAATTAATGTTTCATAATCTTTCACTGGCGAAATTCTCCCCACAGTGACTATTTTGAAATTATTATTTTTTTCCAATTCGTAATTCTTAATTCGTAATTCATAATTCTTTATATCAATTCCCTGCCCTATGATTTTAATTTTTTTACTTTTTATTCTGCAACCGCTGTTAGTTGAGGTAAAAATTATATTAACTATTTTTTCAGCCATTCTTAATTTCCAAGTAGCTTGTCCGTGGGCATACCATAAACTTATCTTTTTTCCCATTAACCGCCAGAATAATCCTCCCAATAAGATATACTCTGGATTCATATGCACCCAAACATGATTGTAATTTTTCTTTTCTTGCCAAATATATTTATAAAAATTAAAAGTGTATTTCAATTTACTTTTGACTTTACCTGCCAGCAATGCTTCGCGTAGCGATGCGGGCTGGTGGACTTTTGACTTTTGACTTATATGTTCTTTTCCTAAAGATAAAATTTTTACGTTATGAGGCAAATCAAACTGCCCTTGTTTTAGACAAATTACTGTAACTTGTTCGCAATTTTTAGCGAATTCAGCAATCCAGCCGTGCATAAAACCCAGAACGTCATCATTGATATCAACTTTTTGTGTAACTATTAATAATTTCATTTTTATTGTTTTGAATTCATCTTTAAAGCTATTATTTTCCAATAGCTTTATCCCATGATTTTTTATATAATTTCAAAATTTCCGCCTTGGTCGGTAATTTTTTAATCGCTTCTTTGGCATTTTCGCCTAATTTCTTTCGTAAATTTTCATTTTCAATTAACCCCATGATTGAATTCTCTAAACAATCTCTATCGCCTACCGGAATTATTATGCCGCTTTTATTATTTATAATAAATTCATTAGCGCAGCCGACATCGGTCATTATAACCGGGCAACCGGCCGCCGCGGCTTCAACCACGGTCAATCCCCATCCTTCATAATTAGATATTAATAAAAATAAATCCGCGCTTTTATAATACGATGCTAGATCATCGGTCCATGCTTCAAGATAAATATTCTTTTGTAGTTTTAATTTTTTTATTAACTTAAGGATATTCTTTTTTTCCGGACCTGAACCGGCTATAATTAATCCGATTTTGGGATTATTTTTTAATACAGCGGGCATGGCTTTAACAGCTAGGGCAATATTTTTTTCAGGGCTTAAACGGGAAGCCATTAAAATTATAAAATTAAATTGCGGATATTTGCTTCTTAAATTGTGTTTTATCTCCGCTGAGGTAAATCTATGAATGTCGGTAAAAATAGGCGAAACAAAAATTTTTTCCACCGGAATTTTAAGCTTAATTAATGATTGTTTAATCCTTTGGCTGACTACCCGGAAACTGTCGGGCTTGGCAATTAAAAATTTAGCTAAAATAATCCTTAATTTATTGGCGAAAGATTCGCGCTTAAAATAAGGGCTGAAGATATCGCCGTGAATTTGTAATTGTAATTTAATTCTATTAAATTTAGCGATTAACCAACCGCATAAGCCGGTTTCAAAAGGATCTTGAGTAAAAATTAAATCAATCTTATTATTTTTTAAAATATTCCCAGCTATTTTAAATGAATTAAAAAAATAAAATAAACGGCTTAAAGAATTAGTCGGATAAATAAATAATTTATCCTGATAAATAATGGGCTGTTCTTTTTTAGTAGTCCAGACAATAACAAATATTTTGTCTACTAGTCGGCTATATTCTTTCAATCTCGCAAAACTAGCTGAATTATTTGAAAAAATTGCCTTATCTAAATTTATAATTAAAATATTCATAATTATTTTTTATTAGTTATTTTTTTCTATTATCTGTTTCTTAAATACGCAAACCAGCGACTGCCCATAATTTTTTATAATTGGTAATTGACATAAAAAATTATCAATTGCATGGATCAACCTGTTTGAAAACCAAAATTTAGGTAACCCAAGGTAATGTAGGGGTGGAAATAAAGTAGATGCCCTTGATTTAATTAAACTAAAACGACCTTGATCCATTAAATCTAGCCACTGTCTTAAATTATAATCATATTGATGTTCGTCCGGATCCCAACCCGGCAAACGGACGGTTTTTCCCTTTCTCCTGAAAATTTTACGCCCGATAAAACGAAACAAATTTTCCCATTTATCATGCATGGCCGGAAAAGTTATTAAAATCTGGCCCCCATCTTTTAATAATCGACGTGATTCACCAATCAAACGAAACGGATAAATAACATGCTCAATTGAATCAACGGCAATGATTTTATCAAATTTTTCCTGCAGGGGGATTTTTTCTGCATTAGCGCAGATGCCAAAAAAATTTTTAATGGAATGCCGTTCGGTTAGTTGCCTTGCTACTTCCAATCTGGCCTGGTTTATATCAACGCCAACCATTTTTTTAAAATTACCCCGATAAATAACGGCTTGCACGCCATCACCACAGCCAATATTCAAAACTTCATCTTCTTTGTTAATTGGAAAAAATTCCGGATAAATAATGCCGGAAATTAATTTTCCCCTATTATATGGAATATCTTTGTCTTTTGGCGATAAATTCATAAAAATTATTTCTACTTAAAATTTTAAAAAATTATATGTCCGCCGCATAATTTTTCCCAGCCAATTTTTTTCTTCAATCGCGATGCCTGCTAAAAATTCGATTAAATATATATCGAATGGCCATGAATAAAAATTATGTTTAATTCTAAACTCAAACCATTTTTTAAATAATTTAAAATCCAAACTCATTAATTTATAGCACTCTCTTATTATCCAAACTTTATTAGCGTCAATCCATGGGGATTTAAAATTTTTGCGAAAACGATCAATTTTCCCCCAATCCTCTGTATGTTTTGGCGGTTCAAATCCTTGCTGTTTGCTGAACTCATACATCTTTGACCCGGGATACGGCAAATACGCTCCTAAAGTAAAACCAGCTTTAGGATGAATTTTATAAATTCTATACATTAAATTAATAGTTTCTTGAAATTCTTTTTTAGTTTCAGTTGGCAATCCGACAATAAAAGAATAACTGGCGTGTAAATCATGCTTAGCGATACTCTTAACTCCTTCAACCATCCTTTCTAAACTAAAACGTTTATCAATTAGCTGCAGCAATCTGTCAGAACCCGATTCTAAACCAATCAGCATATCAAAAACTTTTAACTCTTTCAAGCGTTTCGCAATTTCATCATTTATGAAATCTATTCTTATCTCTATATGGCTTGGCAAATCTATCACTTTTAATATCCTAAATGCTCTATTCTGATCTACAAAAAAATTATCATCATAAAATTTAATGGCATCTATCTGTAAATTTTTCTTTAAATAATTAATATCTTCCAACACCGCATCTTCTGACCATGTACGCCATCGCCCCTGATTAAAATCATTATTATAACAAAAAGCGCAGCTAAACGGGCAACCACGGCTAGTCTTATATGCAATTACTCTTTTATATTTTCCCAATTTATAAAAATAACGCTCTATGTCTAATAAAGTAAAATCAAGTCGCCATTTATCCAAATCTTGGATTAATGGCCGGCGCGGATTAATTTTAATGCGGCCATCTTCTTTATACGCCAGGCCTAAAATATTTTCAAAACTATTTTTTTGTTCCAATGCCCGAGTAAATTCTATAATTGTTTCTTCACCTTCCCCGATAATTAAATAATCAATATAATTTTCTTTAATGCATTGATATGGCAAAAGCGATGGGTGGATACCTCCCCACAAAATTGGTAAATCTTTTTTTAAATTTTTTATTTTTTTTGATAATTCAGCGCTATGTTGGGTTTGAATGCCAGTTATCACGGATAAAGCAACGTATTTAGGATTTTTATTAACAATTTCTTGCGCGGTTTTATCAATTTCTTTTTCTGTGATATTAATCAACTCCACTTCATAATTATATTTTTTCAGAGCGCTGCCCACTGACAAAATTCCTAGGGGTAATATCTTTTCGGAATGATCTTCTGAATAATTTATTTGAACTAGAACAATCATATTTTATTTAGTTACAAACTTTTTAGCCAGCTTGAATTCAAGCGGCCACTTGAAAAATTTTAATTTCCAGCGCAATTGGCACAATAAGACAAACCCTAATTTTAAAAATTTTTGCGCTTTAACGGTAGAACCCATGGCGCTCTTGACGCTGTGCGCGCCGAAGCGGACATAGGCCTCCATGGAATCCACAAAATCCTTGTCTTCCACCCAGGGGAAATTCTTTATCGCCAGATAGCTTAACTCGTGGCTGGCGACCGTCGCCCATTCTTCAATCGAATTCGGCGCCTGCCAACCGGAGTCTACGCACTCCTGATAAAGCTCGGAGCCGGGATAAGGCCGGAATGCCTGGGGCCCTAAAATCTGCACCTTGTCGCTTAACTTTACCAGCTTATCGATTAATTTTAAAGTCAGCATCATGTCTTCTTTTTTTTCTCCGGGCAGGCCGATTATAAATGAATACTGCGGGATAATATCATGCCTTAAGCACATCTTGGCGGAATTTATCACGTCTTCCGGTGTAATATCTTTCTTAATTTTAGCCAAAATTCTCGGGCTGCCGGACTCGGCGCCGAAAGAAAGCAAATAGCACCCCGACTTTCTCAACTTGCCCAAAAATTCATCGTCCACTCTTCCCTCTTTCAAATAATCCGCCCGCACCGTTGTCTCCCAGGGAATTTGCAAATTTCGTTCCAGCATGCCGTTAATCACCTCTTTCGCCCGATTAATATCCACAAAAAAATTTTCGTCCCAAAACCTTAATTTTTTATCTTTTCCGCCCGAGGCGGATCCGCCTTGGGAGGAAAAATGCGGGTTGCTTTTTATTATTTCCAGGTCGCGCAAAATTTGTTCGGCTGTCCGCGGCCGCCACCTGTTTTTTAAAATCGCGTTGATGCAGAAAGTGCAGCGGTGCGGGCATCCCCGCGAAGTTAATGACGGGACCAAATGCAGGCTGTCTAAAATTTCCGCCGGCACTAAGTCCCAGTTGAATAGCGGCATGCCGGCCGGATCGTGCAGCTCCAGGGGCGGGTTAATCTTTATATTTTCACCTTCGCGGTAAGCGATTCCTTTTATCTCGCTCCAGTCCTTGCCGCCGGCGATCTCCTGCATCACCCTTTCGCCTTCGCCATAACAAACAGCGTCAACCAGGGGGAACTTGGCGGTCTGCTCGACGAAGAAAGTCGGGTGAGCGCCGCCCCAGATAATTTTGCATTTCGGATTTATTTCTTTTATTAATTTGCTGGTTTCAATCGCTTTGGCAATTTGCATTGTCATTACTGAAATCCCGACATATTTGCATTCCTTGCACTTTTCTTTTACCAACTCTAAATAATTTTTTTGCCTGACTCCGTCAATAATTTCTACCGGAATCCCCTTATCGTCTAAAAAACTAGCGATGCTTAATAAACCAACCGAGATAGAACTGTCATAATTATCTTTTACTATATTAAAGGGTGGATTTACTAACAATACTTTATTCATTTTATATTTCTTTTAATAATTTCGCGGTTGATTCTACTGTGTTTGACCAATTAAATTTATGTAATTTGGTTTTGGCATTAACA
This sequence comes from Patescibacteria group bacterium, assembly GCA_041652935.1. Classification (GTDB taxonomy): domain Bacteria; phylum Patescibacteriota; class Patescibacteriia; order Patescibacteriales; family XYC2-FULL-47-12; genus JBAZGH01. Next base: position 8,196 of record JBAZGH010000008.1, on the reverse strand, counting down.
ACTAAATTATCCGCAAATTCCTTGTTGTTTAAAATTTTTATCGCCGCTTCCAACAACTCTTGTTCGTTGTTAAAATTAACCAGCAGGCCGTCTTTATTGTTTTCTATTACCTCCGGATTTCCGCCGGCATTTGTCGTTAAAACCGGCGCGCCGGCCGACATCGCCTCTAAAATGGTATGTGATAATCCTTCATAATTAGTGTTCAAAATAAATAAATCGGCCGCCTTGAAATAATTTATCATTTCCGCCTGCTTGATTTTTCCTAAAAAATACACCCTATTTTCAACCCCTAATTCAGACGCCAATTTTTTTAAATTTTCCATTTCCTGCCCGTCGCCCAAAACTAAAAAATTAACATTATCCAATTTCGGCATAATTTTTATTATTCCGGCTACGCCTTTCCACGGAGTCAACCGGCAGGCGGTCATCATTATTTTATTGTTGTTTCCATATTGTTTTTTTATATTTTCCACCGCGCCGGCGTCAAAACTGTCATTCTTGATAAAATCCACCGAGTTATAAATTGTTTGAATTTTACTTTCTTCAACGCCGATTGCTCGTGCGATTCCAGCCATAAAATTGCTGACTGCGATTATTCTGTCGGCGTTAACCAATATCTTTCTTCTTTTATTTTTAAATTTTTCAATTTTATCATCATATTTCCTTTGTTGAAAATCAAGGATATAGTCGCCAGTCCAGCCTTTGGCGACCGCCGTTTCCCAGGCGCTGTCTCCGGCAAAACGAACAACGTATTTTTTGCCGGTTATTCTTTTTATTAAATAAGCGAAGTAACCGACGCTATAAGTATCAGTTACGTAAATCACGTCTGTCCACCTTGCTAATCTAAACATCTGGAAAAAATAAGTAATATATTTTCCTCTATTTATTTTTGTTATTTCAACGTCGGACTTTTGACTTTTAACTTTTGACTTTTGACTAATATAGGTAATAATTTTCACTCTAAACCCACGCTCTATCAGCGAGTTAACCATCGCCCCTAACATTGTTGCCGGGCCGCCGATATCCGGCGGAAAAATTCCCGTTGCTATTAAAATTTTTCCGTTGCCGGTTTTCGCATCGCCTGTATTTATTTTGCTAAAGATAAAAAATTTATAAATCAAAAAACTGTAAACCGCAATGCCGATGCCCATTATAATCTGGGCTAAAAGGTACCAAAGGGACAAATATTCCACCAACAAATACAGGCCGTAAGAGTTTACTCCCAAATTTATCAATCCCACGCTTAAATATACCGCCATCTGGGAGCGCATCTTGTCTCTTGAATTATCGCGGAAAGTCCAGAATTTCTGCAGAAAAAAACTGACAAAAAAAGCGGCCGCGAAAGCTATCGCTGCGGAAAATACATACCATAACCCGGCCAAATCGGTAAATATGAATAACAGGCCTAGATCTGTTGCCGCGGCCGTGCATCCGGAAATCAGATATTTCGCGAATACCTTATTTTTATCTATTATGCCGTAAACCCATGGAATGCTTGTCTGGGCATGTTTTTTTAAACTTCTGTATATTTGCTTCATTTTTATTTATTTCTGCATAATTTTTTGTGAAATTTTGCGTGATCTTGCGCCGACGGCGGATAACGCCAAGACTAATTCATAAGCTCCAAATAATACAACCGCATAAGTTAAATCTCCGGCTAAGGTATTGCGGAAAAACGGCAATGCCAGGGTAAAGCATAATGCTAAGCCTTCCCAAGTATGCGCGTACCAGCTGAAGAACGCCCAAACCGCGAAATTAGTAACCGCAAAAAACACAATCGAAGAAGCCAGCGACGCGAAAACAACGTTATACCATCTCTTATGCTTGCTTAAAATTCGCCCCAAGGCAAAAACTGCGGCAAAACTCCCGTAAACAGCCAGCATTACTTGCCAGTCATAAAAACCGAGAAAGTAATCACTAGCCAGCATCGCCGCCAGCGGCAGCAATATCCCCCATTTTTCCTTCAAATAACATCCGGAAAATAAAGCCATGGCGGCAATCGGGGTAAAGTTGTAAGGATGCTCCACCAGCCTTGAGAGGGCCGCCAGAGCGACGATTGAAATCACCAGAATGATTTTTGTTTGTTTGGACATAAGTTTATTTATTAATTTATTATTTTATTAATTTATTTCAGCCCAAGGCTGATCCGCCTAGGGCGGAAAATATATTTTTCATTTGCGGCGCAATTTTATCCCAGTTATATTTTTCCAGAACCATTTGCTTGGCATTATCTATAACTCTAATTACTTCATCTTTGTTTTTTTCGTCCAACACATATTTTATTTTTTCGGCGATACTTTCGGGATCTTTTACTTTACAAAACCATCCAGTCTTGCCGTTTTCTAAAAAATCCGGGATGCCGCCGACCGGAGTGGCAATTACCGGAAGGCCGACCGCCATCGCCTCCAAAAAAGAATTACCTAAACCTTCGGTTAAACTTGGGCGGCAGAAAACGTCGGCTATGGCGTAATATTTTGGCAATTCAGCTGGCTTTATAAATCCCTTAAACTCAACTTTATCCTCAATTTTTAAATCCTTAACTATCTTTTCTAATTTATCTCGCTCTTCACCATCGCCGCAAATTACCAATTTAATATTGAATATTGAATATTTAATATTTAATATTGAAAAAGCTTTTATTAAATCTTCAACTCCGTTCTTTTTTACCAAACGCGATGTAGTTACAATAACTTTTTCATCTTCTTTAATTGACAGTTCTTTTCTTAGATCTGAAATCCTAAATCTTAAATCTGCAATCTGATTAACTCCATTCGGCACAACCTCTATATCGCATTTCGCTCCTCCGCCCAAGGCGGATCGGCCTTGGGCCGACATCTTCTTCGCCCATTCTGCCAAATATGAACTAATACACTGAATATAATCGGCTTTTATAAAAATCTGTTTAAACCATGATTTCACAAACCAAACTTTTTTCTCAATTTGCGCCAAATCATCACCCTCCTGTAATGTTAATAAAAATTTAACGTCCGGATGTTTCTTCTTAAAAAATAAAGCGGCGAAACCGGAAAAACTCGCCATAATCGACCAAACAATATTGTATTTCTCCTTTTGATGCAATTTATCGGCTAATCTTGCCGCTCGAAACGGAAAAAGCAACTTATCAATTCTCCCTAAGCCAAAACCAATTCTATATACATTAATATTACCAACTTTTTCTTGTTCCGCATCTTTCTTGCCTAAACGCACCGTGACCATGTCGAAATCAACACCACTAATTCTATTAGTAATCTCTTTTACCGCAACTTCAGCGCCGCCGACATGCGGGAAATATGCAGTTGAAAAAATAAGAATCTTCATAATTTCAAAAATCAAATTTTAGATTTCAAATTTTTATTTTACTTTTATTTTTTGCAGTATTTAATGAAGATACTGAAATTGCAATAATTTCACGAGTTTCCTCTAGTAACGACTTAACTAATTCTTCCTTTAATAATTTAGAATCTATAATAAGCTCTAACCAAAAAGCGCTTTCATCTGCTTCTTCTAAGACTATACCAAACTTTGCAATAAATTCAGCGGTTGATCTGGCACGACAAACTGCACGATAATTAGCGCCCACTGAAGTACCACAACGAATTAATTGATTTCCTATTACACGACCTTCAGTATTATTCGGTAATGCTTTTACGAGTTTTATTATCCGTAAAGCATACTTTTTTGTTCTTAATTTTAATTCGTCTGCATTCATAATTAAAAATTTTCAATTTGAAATTTGCAATTTGAATTTAACTAATTCCTAATTTACGTTTATACTCTGGCATCCATTTCTCTAAATCCATCTGCGGTTCCCAGCCAAGCAACTCTTTCGCCCGAGAATTGTCAGCTAAGGTTTCTTTTGGTTCAATGCGAGGCGCAACATTAACTGTCGGTCCGCCTATCATTTTTGCTACATCATTAACGCTAAAATTATTCCCGCGCCCGATATTAATCGGCCGGCCGTCGTTTACATCGCTCTCTGCCGCCAGCATATTCGCCCGCGCCACATCCTTTACGGAAGTAAAATCACGTCGTTGTTCACCATCACCTACAATTGTCAATGGTTCTCCTTTTAATCTCTGGCTGGCAAAAATGCCAATTACAAGGCAGTAAGCGCCTTCTAGGACCATTCTGGGGCCGTAAACGTTAAAATAACGCAGGCAAACTGTTGATAATTTATAAATTTCTGAAAAAAGCCGGCAATATTCTTCACCAATATATTTTTGCAAACCATAAGGGCTAAGCGGGTGGGTTGGCATATCTTCCCGTAATGGCATTGTTGGCTGATTGCCGTAAGCTGAGGATGATGCAGAATAAACTACTTTTTTTACTTTAGCATCCCGAGCTGCGACTAAAACATTCAAAGTAGCGTTAACATTGTGTTCGTTAAAAGTTATCGGATCTTCAATGGACGGCTGCACCCTAGCTAAAGCAGCTAAGTGAAACACATAATCTACTCCTTCAAAATATGGTTTGATTTTATCAAAATCACGCAAATCAACTTCTATAAATTTTGCTTTAGGATTTATATTATCTTTACTGCCGGTAGATAAATTATCAAGAATAATTACTTCATCTCCACGCTCAATTAAAGCATCAGTTAAATTTGATCCGATAAAGCCGGCGCCGCCTGTCACTAAACATTTATTCATATTTATGATTTAAGAATTAAAATTTATGATTGATAACTTATTAATTATTTTTTTTGTTTTTACTAGATTTAACAGATGCAACCATAATTGCAACAATTTCATTCGTTTCTTGTAATAATGGTTCTATTAATTCTTTATTTATTAACTTACTTTCAATAATAAGCTCTAACCAAAATGCACTTTCATCTGCCTCTTCAATTACTATGCCTAATTTTGCTATAAATTCAGCTGTTGATCTAGCACGACAAACCGCGCGATAATTTGCCCCAACAGAAGTCCCTGAACGAAGCAATTGCTTTCCAACTACCCATCCTTCTTGATTTTGTGGTAATCTCCTTACTAATTTTATAATTCTTAACGTGTATTGCTTGGTTCTATTTTTTAATTCGTCTGGCGTCATAAATCAACAATTTAAAATCAAAAATCATCAATTACGTTGTCTCCGTATACTCCACGCAACAAATCCAAGTCTTTATTGCTCTTAATTAACAAATCAATATTCTTTTTTACTAACGCTTCTAATGCTTCAATCCCCGCTTGATCGCCTACTTTATCTTTATATATTTCTATAAAAGCGGCAAAATCTTTAATAAAACAATGTCCTCCGGCGCCGCGTCCCCGCTGGTGCACCGGATCAAGATGGGAACGGCCAATCCTGGGGTCAGCCGCAATAGCGTCGCGAACATATTCCCATTTAATATCCATTTTATCAGCTACATCATAAAAAAGGTTAGCAAAAATTATTTTGAAAAATAAAAAGCAGTTTCCTCCGTATTTTATTAATTCAGCTTCTTTAGCCGGGCAAATTAACTGATAAGGCGCATATGGTAAAACATTCATCACCTCTTTTGCTTTTTGTTTATACTCTTCATTGTCAATCGCAAATCCGACAATATCGCGGCTGGGGTTAGCCGCGTCATGCGCCGCCGAGCTTTCCTGCAAAAATTCCGGGGAATGAAAAATAAAAATTCCAGGATTCTCTTGTTGAATTGATTCTGTGGTCCCGGGCAATAAAGTTGATTTTATAACAGCGATTTTACCTTCCCCAACTAAGGGCACAACTTTCTGTAAAATACTACTATCAAAACCTTCCGGCGTTGAAGGTGTCGGCACAGCGATAAAAACAATATCACAATTTTTAATCTTATCTTTATTCTGGATATGCGGCTCTTCCATTGAATATCTGACTACCTCATATCCTCGTTCTTCAAAATTATCAGCATAATTTTTGCCGATCCACCCTTGTCCGATAAATCCAATTTTAGTCATAAAGTTATAAAGTTAAAAGTTATAAAGTTTTTATTAAACCAGAAGTTATCTTTGATATCTCAATTGAATTATTGTAACAATCTCTAAAATTATCTTCGGTTATGTAGTTTAATTTTAATGCAATATACAACATTGACCTAACTTCACCACACGAACCCTTAGCAATGTATAAAAAATGGATAAATTCTTTATTCGTATGTCTTTCAAATCCTTCTGCTATATTATTCATTATAGAAATAACCGCTCTTTCTATTTGATTTTTAAAATTATAATCACGGCAATTTCTAAAAATTTTATATATTTCAATGGTCAATGCTCCTGCTTTCTGCCAGGCTAATATATCTTCAAATTTATTAAATTTCATAAACTTTCTTTCAACTTTTTACTTTTAAACTTTTGACTCTATAAACGGTTGATTTTTCGCTAGCTATAATGTATTATTAAATAAATATGTCTAAAAGTCAAACTAAAATTTTATACCTTATAACCCAATCTGATTTTGGCGGAGCGCAAAAATATGTATATGATTTAGCTACTAATATTAGCCAAAATTATACTGTAATAGTTGCTGGCGGACAGCAAGGAGAAAGGGGTGAATTAGCGCAAAAATTAAAAGAAAAAAATATAAAATATGTTTATATTCCACATTTAAAACGCGCTATTTTGCCATGGCATGATTTCTTGGCTTTTCGGCAAATTGTAAAATTAATTAAACAAGAAAAACCGGATATTGTCCATCTTAATAGTTCTAAAATTTCTATTATCGGTTCGTTAGCGACACGATGGTGTAGGGTGCCTAAAATAATTTATACTGTTCACGGCTGGGTTTTTAATGAAGAATTATCTTGGTGGAAAAAAACTTTTTACAAAATTTTAGAAAAATGGACTGCAAAATATAAAAATCAAATAATCTGTTTATCAGAATTTGATAAAAAGACTGCTATCCAGAAAAAAATTACTCCAGCAAATAAAATTTCTGTAATTTATAACGGAATTAAACCAATAAAATTTTTATCAAGAGAAGAAGCGCGCGAAAAACTTAATGTTCCAAAAGATATCGTTGTAATTGGAAGTATTGGCAACCTATATAGCAACAAAGGACATGAATATTTAATAAAGACTTTTGAAATATTAAATATTAAATATTTAATATTAAATATTATCGGAGAGGGTCCACGGCGTGATAGTTTAGAATTAAAAATTAATACTGCGTCAAAAAACATCAAACTGCTAGGAAGCTTAGAAAACGCTTCGCGATATTTATCAGCTTTTGACATCTACGTCTGCTCCTCTATTAAAGAAGGATTGCCTTATACAATTTTAGAAGCTATGCAAGCCGGCCTGCCGATTATTAGCACGAACGTCGGCGCAATTCCCGAAGTTATTACTGACGGCAAAGAAGGACTACTAGTTGAACCAAAAAATCCAGAAGCATTAGCAAAAAAAATACAGTATTTAATTGATAATCCTGAAATTGCTAAACAATTGGGTGAACAGGTAAAAAAAGATGTAGCAAAAAAATTTAGTCTAAAAAAAATGATAGAAAAAACAGAGGAAATATATAATAAATAAAAAATTGAATCACAATATTTCATAAAATCACCTGGGGTTTGGGGTGTGAACTGAGAATTCTGAATTCTTCCTAAATTTCCATTCCACCCTATCCCCCGCCCGCAACTTATATTTATCCGCCGCAACATTAGCAAATTCATCATTCACATAATACGTCCAATAATTATTATCTTGGCCGTTTTTTTTATCGCCAATAACGTTAATAAATACGCCGACACCATACATTTGTGTTTCCAGCGCTATACCTAAATCTTCTGTACCACTTTGCAAAACATCAAAAACTGTCACACCCTCTTTAAACTCAACTTGCACACTCTCTTTCTTATCACTAAAATCAATAATCAAATTTATTTTTTCCACTGGAATCCAATTCCCTTTAAGGAAATTCGATTTTTCTATTTGATTTTCTTCAGTAAAAGTCGCTAGAGTTTGTACAGGTATAATCGCAACATTTTCTGTACTTACAACTTCATCTATTTTTAGCTGTTCATCATTATTAACAAAAACGCATCCTGACAATAAAGTTACGATAATTAACAATTGTAAAATATTCCTCTTAAGCATAATCTTGTTACTTGTTACTTGTTACTTGTTACTTGTTACTTGTTACTTGTTACTTGTTACTTGTTACTTGTTACTTGTTACTTGTTACTTGTTACTTAGAACTGTAAGCCACCGCCCGCACAATATCCCAATCCGTCACTGA
>JBAZGH010000007.1:0-29819 GCA_041652935.1 Patescibacteria group bacterium | reverse complement strand
GGCATGGCTTATTATCGCTCTTGTTTTGTCCGGATAGCCGTCCGGAACCGTATCTAAATCTTCTTTGGAGCACCAATACCCTAGAGGCCTGCCGGAAAAATTAGCAAAGACAAAATATTCTTTCTGAATAGGCGGATTTGTTCCCGGATATATATCTTCATCGCCATAATTCCGCCCCGGTTTTATGGTTGAGGACATCATTAATTTATTGAATAAAAATGTAATCGGCCGGGCTGTATCTATCCCTAGAACTTGTTTACCGGCATCAACTAATAATTTTTCTACTGTCGGCGTATTAACCCGCCCGCCCTTTGCCTCTTCAATTATCGGACTGCTTAAATCAATTTTATCAGAGGTGAAAAATGACCAAGTATAATCATCGCCTCTGTCATTTTGTCTTTCATCGAGAATATATAAAACAGTGTCGCTTCCCTGCTCGCAATAATCAGCGCTTCCGCAAACTTTATCCGCGTTATAATAACTGCAAACTCGGCCGTTAGCTCCCCCGGCAGACGCTGTGCATTCTCCCAAAATTTCATTTTCGCTAAAAGCTAATTTTCCACTTTGTACTTGCGGACCTTCCGCATCGCCGTTTTTGTCGCCGTCAAGTGAATTGTTGGCAGCATCTATAATACCGTCTATGCTATCGCTTGCCTGCGGATAATTTTCTCCATTAGTATTTTGACAAACTCCCGGATCGCCAGCTGTACTGCTTGAACATTCCGGATAATCGCCAATTATTCCGACAGTCGGCAGACAATTATCACTACTGCCGTTGCAATCAAGCAATGAAGCCGCCTTTAGGGAAACTTTTATATTAGATAATGGTGGCAGACAAAATACATTTTCTCCGCATGAATTCATTCCGCATTGAGTGTTAGTAATAAACTCTACTGTTTTATAAACATTACTAATCATGAACTTGCCGTCTATGTAATCGTTAACGCAAGATCCGGTCGTCGCTCCGCCTTGTATATTGCAATTATAAGAAAGGCAATCTTTATTAGAACTGCATGAATTTCCCGCTGTTATTCCCCCAGCATTCTGCACTCTTACAAATCTATTAATATCACCCGCGTCTCCGCTAACATAAATCGGATTAACCGCTTCGTTAAAATTAATCTGTACGACCGCGTTGCGCGGCTGGTCTTCTAAACCCTGAATCCTGATATCTTCAGTCATATCTGTTCCGCCGGACATTGGGGTAATTCCCAGGGCATTACTATTTGAAGTTGATAATTTTATATCATTCCCGCTGGCTCCGGCGACTTCGGCGATTAAATTTATTTTTGTGTTATTACTGGAATCAATTTCTGCAATAACTTGATTATTTTCTTTATTTATAAATTCTTTAATAAGATATGCTATCCCCCCATTGCTAATTGAATTAAAATTATCAAAAATATATGTAGTGTCGTCAACATCACAGCCAGCATTATTATCAAAATTAAAGGTGCATAATGAATCGCTTACTAAATCAAAAACTAATCTGCTGGCTGATTCGGCGTTAAAAATAATTTTTTGATTGCCAACAGTTGAAATATCTGCTTGAATTTCCGGCGTAACGTCAATTGTCCATGAATTACCAGTGCCATAACTTCTATTACCTGACTGCAAAATTAAACCGCAACCTAAATTTATACCATCTGTTAAGTCTTCATCCCTTTCAATAAGGCCGTCTCCACCTCCGTTAATATCCGCTGCTGTTCCATCTATAGCCACTTGAATTTCTCCTGCCCAATCACAAGTATAATTTCCGTTAACAACTGCTTCTGGTGTATTACCTCCGCCAGTAAATGGCGAACTTACAGTAGCTACTTGATAAACCTTCGGTTTATTATTTACTTCAATACTTCCTTTAGCTATCTGCGCCGCAACACTTACTCCCCTACTATCTCTTTCATTATCCGGCCAAGGGAAAATGCTGGCGACTTGCGGCGGGGTTAAATCTATTTTTCCGTTAGTCTCAAATTTCCATTTATACCAATCGTCCGCGCCGATATCAAATTGAACATCTTCTCCGTCGGCTTTCATTATTTTTCCACCACCCATTAATTTAACCGCGAACCAAGCCGGCGAACCCTGCGACCCCAAGAAATCTAGCGGACGGAAGATAAATGTCTTATTATCGGTTGAGGTAACTAATATGCTCTCATTTGACCGCCTGTTTGAATCTTCGTTATCGTCATTGCCGTTTTTATCACTTAAATAAATTCTAATATTATCAGAAATTAGAGTGTCGCCATCACATTTTTCATTATTTCCACTTGTATTTGATGTAATATTACAAATCGTACCAGCGTCAATCTCTTCTTTAAAAGTTACAAAAATAGAGGTATTAATCGGAACATCGCGCTGGTCGCGGGTCGGATAATGGCTTTCTAAAATTCCATCGCCCAGGGCAGATACTCCCCGCCAATCCTCGCCCGGCTCTCCCACGCCCCCCGGCCCTCCTCCGCCGCCGAAAAAAATACGCAAAATAAAGGTAACTATGGCAAAGGCCGATAAAATAATTAAAAGCCCGATAGCGGCATTCTTTAAAATCGCTTTGGCTTTATTAACTTTGTCCGCGTCCCCTTCGCTCGTCATGTACATCCAACCGCCGTAAATTATCAAGCCCAATAATATTATTCCCAAAAGCCCTAGAAATACATTTATAATGCGGGCAATAAACAACCTTATATCAGTACCGCTATCCAGCATTACCTCGTTCTCAATATTATCCAGCCCTAGATTATCTTCAAATCCCGCGGGAGGGGGTGTTACTGCGCCCTGTGCTGAAACATCTGCCGGAACAACAAAAAAAGCAACCAACAATAACAACATTATGTAGCTTGCAGCTGCTTTTTTTATTTTCTCCTTTGTGAATTGTCTAAGCATGGGGAAGAAGTCCAAAGTTATAAAGTCTTTAAAGTCATAAAGTTGCTAATATATAAATAATCCTCTACTTTATAGACTTTTTAACTTTATAAACTTTCTAACTTTTAACTACGCATTACCAACGTCTTCTCGGCTCGTCTTCTAATTTTCCTATCCGCCGCTGGTACTCGCGTTTTGAACGGTATTTTAATCCAATTAAAGCACTCCGCTTTTTAGCACTTTCGCTTTTCTTTGGCTTTAAGAATTTTCTTTCTTTCGCCTCAAGAACCTTGCCTGACTGCTGCATCCGCTTTAAAAAACGTCGATACATGCTGTCAAAACTTTCTCCTTTTTTTCTTCTTATTTCTACCATTATATTCACCTACCTTTCTTTTTATTAGTCCTTAAAGTCAAAAGTCGCAAACTCTTTAAAATCAATTAACATAATGACTTTATAGACTTTCAACTTTATAGACTTTTTATTATTTAAGTCTCTTGTCCAGTTCCTCAAACACTTTCTTAAAATCATATACTTCCTGCATTCCTGATTCCATATCGCGGATTAAAATCGTTCCGTCCATTAATTCTTTTTGCCCTAAAATTAAAGTCGCTTTAACTCCCAGCTTATTTGCCATTTCCAGCTGCGCTTTTAAATTATCTTTTACAAAATTCTGCGCCGCTTTATATCCCCGCTTCCTTAATTCCTCAAAAAATACCATTGCTTTGCGTTTGGCAACATCCCCCAGCTGGGCGATAAAGATATCCGGCTTATTGGGCTCAACTACCAGCGCGTTATTCTCTTTAATTTTTAAAATTATCCTTTCTATTCCCAGCCCGAATCCGCAGGCCGGAGTCGGGCGCCCGCCCATATATTCAACTAAATCATCATACCGCCCGCCGCCCCCCAAAGCTCCCTGCCTTGGCTGTCCGCCATGGTCCCCATTTTCTTCATTATCATTTTTCTCTTCTTCAGGCCAAAATTCAAATACGGTCCTATTATAATAATCAAGCCCCCTGACTAAATAAGGATTTAAGCCGTAAGGCGCGTCAAGCTCGTCAAGATATTCTAAAACTTTTACAAAATGGTCCCGGCAGGGGTCGCATAAATGATCAACCAGCTGCGGCGCTTCCAATTTCGCCTCCTCGCATCCCTCTTCCTTGCAGTCTAAAAGCCGCAAGGGATTTTTTAAAAGCCGCTTCTTGCAATCGTCGCACAACTTGCTTTTAATCCGCCTCTGCTTATAATACTCGGCTAATTTTTTTACATATTCCGGCCGGCACTCTTTGCAGCCGATGCTGTTAATCTGCACCTCGGTATTAAGCTGCAATTCCTTAAATAAATTGCAGGCGATTAAAATAAGCTGGGCGTCGGCAACCGGATTATCTTCTCCGAATATTTCCAAATCAATCTGGCTGAATTGGCGATAGCGTCCGGCCTGCGGCTTTTCCCGCCTTAACAAATGCCCTATCCAGTAAATCTTTACCGGCTGCACCGGCAAATTAAACATGCCGTGTTCAATATAAGAACGCACCAGCCCCGGAGTAGCCTCCGGCCTAATGGCGACTTTATCTCCGTCCTTGTCAATAAAAGTGTACATTTCTTTAGACACTACATCAGTCTGCTTTCCGGTTGAACGTTCGTATAAAGATAAATTTTCCAAAACCGGTATTTCTGTTTTATTGAATCCGTAATATTTAATAATGCTTTCCGCTTTTGATACTATCAACTCCCAATAGCGGTGCTCTTCCGGCAAAACATCACGCATCCCCCTAAGGCGCGGAATCAGCTTATTCTGCCTCTCTCCCTTGCCGATTTCTTTCTTGGCCGGTTTTTTAGTTTTTATTTGATTTTGGTTTTTTGGTTTTCTTCCCATAATAATTAGTTAAAAGTCTAAAGTCCGTAAAGTCATAAAGTCTTTACAAATCTTGACAATATTTTAGAAATTTTGATAGTTAGATGATTATTTTATCAAAATTTTTATTATTTTAAAATTATTTATGCAGATAATAAAAATATATTTTTGATCTTCATGACTTTCGACTTTATGGACTTTATGAACTAATGAGACTGTACTCCGGTATTTTAAAAGTCCCCATGCGGTCAAGCGGCCAGCCGCGAAATACTACTCTGCCTATTATAAAACTATCTTTAACAACCCCAAAACTGCGAGAATCTTTGCTGTGGCTGCGGTTGTCGCCTAAAACATAATATTCATCTTGCCCAAGTTCTTCTATTCCCTCGGCGCTGGAAAGGGTATCTAATCCATCCGGTAAATAGCTCTCGTCCAACTCAACCCTCCGCTGGGTATCGCCGGTATAAATATAAACTGATCCGTCTTTTATTTCCACCTTTTCTCCCGGCAAACCGACTATCCTTTTTATGTAGTACTGGCTGGGGTCTTTGGGATATTTAAAGACGATTATTTCTCCCCTTTCCGGCTCCCTAAGGCGGTAAGTTATTTCGTCAATAATTAAATATTCATGGTCGTAAAAGCTTGGTTCCATTGAAGCTCCTTTTACATAAAACGGCTGGATTAAAAAATAACGGACCGGAATAATTATCGCCAAGGAAATGACCACTACTTTTACAACTTCAAAAACAAAAGTAAAAAAATTTTTCATAACAAATTTTATTAATTTCCAGGATTAAATACAAATAAAATTGCTTTGACAGCAATTATCCACTTTTTATTTAAGTTGTTTTTATTATAACACAATGAAGCTTATAAAGTCAAAAATATAAAAAGTCCAAAAGTTAAGGATTTATAAAGTCATTTATAAACTTGCTTAATTTTTGATTTTATATGCTTTATGCTTTATACTTTATAAACTTTTAACTTTGTGGACTTTATGGACTGCATTGTGTTATAATAATCAAAAGGCCGGCACGGTCTTAATTTTATGTTTATATAGACAAATATGCTAAATGATATAGATTTATTAGACCAACAACTGCCTCAACGGCAGCGCCCTAAAAAAATATTTAAATCTTTTTCCTATTTAATAGCAATATTAATAATTATTCTCTTTACCTTCACCAGCAAGGTCTTAATGTCTGAAGATAACAGTATTATAGGCACCTTTTCCTTTTTGGGGCAAATAAAGCATCTGGCGCAAACATCGGATAATTTATTAAAGGGCGAGGAAAATGACCGGATAAATATCTTGCTTTTGGGCATGGGCGGAAAAAAACATGAGGGGGGCTACCTTACTGATACTATAATGCTGGTTAGCATTAAACCCTCTTCAGGTGATATTGCCATGCTTTCCATACCGCGCGACCTGTCCATTCCGGTTGAGGGTTATGGATGGCGGAAAATAAACAACATTAACGCCTTTGCTGAAGTTGAAGAGGAAGGAAGCGGCGGGCTGGCTGCCAGCCAGGCCCTAAACCGCGTATTGGATTTGCCGATTGATTATTATATTCGGGTTGACTTCGAAGGCTTTGAAAAAATAATCGATGAAATCGGAGGAATTGAGGTTGATGTGGAAAATATAATTGACGACTACCGCTATCCCGTCCTGGGAATGGAAGACGCGGAAAATTATGATAGCCGCTACCAGCATCTTTATATTGAGCCGGGACTGCAGAAAATGGACGGTGAAATGGCCCTGCGTTATGCCCGCTCGCGCCATTCAGCCGGCGTTGAGGGAACGGATTTTGCCCGCAGCCGCCGCCAGCAAAAAGTCCTGCAAGCAGCTAAAGAAAAAATATTAAATATGCATATTATATTTAAACCGCGCTTAATAACTAATATATTAGAAACATTCAATGAACATGTATCAACCAATCTTAAGGTATGGGAGATTGTAAAGCTTTGGGATATAACTAAAAATACCAATTCCGGCAGTATTGTAAATAAAGTTCTTGATAACAGCCAGGCCGGATTGTTAATGGACTACTATACCGAAGAGGGGGCGTATATTCTTCAGCCCCGCAACGGCGACTTTCAGGAAATCCAATATTTGACGAAAAATCTATTTAATGATGCTCCGCCGCAGGAGAAAAAAAATGTTATCCAAGAACTTGCCAAAATTGAAATCCAAAATGGAACCTGGGTCAACGGGCTGGGACAGAGAGTGGCGACTGATTTGGAAAAATACGGCTTTGAAATCATCGGCCTTAATAATGCCTCAAAACAAAATTATGAACAATCAATAATTTTTGACTTAAGCTATGGAGAAAAAATGAACTCTCTTTCAATCTTAAAAGAAAAAACAAATGCCCGAATAAATTACGGCTTGCCGGAATGGCTGATAGAAGATTTAGCTGCCAAAAATGCGGGTAAAGACGCTGGGGATTTAGTACAGCCCGACTTTATTTTAATATTGGGACAAGATGCCGATAAAACTAAAAGCGGAATTGAGAATGAGGAGGAGTAACATAATTTCTAATTTTTAATTTCTAAACCCGACTTTTTGTCATCCTGAGGAGGAGTTTGCGACGACGAAGGATCTAATTGAAAATTTTAACAACATGAATACAAAAATAAAACCCATCATAAACGACTTGCCAAAAGTAGTCCTCTTCGGCCGGACTAATGTCGGAAAATCCACTCTATTTAATAAGCTTACCGGCAAGGGGCATGCGATGGTTTCTAAAATATCAGGCACAACCCGCGACAGCAATACCGGCCCGGTTGAATGGCAAAAAAATAAATTCCAGCTGATAGACACCGGCGGAATTTTAAACGCTAGATTTTTGAGCGGAAAATCAAAATTGAAAAAAATAAATTTTGATAAAGACGATATTAATAATTTAGTCCAGTTGCAGGTTAAAAAAAATCTTAATCAGGCGGATTTGATTTTATTTTTAGTTGACGCCAGGGAAGGAATGATGCAGCAGGACAAAGAAATGGCCATTTTATTAAAAAGATTGGCTGGAGAAAAAATCCCCATTTTACTGGTTGCTAACAAAGCTGATAATTTAAAAAATAGGCAAAACACCGCTGAATTTTTCCAATTAGCGCTGGGGCAGCCGATGCCGGTTTCCGCCGCTACCGGTTCGGGAACAGGAGACCTGCTGGATTTGGTATGCAAAAAAATTCACCCCGAAAAATCCCCGGAAGAATCGAAAAAAGAGGAATATGAAAAAATAAGAATTATTATTATCGGCAAGCCCAACACCGGAAAATCCACTTTATTAAATGCTATTATCGGGGAGGATAAAATAATTACCAGCAATATTCCGCACACAACCAGGGAGCCGAATGAAATAAAAGTCAGCTATAATAATTATGAGCTTACTTTTATTGATACTGCCGGAATTATTAAAGCAAAATCAAAAGCCACTAAGCAAGAATTTGTTAAGTCCGGCATAGATAAAAGTTTAGCGGTTCTAAAAAGCGCCGATATTGCCATATTTATGCTTGATATTACCGAAGAAATAAGCCATCAAGAAACTAAAATAGCGGATGAAATTTTAACTGACAATGTTAATCTTATTATAACGGCAAATAAATGGGATGAAATTGAAGATAAGGATGTTAAAAAATTTACTCATTATATCAATTCAAAATTTCCTTTTATGCAATGGGCGCCTATTGTATTTATATCCGCCAAGCATAAAACAAAAATCAGCAATTTAATGGAGCTTATTATCGCCGGCTGGGAAGCCAGAAATAAAAAAATAGAGCCGGCTGATCTGGAAAAATTTTTAGAATCAGCCAGGGCGCATGCCGCTCCCCTGTCAAATAAAAAAATACGCGGCATCATGAAGCACAAATTGCCAAAACCGAAATTAATTAAATTAGAGCAAACTTATATCAACCCGCAAGAATTTACTTTAATCATTAAATCTAAACTTGGATTAAAGGATAATTATATTAAATATCTGGAAAATAGATTGAGGGAAAAATTTAATTTAGCCGGAACGCCGATTAGAATTATTGTTAAAAATAAGGCATGATATTAATTTTCAATTAGATCCTTCGTCGTCGCAAACTCCTCCTCAGGATGACAAAAAGTCGGGTTTAGAAATTAAAAATTATGATATTGTTTAAAAATTGAAAATTAGAAATTGAAAATTTTATATGCATATTATAGTCGGCCTGGGCAACCCGGGCGAAAAATATAAAAATACCCGCCATAACGCCGGTTTTTTGGCGCTTAATTTTTTTGCAGAGGAAAAAGGATTGAATTGGCAGTTTAATAAAAAATTTAACGCTGAAATTATAAAAACAGATGATGCGATATTAATAAAACCGCAAACTTTTATGAATAATTCCGGCCAAGCGGTCAGGGCTGTAATGGATTTTTATAAATTGCTGCCAAAAAAATTAGGCGTTTTTGCAAAAAAAGACGCGGACTTGTCGGATGTATTAACTATTGTCCATGATGATATTGATTTTGAGCTGGGAGTTTTTAAGGCGCAAAAAAACCGTTCAGCCGGAGGCCACAACGGAATTAACTCTATTATCAATCATTTAAAAACAAAAAATTTTACTCGCGTACGGATTGGAATCGCTAAACAGGGAATTCGACTCCCCGCGGGGAGTCGAATTCCCAAGCAGATGTCCTTAGATAAATTTGTCTTAGACAATTTTTCCAGTGAAGAAAAAATAAAACTAAAAAAAATGATGCCGGAAATTATAAAAAATACTTTATAAAAAACAAAGGCGGGCAACCAGTTTTTTTAGCCCCGTTCGTTCGTTGGTTGATTGAGCTAAAAATAAACTTGATTTACCCGCCGAAAATTGGACTTGGAGAGGGGTGCAGGATGAGGGGATTTTGAAAGCTCTCGCTCCAAAACCAGCTCAGGGCCGTTTGAGAAGCGCAAAACCTCCTGGCATAATGGAAAATGCCTAGGGGCCCCGCTTATGGCATTTATATGGCCGGAATCCCGCTGAACCCGTTGGGTCCACAAAGGCCGCACGGCCTCGCCCCTCTCCAAAAAAGATCGTTATTAACGCCTATTTCCCTACTTACCGGAAAAGGGACAAATGCAGGCGCAAATAACCAAGGAGGAGAGTTACTTACAACCTATTTCGCCCTTAGGCAAGTAGGAAGATAGGCACTAATTTTTCTTAAATTCAAAATACTAAACTATAAATACTAAACAATATTAAAATTCAAAACATAATGTTTTAAAAATTTGAATTTAAGTATTAGAATTTATTTCGGATTTATTATTTCGTATTTAGAATTTTATCATCTACGATATTTAATATTATCATATCCGAAAATATATGTCAACAACTTTTAATATTAGCCAAAAAGACATAAAATACTGGGTCGCTCTTTCCACTTTTGATAAATTCGGCGCTAAAAGGTTTGATTTGCTGGCAAAAAATTTTCCTAATATGGAGTTCGCCTTTAATGCTTCGGCAAACGAGCTGGCAGGCGCCGGCATTAATAAAAAAATAGCGGATGAATTTATAGAGCATCGTAAAAAAATAATCCCGGAAGAAGAATTGGAAAAATTAGAACGGGAAAATATAAGCGCGATAACAATTAAGAGCGATAAATATCCCAAATTGCTGAAAGAAATTTATGATCCGCCTCCCATGCTATATTACAAGGGGCTTTGGCCGGATAATATAAATTTTTGTTTAGCGGTTGTCGGCTCAAGAAAATATACCGGCTATGGACAGCAAGCCACTGAATATTTAATCAGCCGCCTGGCGCAGAATAATTTAATCATTGTCAGCGGGCTGGCTTTGGGGATAGACGCTTTGGCGCACATGGCCTGCGTTAAGGCCGGAGGAAAAACTATCGCCGTGCTTGGTTCCGGATTAGATAAAAATAATATCTACCCCGCCTCTAACCGCTATCTAGCTGAACAAATTCTAGACCGCGATGGATTAATTATAACCGAGTATCCGGTTGGCGCTCCCCCGCTTCATTATCACTTCCCCCAGCGCAACCGCATTATCTCCGGGCTCTCCCTGGGAACGCTGGTAATTGAAGCATCAATAAAATCCGGCGCGAGCATTACCGCCAAGCTGGCGCTTGAACAAGGGCGGGAGGTATTCGCGGTTCCGGGAAATATTTTCAGCCCGAACTGCGAAGGAACGAATAAATTAATAAAAGAGGGAGCTAAGCCGGTTGTTTCTGCCGAGGACATTATGGAAAGCTTATCGCTGGAAAATATTGAAAATTTTGTTGAAGCGCAAAAACTGGTTCCGCAAACCCCCGAGGAAGAAAAAATTTTATCTTCATTATCCCGCGAATCAATCCACATCAACCAGCTGGCGCGCACTGTAAAACTTGACACAGGCACCATAAATGCTACCTTATTAACTATGGAGCTGAAGGGTTATGTCCGCCACCTTGGCGGAGGGAATTATGTCTTATCTTAAATTCACAATTACGAATTAAATTCGTAATTCGTAATTTTTAATTGTTAATTGAATATTATGAACCTCGTTATTGTTGAGTCGCCCACTAAGGCAAAAACTATCACAAAATTTTTAGGAAAAGAATACAAAGTCGAATCATCATTCGGACATATTATGGATTTGCCGAAAAGTAAACTGGGGGTTGACATTAATGATAATTATAAGCCTGAATACGAAGTGCCGACTAAAGCAAAAAAACAAGTTGCTATTTTAAAGAAACTCGCCAAAAATGCTGATGAAATTATTTTAGCTACTGATGAAGACCGCGAGGGAGAAGCCATCGCTTGGCATTTAGCCGAACAGCTCAAGTTGAAAGGAAAAGATATTAAACGCATTGTCTTTCATGAAATTACAAAAAACGCTATTGCCAAGGCGTTGGAAAATCCGCGCGGTTTAGATAATAATTTAATTGACGCTCAACAAGCGCGGCGAATTTTGGATAGATTGGTTGGTTATAAACTTTCACCATTTTTATGGAAAAAAATAGCCAGAGGATTGTCAGCCGGGCGGGTGCAATCGGTCGCAACGCGCTTAATAGTAGAGCGTGAAGAAGAAATAAAAGCATTTAAATCTGAAGAGTATTGGAGTATTGAAGCGCTTTTGCAAACCGCTAAAGATGAATCGTTAACTGCGGAACTTAATAAAATTGACGGGAAAGCTGTTAAAAAATTAGATATTAAAGATGAAAAACAAGCCAAACAAATTAAACAAGAATTAGAAAAAGCTGATTATGAAATTATTGAAATCAGCAAGAAAAAAACTATTAAATCACCTTTTCCGCCTTTTACGACTTCCACTCTTCAGCAAGCCGCCCACTCCCGCTTTGGGTATGACGCAAAGCAGATTATGATGCTGGCCCAGCGCCTTTATGAAAGCGGCTATATTACATATATGAGAACTGATTCCGTTAATCTGTCCGAACAATTCATAAGCGACGCCCGCTCTTACATTGAGGGTGAGCACGGCAAGGATTATCTTGCCGCCTCCCCAAGAAGATATAAATCGAAGAGCAAGAACGCCCAGGAAGCCCATGAGGCAATCAGGCCGACTAATGCTAACGCCGCAAACCTGAAACTTTCAGATGAAAAACAAGTAAAACTATACAAACTTATCTGGGAAAGGGCAGTCGCAACCCAAGCCGCCGCCGCTATTTTAGACAACACCGGCATTGATATAAAAGCGGACATTTATCAATTGCGGGCCACCGGCCAAACCATAAAATTTGCCGGCTACCTGAAAATTTACCAACAAACGACGAAAGAAAATATTTTGCCGGCCGTAACAGTTAATGAAAAACTTGATTTAAATAAAATTAATACTGACCGGCACTTCACCGAACCGCCCGCCCGCTATTCGGACGCGACATTGGTAAAAGTTTTAGAAAAATACGAAATAGGGCGGCCGTCGACTTACGCGCCGACAATTTCAACTATCATCGCCAGAAATTATGTCGAGCGGGATGAAAACAAAAAGCTTGCCCCGACTGAGATTGCTTTTATAGTAAATAAACTTTTGGTGGAGCATTTTCCGAAAATAGTTGACTATAAATTCACGGCCAAACTGGAAGACGACCTTGATAAAATTGCCGAGGGAAAAATTGAATGGGAAAAAACTATTGATGATTTTTATAGGCCGTTTATTGAAAATTTGGAGGAAAAAAATAAAGAGCTTACAAAAAAAGAGCTGACTGAGGAAAAAACAGATGAAAAATGCGATAAATGCGGAGCTGGTATGATTATAAAAATGGGGCGCTTTGGAAAATTTATAGCTTGTTCAAATTTTCCGGAATGCAAAAATACCAAACAGCTTAATAATGGCGACAAGGACCATGACGGGCAAAAAGACAGCGAGCAGCTTGAGGAATTTTCTAAAAAATACGAAGGCATAAAATGCGACAAATGCGGAGCTGATATGGTTGCTAAAATTGGAAAATACGGCCCCTTTATGGCTTGCTCAAGCTATCCAAAATGCAAAAATATTTTAGACACTAATGGCACCGGCATAAAATGCCCCCAGTGTGATGAGGGCGAAATAACCAAAAAACGCGGCCGCCGCGGAATATTTTACGCCTGCAACCAATACCCTAAATGCAAACTAGCGCTTTGGGGGAAGCCGACCGGCGAAAAATGCGAAAAATGCGGTTCTCTTTTACTTGAAAGCAAGGATGGCGTAAAATGTTCTAATAAGGAATGCGACAAAGTTAAAAGTGAAAAAGTTAAAAGTTAAAAAGTATTACTTTTTTAGAACTTTATAAACTTTCTAACTTTCAACTTTATAAACTAGATTATGCCTGTAACAATCCAACAAATTATAGAGCAGGTTAAAAAAAACGACCCGAAAGCCGATACGGATTTAATTAAGCTTGCCTATGAATTTGCCGAGTCCGCGCATCGGGGGCAAAAAAGAAAATCAGGAGAACCCTACATCCAGCACCCGATGCAAACGGCCTTGACGCTGGCAAAAATACGGGCGGAAAATGACATGATTATCGCCGCCCTGTTGCACGACGTTCCTGAAGATACTGAAAGGAATCTGAAGGAAATAGAGAAACAATTCGGCAAGCAGGTCGCCAACATGGTTGAGGGCATAACTAAGGTAAGTAAAATTAAATACCGCGGAATTGAACGGCATACGGAGAGCTTAAAAAAAATGTTCATCGCTATGGCGGCGGATGTCCGGGTTGTTTTAATCAGATTTGCCGACCGGATGCATAATTTGGAAACTTTAGACGCCTTGCCCGAAAGAAAGCGGCAGCGAATCGCCAGGGAAACAATGGAGGTTTATATCCCAATCGCCAGTTTATTGGGAATTTGGTATTTTAAATACACCATGGAAGACCTGTGCTTCAAGTACCTTTACCCGGAGGAGTATAAAAAACTTGAATACAGGTACCAAATTGAGCAAAAAGTTGAGAATACGCAATTTATTGAAAAAACTAAAAAAATAATCGTTCCAAAATTAAAAGAGGAAAGCATAAAATTTGATATCCATGGACGATTCAAAAGCTTATATAGCATCTTCCAAAAAATGCAGAAAAAAGAAAGGAAATTTTCTGAAATTTATGACGTATTTGCCCTAAGGATAGTGGTGGAAAATATTGCCGATTGCTACAAAACAATCGGCGTGATCCACTCCCTTTGGAAGCCGAAGCCGAATCGCTTTAAAGATTATATCGCCGTGCCCAAGCCGAACGGATACCAGGCGCTCCATACCACCGTCTTCGGACCAAATGGAAAAGTTACTGAATTTCAAGTGGCGACCAAAAAAATGTATGAAGAATCCCTATACGGCATCGCCGCCCACTGGTACTATAAAAATAAAAAAATAACCCTGGAAAAACAGCCGAAATGGGTGCGGGATATTATGGATTTAATGCGGCAAACCGTTACCAGCCAGGAATTTGTTTCTACCGCTAAAATTGACGTATTTCAGGATAGAATTTTCACTTTCACTCCCAAGGGCGACGTAATAGACCTGCCCGATGGCTCCACTCCGGTTGATTTTGCCTACGCTGTCCATACTGATATCGGAAACCAATGCGTCGGAGTTATGATAAATGAAAAAATCGCCCCCCTTAATACAAAATTAAAAAGCGGCGATACGGTTGAAATTATTACTGAAAAAAATCGCCCGCGCCCCGGAAAAGACTGGCTTAAATTCGTTAAAACACAGCGCGCCCGCAATAAAATAAAATCTTCTTTGAAAGAGGGGGGAGGATTAAAGAGGTTTATACGCTGGAAATAAAAAAATAAAAAGTAGAGACGAGGCATGCCTCGTCTCTACTTTTTATTCATGCCTCGTCTCTACTTTTTTATTCATCCTCTCTTAATATTTTATTAGCCAACTCCACTAGCTCGTCATAATTAAAAAATTCTATAATAATTTTCCCTTTATACCCCGCTCGCTCTACTTTTACGCGAGTACCAAGATATTGCCGTAATTTTTTTTCTAATTCTTCATCGCGGGCATCTATTTTAATCCGCGCTCCCCTGGTTCCACCCATCTTTTGCGTTTCCAGCCGAGTGCGGGAAACCGACAAGCCCCGCTCTACAACCCGCCTAAATAAATTAAGCTGCTTTTCTTCCGTATCCAGGCCGACAATAACTTTCGCGTGCGCGTCTGACAACCGGCCTTCGCGCATTGCCTCTTTAATTTCTTCCGGCAAGGTTAAAATGCGGATGGAGTTGGAAATGGCCGAACGGGATTTTCCCATGCGGTGCGCCGCCTCCTCGTGGGTAAGCTCAAATTCTTTTATATATCTTTCGTACGCCTCTGCCAATTCTACCGGATTAAGGTCTTCTCTGACAATATTTTCAATCAGCGCCAATTCCAATTTTTCCTGCCGGTCCGCTTCCCTTATTATAACCGGCACTTCTTTCAACATCGCCCGCTTTGCCGCCCGAAAACGCCGCTCGCCCACAATAATTTCATAGCGGCCGTCCGATTTTTTGGTTACCACTATCGGCTGCAATATCCCGTGCTGTTTTATGGAATTTTCCAGCTCTTCCAGGGACGACAATTCAAACCGGCTGCGCGGCTGCATCGGATTAGCATCTATCAAGCTGATGGAAACGTAAGCCAAACTGTCTCCGGCTTGCGGCTGGCTGATTACCCTCCCCCCTTCTATCTGTACATCATTCCCCTCTTCCAAAATTTGCTCATTTTCCGGTTCGGGATTATTATTTTTTTGCGGTATAAGGGAGCTTAGGCCCCGACCGAGAGATGAATTATTTGCAACCATAATTTTATATTTAGTATAAAGTATTGTAAATTTTTAATTTTATAATTTTTAAATAATACTTAATTTTAAAATCCCAAACACGACAGCTATATATGATTATGATAAAATCCGTGTTTTTAAAAATTAAGATTTAAGATTTATTTAAAAATTAAAAATTAAAAATTTTAGTATTATTCTAAGTCAATAACCTCCCTTGCCAACCTCTCGTATGCTCTTGCTCCCTTTGATAACGGGTCATAATGCAATATTGAACGGCCGAAACTCGGCGCTTCGGCTAATTTAACCGAGCGAGGAATAACGCTGCGGAATACTTTATTGGGAAAATATTGATATAATTCTTGCATAACGTCGCGGGAAAGTTTATTGCGGGTATCGTACATAGTAATAACAGCGCCCATAATTCCTAAAGACGGCTTTAAATTATTTTGGATTAAATTAATCGTATGCAATAAATGCCCCAAACCCTCTAAAGCGAAGTATTCCGATTGAATCGGGATTAAAATTTCATCCGCCGCTACCAAGCCATTAATAGTTAAAAGCCCGAGTGACGGCGGCGAATCTACTATAACATAGTCATATTCGTCTCTAACGCTATTTAACACTTGCTCTAAACGAAATTCGCGATTAGGCATATTAACCAGCTCTACTCCGGCTCCGGCCAATGCCATGGTCGCCGGCGCTATCTTGTAATTATCTTGCGCTGTATGCTTAATTGAATGGCTAAGCGGGCTGTCATCCCTAATGATTGCCTCATAAATTCCGCTTTCCAGTTTTTGCGGCTCTATCCCCAGCCCGGAAGTAGCATTTGCCTGCGGGTCAATATCAACCAAAAGCACGCGCTTTCCAAGATGCGCTAAATATGAACCCAAATTAACGGCAGTGGTGGTTTTTCCCACCCCGCCCTTCTGGTTTATAATTGATATTATTTTAGACATTACAAATGCATCCACGAATTTACAAACAATAATACAAATATACAAACATGGGCTAAAAAAATTTTCTAGAGTTTGTAAATTTGTAATCTGTTTGTAAGTTCATGGTAGTTGATTTAACTACCTATATTATACCGACTTCTATATACTTTGACAACTGGCCATATCTGCGATAAACTAAAAAAAGCTTGTTTTAATAGGCCGCCGTGGTGGAACTGGTAGACACGCATGACTCAAAATCATGTGGTAGCAATACCGTGTCGGTTCAAGTCCGACCGGCGGCACAAAATGGTTTCGCGAACGTCAGTGCTTGTCCGCCTAATGGGAGGAAGCGACCCGCCCACGAACGTAGCGAGATGTGGCGGGCAAGTCTCTCCCAGGGCACCAATCATAATTTTCAATTTCTAATTTTCAATTTTCAAACAATTTTTAAATTACCAAATGTTTAAAACGTGACGCGACATCATGTTTAGAAATTAGTTCATTTGGTTATTGTTTAAAAATAACAAAATTAAAAATTTCGTCATGTTCCTAACCGTCCACTCAACCGTCGCCATAGCCATAACGCAAGGCGTCACAAACCCAATGGGGGCTTTTTTTGTTGGCCTGCTTTCCCATTATATCCTTGATTTAATCCCGCACGGAGATGAAAAATTTAAAAATTTTACAATTTCACAAATGGGCAGAGCCGCTATAATAGACCATCTGGGAGTATTATTGATTTTAATTTCATTATTTTTTTTAAAACCCGGCTTCTTCATTTCAATTAATATAATATTTGCCCTTATCGGCGCCATGCTGCCGGACTGGTTAATAGCAATCTACGAACTATCGGCTAAAAGCCAAAATTTTATAATTAAAAAAATTCACAACTTACTGACGCCACTGCAAAATTTTCATATTAAAATTCATCGTATTATAAAATATAATATCAGTTTTTCTTCCGGCATTATTCTTCAAATTATATTACTTATAACTTTTTGGCGGCTGATATAATTTTTACTCCAAGCCATGCTTCTCTAAATTCTTCACTGCTTTTATTTCTGGGATTAACTCGTTGCAAAATTTTATATATTCTTTAAGCTTTTTAATTTCCTCTATATTTATAAATTCTTCATAAACATCTTTCTTATTGCATAACGTCCCTTTTCTTATTCCAATATAATCTAAATAGCTAGACCAAGGCCAATTTTCCGCTTTGGCAATCCCATGTATTTCCGAGTTGCAGTTTACATAAACCGACACCTTCATTAGGTCGTAGGTCGAAGTTATCTCTTTGGCCTTATATTTTCCTTGGAATAGACACCCTGCGCGATTATACCTTTCATTAAAATATCTTGTATATCCTCCGGCCACTTTATGCATGAATTTAGATATCCCATTCTCGCTTATCTCCCGCGCTAATAAATGAAAATGATTAGGATTCAGGCAATAGGCTATTATATCAATCAGCGGCTTGTTTTCTTGCTCGGCAAGCAAACTGCTTGCCGAGCAAGTATCCATATTATTCTTTTTTATTAAATATTTTCTATAAAAGCCTATTGAATTTACATTATTAAATTCTCTCATACTCCTAATAAATCTTACATAATCCCATTTAGCCAAAAAAATCCGGCGCTTATCTACGCCTCGATTGTAAACATGATAATAATACAAACTGTCTATCGGTTTCCGGCTCATGCTTATCTGCTTCTTACTCAAAATCCGGCCAAACTTTGGTCGGATTTTTATATTTGTTTTAAATTAAATATCATCTGCCTAGAAATCCAATTCCCTATGGGGGATTGGATTTCCCTGCTTATTCCGCTGGTTCCGGCGTCGGATTTTCAACCGGAGCTTCCTCTGCCGGTTCAACAGCCACCCCCTGTCCGCCGCTTGCTTCTCCCGCTCCAGCATTCTCGTCTGGATTTTCTTCAATTTCTATAGTTTCCTCGGTCTCGGCCGTCTGTTCTTCTATATTACCCGCGCTGTCATCTGCGCCAATCTGTAATCCGTTTAAATCCGTATCTAATTCGTGTGTATCTGTGTTAAGCTCAGCGACTTCCTCGGGATGCTCCTCTACCCAGTCGCTATAAACATTTGCCAGATTATCAGCGCTTCCGCTTTGCGTTCTGGCTTGAACCGCCTCATCAACTTCCGGCGTAGCCAACTCTATCTTTTTAACCGGCTCATATCCGGTAAAAACCGCTCCGCTTAAATCCAATACTTTGCCGATTAAACCCGAATACTTTGTAACCTGCACAATTTTTGTCTGGCCTTTTTCCTGTTCGGCTTTTTGCAGTTTTTTCAGTTCCTTAATCCGCGCTTTCGCCTCCTGGCTTAATTGCTCGGCCAGATACAGCCCCAAATCCCGCCGGAACGGCTTGGAAATTTTTCTTCCCCCTTCTTTCTCTGCAATCTGCCAGGCGCCCTCTTTAACATCCATATCAACATAGCTGTAAGTAACCGTATAATTTTCCTCATCCTCCATAATTCCGGTAATTTTAAAATCCATGCTGAAATTATCAAAATCCGTCTCCAGCAGCAGCGTATTATCCACGCCTTCGGCATAAACCTGCTTCCCGCCGATAGTAGCATCCCTAACCTCTTCACTCGCCATGGACAATCCGCCAAAAGCGATAACACCGACAACTACAATAATTAAAAAAGCATTATTATAGCGCACAAAATCAAGCCAGGAAAAAGACGGCTCGTTTTCATTCTTAAAGAATCGGGACGGCTGGCTTTCCTCTTCCCGCGCGTGCTCAAAAACCTGCTCGCTGAAAGTTTTCTTTTTTTCCCGCAGAATAACTTCCTTTTCCGGCTCTGTCTTTTTTGTTTGCGCTTGCTGGCGAAGGTCTACTATAAAATTGTCTGTTTCTTTGAATTTAGGCATTTTATTTGCTCTTTATAATACTATCTTAGTATACAGAATTTTTTATTTAATGTCATCTTTAAAAATTTTTAAACTTCTATGTTTTTATATTATTTGCATTTCTTTGAAATTGCGGCGAATATTAAGGTTAATTCATGAGCTTCTTGCCATAGTTTGCGACAGACTGGTTTTTTATCTTCATTAGATACGGCAATCATTCTTAACCAATGCTTTGTTTCATTGGCTTCTTTCTGGCATATTCTGATTTTATTTTTAAAATCTTTATTTGAACTAGCTTGATTAGCTTCCATGTAGTTAGCACCGACACTAGTAGCTGATCTAATTATTTGATTTATTAATGGATAATTAATATCATTTCGCGGTAATTGCTTTATAAATAGAATTATATTTTCTCCTAATTTTGCTGTTCTTTCTTCTAGATCATAATTCATGGTCGTCGTGTTTAAAATTTAAAAATTAGATATTATTTAAAAATTACAAAATTAAAAATTAAAAATTCTTTTACAATAATTACATACTATTGACATTATACATAATCTTTGCTACACTATTTATATCAAGACGAAAAGGGTCCCGGCGGCCGCAAGGCCAAAGGCCCCCTTTTTATTTTAACTCAATAAGATGCTTTATATTTTTAAGGTAATCAAAATAGGCTCTTGTTATTTTTTTATACAATGAAGATGCAAACTGTTTATTTGGAAAAAGTATTTTTTTAAATTTTCCCTCTTCTATTAAAAAATCCACCAGCATTTTATAATCACCATCCCCGGAAATAAGAACTATTTTATCAAATGGTTCTTTTTTGTATATTTTCTTCATTATACTAAAAACTATATCAGTGTCTACATTGCCTTTTTTCTTTCCTAGCATTGCGGGATTATGCTGTTTAAACACAAGTATAAATCCTGCTTCTTGGATAGAGCTATACAAATCTTGATTGTCTTCATTAACATACCCTAGAAAATAATAAGCTTTTTGTATATGATATTTTTTGGATAAATATTCACGAAATTTCACAAGGTTAACATTCCACACGGGACTGTCTGATCTTGTTCCCATATATAAATTCTGTCCATCTATGAAAGCTAAATTATTTTCTCCTAATTTTGCTGTTCTTTCTTCTAGATCATAATTCATGGTCGTCGTGTTTAAAATTTAAAAATTAGATATTATTTAAAAATTACAAAATTAAAAATTCTTTTGAGCTTTGCTCAAAGCCTCACTCCCGCACCATTATTCATATCCCCCTTTATCTGGTCCGGCGTTCGGGCGTAGTTGTAAATGCGGACGTCGTCAATAAATCCATCAATCGGCGAATACCCTGGGCTGCTGGCGAGATCTCCTACCCAAAGAACATTCGCAGTATCAGAAGCAGCGCCCTGCGCGGTGGGTCCACCATCAAGAACGCCATTTATATAAATTCTCATGTTAGTTCCATCATATGATGCGGCAACATGATGCCAAATATTCAATGCTGGTTGAGTATTGCTGTTTGCGCAAATCCAATCACCATCGTAGAGTGCAAATGATAATTTGTCAGCGGCGCACCCCGCGTCAGTATAGTCGTAACCAATCACGTATTCAGATGCTTTTCCTAAAAATAAATCCCTGTCGCCATCTCCATATGAATTCATTTTCATCCAAAACATTATTGTTTTATTTGTTGAGGAAAATATGCTATTGTCACCAAAAGAAACATAATCATCCGTCCCGTCAAAGCTTAACGCGTTATTTATTTTTCCATTCGCCGTCCACATTGAAGAAGTCGCTGTCGTAGACCCAGAGGTTCCCGGATAAAGAGTTCCGTTATTGCCGTTTCCGCTCGCGTCATAAGCGGTTGGCCCTTCTCCGCGGTCAAACTTCCAGTGTCCTACCGGCTTTCCGCCGTTAAAATCATAAGCGATTTGCGCGGCCGAACGGGCGTAGTTGTAAATTTTAACTTCGTCTATTTGGCCGTTGAAATCATATGTTCCATTAGAGAGTGCGCCAACTCTGAAATTATAAGCAGTATTTTGGCGAGTACCAGTATAAGCTACAGGCGCAGAAGCAACTCCATTAACATATATATTCATAGTTGTCCCCGATATAGTTCCGACAATATGATACCAGCTTCCTGTGGGATAAGCAGCGCTTGACACTGTATCTGCGGGTGAAGATGCGCCATCACCAAGGGCAAATGCAAATGTGTTATCAGAATAATAATATAAGATATAATCCAAGGGTGTGTCTGCATTTATAGCCCTGCACATGATAGGTGCATATTCTGCCACTGACGGCTTTACCCAAGCTTCAAGTGTTAAATCTCCGGTAATTTGCAAATTAGCCGGATCGCCCATATCAACATAATCTCCACTTCCATCAAACCTCATCGCCCCTCCGACTTTCCCCACTGTCGCCCAAGTAGCGCCGGTGATTGTTCCTGTATTCAAATTTCCGCTGGCGTCGTTCGCCGTCGTCCCGGTCTGCTCTTCAAACCGCCAATACCCAATCGGCGCCGCTCCCCCGAATCCCCCGTCGTCCCAGGTACTGCCTTCATTGCGTTTACTTCCTAACTTTATCGCCGCGCCTTTTCCGGTCGCCCCGCCGCCGGCTAAATAATCCTCTCTGATTTCTTCCGGCGTGCGGGCGTAGTTATAGATTTTAACTTCATCTATTTGGCCGGGGAAAAAATAATTCGTTCCAGTATATAAAACACCTATAAAAAATGTCGCCGCGGCATCGGTTAAAGAAGTGGTGAAAGAACCGCTTGTTTCTTTTACTCCGTTGACATAAATATTTAAATTAGTTCCATCAGCAGTATAAGCTATGTGGTGCCAAGTTCCCCCTGCCCAACTATTGGTAGTGCTATAAAATGTCGAGTTACCTGCCGCTCCCGGATCATTTAATACATAAAATTTGCCGCCGTTAGAATCTCCAGTGGGATAAAAACCACTAGTAAAACCATCATAATTTCCGCTGTTTAACCGCTTACTTACCACTTCATACTCGGCCGAAGAACTGTTAATCGTACTTGTCGGCTTTACCCAAAAACTTACTGTACTTATGGAACGCAAAGACGTAGAATCGACTGCGCTTACATAGTCGTTCGTCCCGTCAAAAGTTAGCGCATTGCCGAATTTTCCGTTTAAAGTCCAGCTGGGCGATTGTCCGCTGGCGGCCAGCGTGGCGGTGTTTCCCCGCCCGCTCCCATCGTAAGTCGTGCTTGCGTACCCTTCGTCAAATTTCCAGTACCCGACCGGTCCGCCGCCGTTATAGTCCAGCATAATCTGCCTCTGGTCGCGGGCGTAATTGTAAAACTTTAATTCATCAATATATCCATTTGTATATCTGCTTAAATACCCCAATCCGCCTGTTTCGTGCTCCCAAGTGCCTATATAAAGATTTTGAGAGCTGTTAATAACCGAAGCGACATTTCCGCTTGTTGCTCCGTCATCAAGCACGCCGTTAAGATAAAGATGTATATTTGTGCTGGCCGCGTAAGTGCCCGCTATGTGATACCAAGTATTTGTAACCAGCGTTGCCCCTCCAGATCTCTGCAATATATCACCCGGCCCTTCGCCAATATAAAAATAATATAATCCGTTATTGCCGCTGGCATCAACTCTTAAAGTGTAAGATAAAGTATCGTCATATAATCCCTTGGAGAAAGGCCAGTTAATAGTCGCTGGCGAAGTAAAGGAATTCCATTTAACCCAGATAGAAAAGCTCATCGCCGTTGTAAAATCTAAAGCAGGCTTATCAAGGACGGTTATGTAATCATTCCCGTCAAATCTGAACGCATTTCCGACTTTTCCCGCTGTCGCCCAAGTAGCGCCGGTGATTGCTCCATTAAAAAAATTCCCGCTGGCGTCGTTTGCTGTTGTCCCGGCCTGCTCCTCAAACCGCCACCAGCCGATCGGGTCCGCGCCCTCTCTCGCGTCTTTAGAAATGCTTAAGCCCGCGCCTCCACTTCCACCGGAAGCGCTATACGCTTCAACAATTTCACTGGCGGACAAAGCGCGATTGTAAATTTTAAATTCATCTATATCTCCCGCAGGTTCATTTCCATTTCCCATAATATAAATATTGCTGTCGGCATTATTAAAGCTTGCGCCGGAAACATCGGCATTTAGAGCCGAGAGGTGAACCCCGTCTTTGTAAAATTTCATGGTATTGCCGTCTCTTTCAATCACTATATGTGCCCAAACGCCGTCGCTCGTTGGTACATTTCCTATCCAATGATTTTCGCCGTCATTGTATTGCATATAAATACTGTACGGATCGGCGGCAAAATATATCATAAAACCGCCCGCCACGCCGGGATTGGAAGAATAATAAATGCGGTCGCCGTTAGTTTGGGCTCCATTCCGCTTAATCCAAAATTGAATTGCAAAGTCTCCTGTGCCAAAATCAAAATTGCCATTATCAACTACGGATAAATAATCCCCGCTACCGTCAAAGCTTAGGGCGTTGCCGAATTTCCCGCTGGTTGTCCAAGTGGTATTGCCGGCCAAAGTCCCGTGGTTGTTGCCTACGCCGTCATAGGTCGTGCTGGCGTATCCTTCGTCAAACCGCCAATAGGCGACCGGACCGCCGCCGGTTTCCGGCGCGTTCCAGGTTAAAAAAGTGGAGGGAGAATTTTGATTATTATATTCCGTCCGAATCCATTCTACCGAACGGACGGTATTTAAAAATCTAACTTCATCCATTTTTCCAGTATAAAAAGCGGTGCCTGGAGTGGCATAAGCTCCAAAATTAAAATTGGTGCCGTCCGTAAGGCCGGAAAACGCTCCAGTCAAGTCCGGGGTGCCGTTAACATAAGTAGTATAGTTTGAACCGTCCCAAACAAGAGCGACATAAGTCCAACCAGCTGTTGAAATAGTAGCTCCTCCGGTTAAACTGTAGGTATTGTTTAACAGATAATTCGCTTTCCCATTTTGATAAAGCCATAACGCGGAACCGGTATTATTATCATAATCGCCAAATAATCCTTTTCCGTTTTGGGAATCCGCTCCAGGATATATCCAACCCGTAAGAGTTAGGGAGCTTACCGCGCCGTTAAAACTTACGTCAGGAATGGTAAGATAATCCTCCGTTCCGTCAAAGTTAAATGCTCCCCCTATCTTTCCGGCGCTAACCCAGTCTCCGTCTCCATAAGCTGTTGCGGTTAAATCTGATGCTGAATTATCTGAATCCATATGTAAAAGAAGCTTTGTATAGCTGTCAGCGCCATAAGCAGAAGTTGGAGGAGTGAAATTAGAAGTCCAGCGGGCGATGCCTTTGGAAATGCGGACTTCGTCTATGTAGCCATAAAAAAAATATCGTGGTCCGCCATAATGAATAGCGCCAAACCAAAACGGATCACTAATACTTGGCATCGTATCTTCTCCGATATCTGTACCGACATTTTCAACAGAAGTTCCATCTATGAAACAAGAAATACTTGAACCATTTCGGACGTATGCTATATGATGCCAGTCCGTATCTTCGATAGAATCAACAGGAGAATAAAGATCAAGCGACACGCTCATCCCGCCACCTCTTCCGCCAAATCGAAGCCTGTTTCCATTTACATCTCCATAATACAATAAATAAATACTATTATTGTCATGAGGGTATTGGGCGAAAACAGTTGGGGTGTCAACAGCTGTACTGCTTAACTTCATCCAAAAGTCAATAGTAAAATTTCCAGTCCCAAATGCAAAATCATCACTATCAGGTATGCTTAAATAATCCCCGCTGCCATCAAAATATACACTTCCTGAACCAAACTTCTTAGTAGTAGCATTCATATCTGCATCACCGTTAAAAGTCACTGTATTGGCCGAAGAAGAAATATCTCCGCCGAAATGCTCTATTAATTTATAATTGCTGTCCCAAATTCCTGCCGGATTTTGCTGATCTGAAGCCCCCGAATTTCCATAATACATATAGAGGATAGTGTCGGTGCTGCTGGCGACATAAGGAACTTTTGCCCAGGCGAGCAATTCGCCGGTGGAAGCGTTATACTTTTCAATTTCATGGTTAAGCTTTTCGCCTCTGGCATCGGTAAAAATAATGTCGCGGCCGTCCGTGCGGGCGTAGCTGGAAATATTAGTCGTGGTAGTGGAAATTAAAACCGGAAAATTTGTTAAATCTCCCTGGGTGTAGGTTTTATTTATGGTAATCTTCATTCTTCTGGTCCAGCTGTCCTGATACCAGCCGGCTTCCGCAATTTCCGTATTATTTTTATTCATAAAAAACCAAATTCCGGCTCCTACTGCTGAAACAGCGATTAAAACGCCTGCAATCTTATAAAGCAAAAAACGGTTGTTTATTGTCTTTTTAAACAACTGCTCTGATTTTTTAAATATTTCTTCTATTTTTACTGTTTTTTCTTGCATGGGGAATATAATATTTATTTATTCCGCGTTTTCCAGCAGTTTGTTAATAGTTCGCGCCTGCGCCTTTCCTTTAGGGCTTAAAAAATGGCTTTTTATTCCTTCTGTTAAATAATTTTCATCACTCACTACCTTTTCACCAGTCGCCTTCTCTAATTGTTCCCTAGCGCCTTTAGCAATGCTACCGCCCTTTTTAGCAGAAACAGAATTTTCATCATACCCCTTAGCCTCGTCTTTTTTAGCAATTTGTGTAGTTGAAAGTTCAGCTAAAGCAGTAAAAATAAGCTCAGCCTCGGTCATGGTATCACGCAAATTTTCTTTATCAAGTTTTTTAAAATCTTTATGTTGTTTAGTGGTTAATCCGCTCCACTCCCTATGAATAATATCTGTAAGTTTAGCATATTCCATGCCTTGTTTAACCCCACTTACTTGCCAGTAATCAGTTAATTTATTTCTAATTTCCTGTCCGCGCATTCTTTGTTCAATCCATTTTACAGGAGCTCCCATTTTCTGCCAATTTTCTCTAGCTCTGTTTACTGCTAATTCCGGATTTACGGTTTCTTGCATGCGTTCATAACCAACTTTAGCCAGCCATAATTTTATCGGCTCGGCTTTTTTGCTTGGCACAGACTGTACTAAACGTAAAATTGTTTCTACATTTGCCACATCAGTTAGGTACTTTTTGCCGTCAGATGCTATTAATTTCAGTTTGTCACAATTTGTGACCACCTGACTTCCTTCATTTTTTAAACGATTTTTGAGTGTTGTCCAATAACTTTGAGCTTTTTTATAATCAGCCTGTCCAGTTAAAACCGCTATAATATCAATTACAGAAAAATACCATTTTTCCTCTTTTTCTACCCACTTTCTGCGGACTGGAAAATTTTCAAAAATGATTATTGATTTATTTTTATCTTTATTCTTCATATTAATCATATAAATCTTTTGCTAATTATTTATTTTTTATTAACTATTTTTTTGCAGATGATTTATATGATTATTTTAAAATATTTTTATTATTTTATATATTTCATATAAATCTTATAAATCATTTGCTAATTTTTATTTTATTTAGCACACCTAAACCCAACCTCATCACCCGCATAACTTGGCGCATGGCTCAAATCCAGCCCAAACACACCAGCTTTTTCACCTGATAAATACGATCCGCCGCGCACCGCTCCTCTGGTCGCAGAGCCGGCAGAATAATCAGTATAGAGCATGCCCGCTCCGTTAGCCGACGTTAAAGTATAGTCGGACGGCCGGATATAAGACATGTTTGCGTATTTTGTAATCGCGCTATATTCCAGCCATTCACTTGCCGGTATAGCATCAGTGGGCTGTTCATCCGCGTTTGATAATTCATCCACCCATTCGGCGGCGTTGCCGGCGATATCCCAAATAATCTGCCCGTTCGGCAAAACATGCGTCCTTAAAGACGCCTGCCCCGCGGCGGCTGGATTATAAGACATCGCAAAATGGGCGCCGGTATCCGTATAGCCGAAGTCAGCCGTATCGCCGTTTGTTCCCCGAAGCTGGCAAGTTTCAGCAAACGCATTTTCCGCATCAGCTAAACTTACATATAAATTACAGGTATCGATATTCGGTTCAACATTTGAATTATTTGCATTTGAAGCATTTGAATTTATTTGTAGATTTGAATTATTTCCGTTAGCTAGCTGCAACCCATCCTTATCACTAATATCATTAATCGGCAGCCCGGCTATATCCTCGGCAATCGTCATCCATTCCGCGTCAGTTGTAAGATGATAACCGGTTCCAAGAGAACGACAATAATTCTTCGCTTCGGTTAAACTAACATTCGTTACCGGCATCCGTGCTCCGTATTCATCCGTATTCAAATCCGTGTTAATTTGTGCCAAATCTTCATAAGTAAATTCATTTTTCATTATACAAAAGTTGTTAAAGGTGTGTTTGTTATCTCTACTAACTTCCACCCAGCCCTCCGGGCAATGGACGCGGTAGTCTTCGGCGAACACCGCCGCCTCAACGCCTAAATCTCCTTCCGAACTCGGCTTAAAGGTTTCCGTGTCCGGGCAGGCGCCGACGCAGACCTCCATATTTCCTCCGGCAATGGTAATATCTCCGTCATTCTTTATTGTCATAACCGCCAAAGTCGCGGTCCTGAATTCCACGATATTGCCGCTGCCGTCCTGCTCTACCGTTAAAGCTGTTGCTGTAGAAGACGCATGCGTATCAATGGCCATATTGCCTTCGTGCACCTCGACTGACGGTCCGTTTTCGGAATCTGAAATCTGAAATCTGAAATCTGAAATCTCTGTCGCTCCAGCCACAATCATTTTGCCCGCGCCTAAAGAAATATATAAATCCCTGTCATTTGAAACAACCTCCATTTGGTGAGTATCTGAATTATAGGCCATCATTACCTCTTCTTCATCCCCGAACGCCAATTTAACGTCATTCGCCAACTTAACAACCGGCTGCCCGTTTTCCTGCGCAATCGCCAAAACCGTCGTCGTCCCTTGTTTAAATTCGGCAATATTTCCGTCGCCCGCCTGCGCCACGGACAACGCGCTTGAAGTTGAATTAGCGTCAATATTTAATATTGAATATTCAATATTTAACGTCCCATTCTTTAAATAATCTATTTCCTCGCTTAAATCTGCAATATGCAATACTAAATCTGCAATCAAAACACCATTTTCATCAACCGCCGCCGCCAATGCCGCCAAACCCTGCTGTGTAGTCAAACTCTTAGAATTAATCAAATTCGTTAACTCGTCTTTTTGCACGCTCAACTTGCCGTCAAAGCCACTAGAAAGGCTTGCCAGCTCGCTACCGATGATTTCTGTTACAACCGGGTCAAAATCATAAGCGTCAACGGTGTTTTGCACCATAATCTGCACTTCATCCTCTATCTCCATGGCCGCGATTCTTTCTAAGACTGTATTTTCCACCTCTTCTACCGTTAAAGATTTATTTCTTCTGGAAATTAAAACATTAACTTCTCCTAATTTATTTTCATACCGGGCTGGAACAGTGGTCGAAGCAGTAGTAGTCGCCGGCGAAATCATTTCCGCGTCCAAACTCTCTAGGGCAACACCCACGGTTGGGTCGCCCGGCCCGGCTTTCATAACATAGCCTGGGTTGGAAGAAGCTGATGTTAGGCTGTCGCCCGGCCGAATCGGACCATTCTCGGTGGAAACCTTAGCCGGCACCTGCCCCAGCATGCCGATAATTTTATAATTTTTATTATTTTCCCGGCCAATCGGCGAATTGCCGATAATTACCGGGCGAGTGGAAACAATACCCATTAGGTTTCCGTCCGCTCCGCGCGTACAGCGTTTAACCGCGTTATCGCGCGTTATGTCCACGCAAACCGTTTCGCCGGATACTAAATCAATATCTTCAGAATAAAAATACTCGGCATAATCGGCTGATGGGGACGCGTACGCTCCGTCGCCGTAAGTGCGGCCGTAAGAATCTACCTTAAATACCGTTCCGGTGCTGGTCGCGATAGAAAACACGGTTTCAAGCGTTGTCGTGCTTAAATATACCTGCATCATATCTTCCACTACCACCATGCCGCCATAGCCGCTGCCTTTCAAATATAAACTCACATTCTGGCTGGGGTCGCCGGCGGTAATGTACATCGGCGCGTTGGATAAAATTGAAGCTGAAAGATTGTCCGTAAATACCAAGTCAGAACCAATCTGCACATCGCCGGTCGTA